>CAZRDM010000001.1:0-70977 GCA_964598845.1 uncultured Candidatus Bathyarchaeia archaeon
TTGAAGGAAACAAGCTAGTCGGCATTGTTACGGAGAGAGATTTGATGCGCTGGGTACTCCGCGTATCCTACGAGCCCGACATACCCCCACACATAAAGGCGATCTTGAAAAAAGCTTGACTCCCAAGACCTACCATCTCGTCGTTTCGGGAGCCAATTCCGCAGCCCGGTTCCAATCAATTGGAGCCCTTCTTTGAGAACTCCTGCTTAGACATCTGGAGCATTACAAGTTCCCCTAACATGTTCGAGCCAACAGATATTCCCGATATTGCCAAACGCCTGCTCATGCAGGAGAAACGAAAACGCACGAAATCGACGTAAGACTTGCACTTGTCGCAGTCAAGTCGTTTCCAATGAAGAGAGCCTTATGGCCCAAGACCCTGATTTGACAGGTCTCACCATGCGTCCAGTGGGAAAGACTAGGGCATTCATGAGTCTCTCAATGCCATCATGTTACTCGCAGTAGTTCTAGGGATCCTTAGACTCATGAGTTCGAGCTTTCTCGGCAATGGAGCTCTCGCGATGCTTTACGGGCTACATTCCATCATAATGGTCTTTGGATTTCTTGGAGGAATCATAATGACCGGGAGATTGGTTGGCGTCGCATGGATTCCGGGTGCCAAGAAACTCAGAATGCACAACATCATGGTGCGGATGATTTTCATTGGTGTCATAGCTGAGATCGTAGGCTACACGTTGGGTCCACCGACCCTAAGATTCCTGGGTGCTTCATTATTGGTCACTGGATGCGTCATCTTCCTTCTGACTCTGCGATTCCTGAAGAGAAATAGTGAGGTCTAACTTCCGTTCAACTTCATGATGCTGTCCGTCTTGGGACTAGTCGCCGCGACGATTTCACCTTTCGGACTTCCCATAGCGAACATGGGATTCATCCTGCTGCTCTCCTTCCCCGTGTTGTTCATACTGGGTGAGCGAGTTGAAATGACCAGGTTCATCTCAACAACCTTGGGCGCGACACGGTTCCGCTTTGCGTTCGCAGCCGTGTGTGCGAGTGTAGGATTATTTGCGATGAGCTCTATTCGGGAGTTTTCAGGCTGGTCAAATCTAGTCTTCCTCTCAGGTTCTCTGCTGCTCCTGATGACATTCCTTTGGGTCATGAGTGCGGAGAATCAGATCGCTAGACCCTCATTGAACCTCCGGAGCCCCTTGCAGCGCTACGTCGCGACTCATGTGCGCGTTGCGTACTTTCGGGGCCCAATCGGAATCCTCTTGGCGGTAGCCTATTCCTTGAGCCAATATAGGCTGAATCTCTACGATCCTTTCATTCACGCCTTGGCCATCGGATTTGTTGGAACTATGATACTGGCCCATGAAACCGTGATTCTTGCCGGTCTCCTAGGAAGAAGATTCAGGGAAGAGAAGCTGACACTCATCGCCGACGCCGTGCTTGTTTTCGCGGCATCTCTCCGAGTCTACGATGAATTACTCCTACTGGCCTTTCGCTGGGCTATTCTGAGACTGGCAGTCGTGGTTTCGGGATGGCTAGTTCTTGCAGCTCTCCTTCCGTTGGTCCCCGTGATCGTAATGGGAACAAGGAATAGCCCGTAGGGGGAGGAAACTAGAAGCATCCAGTTTCTACGATCGGTATAACTAATGGGAGAGTAGTCTTAGTGGATTCCAGTCCGGTCAAGCCGGGGCTAACCCTCCTTAAAAGAGCATATGGTTGGACGCGGAAGATGGGGAGACTTGTACGAGTGAGCAGCCTATCTGAGTTGCAGCCTGGAGACAAGAAGGCGGTAAAGGTTGATGGGGAAACCGTTCTGCTCGTGAATGTCGAGAGGAAGATCTACGCCGTCTCGGACATATGCACACACGAATATGCGGAACTTGTTAACGGATTCCTCATGGAAGATATTATTACCTGCCCGCTTCACCTCTCCCGGTTTAAGGTCGACACCGGTGAAGCGCTGAGCCCACCAGCTACGAAACCTCTCAAAACCTACAAAGTGATCTTACAAGGACCCGACATCTATCTAGATGTGTAGACCTTGACCCTTGAGTCGCTTTACTTCAGCCTGCGCCAAATGAAATCGATTGATAGTGTTCTTTGTGACTCTTCCGACCGGATCTTGTGAAAATCATTAAGAGCGCAACGAGTGCAACGACCCCTAATGCGGTGATAGCGATGACATCTCTGCCTGTCAATACGATGACGAAGTTGGTTAGACCACCGTAGCCGAGAGACTGCTGGGCATTTGATTCTCCTGCGGGCAACACGATAATGCGTCCTTTCATGTATGGGTGCGGGAGACAGTAGTAATCATATGTTGGCCGAGTGAACATCCGACCCCCCTAGTAGCGTTGTGTTCTTTATAGATGAGAAGATGTCCGAATTGGGCGAGCCTTCCACCGCGATCAAGCCTACTGCACCCCTATCAATCCGGAACAGAGCATGGTCGACGAGAATCAGTTTTCCTGCAACTTCCGCAATAACATGCTCCTCCTCTAGTTCCTTGAGGAGATTCTTCACCATGCTATCGCTTCCAAGCAACGTCCACTCAAGCGAAGTCTATGCGGGTTGTAGTTTAGATTTCAAAGGATTCTCTTGAGCAGCTCAACGCCATGGCTACGGGGTTGAGATAGCTTGATCTACGTACGTAGAGATATGGGCGATTCCATTCGCAATCCTCAGGAGCCACTACAAAGGCTCCGCAAAGAGCATCACGTGATATTGATGGAAATCGAACTTAGATTCAAGAGTTCTCCTAGGCAACGAGCTTCTTGAGATATTGAGTGTCTCCGCCGGGTTTTCGCTCCTTCCAAAATTGACAAATTTCACTATTGGTCTCGATATAGCGGTTGATCGCCACTTCACAGACCATCTTGCTGTAACGAGAGATCTCGGCCAAGTTCCACATAACGCCTCTTAACGCCATAGCAACTTTTCGATCCTGAACCTTCGAGAGAATTTGGCTCGTTAGATCCTTCTCCGTCTCCTCCGCATGTTTTGACCGAGCGATTATTCGATTCGCCAGACCGATGTCCTGCATACTGAACGAATCCATGGCTTCTTTTGATATGCCGCCAACCTCAACGCTAAACTCAGAGAGTTCGTCGAATATGTTAGAGTACTGTTTGTAATTTTCCTCCGGAATCGAGAGTATCTGGTTGGCAATTGATTCGCTGCAATCGGCAATCTCCTCCAAGTACTTTGATACTACGCGGTAGCCGACGGCATGAGCTGCTGACTCTATTCCAACATGTCTTGAGAGAGGGATTCTCGTGATCGCCCGGAAAATCTGCCGTAAGATCAACCAGTAGAGACGGTCGGCTTCATTCTCAAGCTCCAAAACCTCCAAGGCCACAGATGGTTTTCGATGCATCAGGGCTCTCAGCGCGGTCTCCTGCATAGAAATTGCAACCCTATGTAGGCGCGAGAGCAGCCCTGTGATCGGGAACTTCGAGGGATCCAGAAAGCATTGAATAACAATTTCCTGTGGAGATTGTTCCACTATCCCCAGACCACTGAGTCTACGAGTCGAGTTTATGATCTCAGTAAGTTGCTCTGGTGTGAGTTCTTTCTTTGAGGAGGCAATGATTGTATCTCGTCCGATTATGTAGTTTCCAGTGATCATTCTAGTAAGTAGTTCTCTATCCTTACACGCGTCAACATTGATCTTGCAGACGGTGGTCTCCTCTGTCTCGGCATCGCTGCCTGGTGTGAGAATTAGCTCGCCGAACTCCGACAGGCGGAGGGTGACGACGCCCCCCTGCTTCAGGCCTACCTGTCTAACCCAATCCTTGGGTAACGATACTGTGAGAGTCGAATGGCCGACGCGTTGGACCTTTCTAATATCCAAATCGAATCTCCTAAGATCGGAACGTCAATATACTCCGGTGTGATGCGGGTTTTCATGCGGCGTATAGGTCTGTTATATATTGTGTCGGCATTCTATGTAGACCATTTGCGCGTACCTAAATTAGCCGCCGAAGTATATAGACGGAGCACCAATCTATATGCGACGGAAGGAACTGGGAGTGGTTACGCAACCGAGCAGAACCCGAGCCCCGAAGAGACACGGTTCTGCCGGGACGTTCTCACAAGGACCGACTGAATGGCAAACCAAGCTCGGACATTTGTTGACAAATGCGTCAACACATAACGTGGTTGCTCTTGTCGGTGTTGGCCACCGACTGCGCTGCGACGACTACGTGGGTAGCTTCATTGCGAAGAGACTCTCCAAGTCTGCGTATTCGAAGTTTCGCAAAGGCATTGAGACCTATGACGCTGAGAGCGATGTGGAGTCTATAATCGCAAAACTTGCACGTTTGAAACCCAAGCATGTCGTCTTTATTGACGCTTGTGAACTGGGCGCGAAACCGGGTGAAGTAAGGTTGGTGTCCGTGATCGAAACGAATTACGCGTTCTTTACGACTCACGGACTCCCACTCAGACTCCTAGCCGAACGGTTGCTACCTGATAGTCATGTTTGGGTTTTGGCCATTCAGACCAAGAATTCAGATTTTGGCGAGACATTGTCGCCTCAGGTTCGCTCTACAGCCTTGGCGATTGAGGATTTCATGAAGCGAATAATTATGGGAGGAGCATAGCAACGCAGATCACAGTAGAACTCGCCACAGTAATTTGGACGGTCATCCTCTTCGTCTTGGCCTTCTACTTTCTGGTAGGAAGGCTAGGCAAGACATCAGCTGGAAGTGGAACAAAGTTTGAACCATTCTCCGGTGGAGAAGAACTTCCCCCTGAGCGCGGAAAATACCACTCGGAACTTTTTGTCTACGCGGCGCTCTTCGTGGCCTTTGAAGTTGTAGGCCTCCTCCTCGCGAGTTCGATTGGTGCACGAGGCTTGCTCTGGCCTCTTCTCTTCACACTAGCTGGAGGATTCTCCCTGTTCGTACTGATGGTCTGGTTTGTGGGTATGGGAGGTGCTGAGCTTGCTTGAGCAAGTAGCCAGATGGGCCAGAAAACGTTCACCTTGGGTCTTCCATATCAACGCTTCCTCCTGCAACGGATGCGACATTGAACTCGTCGCCAGCCTCACACCACGATATGACATTGAAAGATTCGGAGCTGTCCTAGTCCCGAGTCCAAGACATGCTGATGTTCTAGTCGTAACGGGCACTGTGAACGCGCAGACGAAGGACCGATTGAGACGTGTTCACGAACAGCTGCCTGAACCGAAACGTGTAATCGCACTTGGAGCTTGCGCTGCTGCTGGAGGCGTCTTCAAGGGTTGCTACAACGTCGGACAGGGAGTCCAAGACGTGATCCCAGTTGACATGTTCATTCCTGGTTGCCCACCGAGACCTGAGGCAATCATGTACGGCATACTGAAACTGCTGGGAGAAGTGAAATGATCGAAGTCATTCTTCAACGCCTCGAAAAGTTCGCCGCAGAAGCTGGAACGAAGGCTGTCCAGCTTAGGAAAGGCGAAACGATAATCGAAATCGACCAGAACAATCTCAAGAATCTCGTGTCACGCTTAGTGAAGGATGCCGGCATAAGGCATCTCTCCACAATCACAGGTCTGGACCTTGGCCAGAACATTGGCATCATCTACCATTTCTGGCGTGAGAGGGAGACTATTCATTTGAAGACATTAGTCCCGAAGGCCAAACCCACTGCCGTCTCAATCGTGGATATTGTCCCGGGCGCAATCCTGTACGAGATGGAGGTTCATGACATGCTCGGTATAACCTTCGAAGGTCATCCTTGGATGGATAAGAAACTCCTCTTGCCGGATAACTGGCCGACAGATCTGCCGCCGCCCCTCCTGAAAACCTCGAAGCCTGCTGAAATTCGAAAGCGGCTACAACTGGAGGTGGAACGGAAGTGAGTCTCGAAAATAGTACGCCGATTCATAGGGAAGAATCGGCGGGTCTAATGAAGTACTCGGCAGAGAACCTAGTTCCCTTCGGTCCCATCCATCCCGCTTTGAAGGAACCTGAGTACTTCAAGCTGATTCTTGAAGGCGAAAGGATCATTGAGGTGGTTCCGAGAATTGGCTACGTTCACAGAGGCTTGGAAAAAGCAGCGGAGATGCGTCCATGGGTTCAGAATATGTACATGTTCGAAAGAACATGCGGAATCTGCAGTTTCGTGCACAGCTTGACC
Organism: uncultured Candidatus Bathyarchaeia archaeon; assembly: GCA_964598845.1. Classification (GTDB taxonomy): domain Archaea; phylum Thermoproteota; class Bathyarchaeia; order 40CM-2-53-6; family 40CM-2-53-6; genus FEN-987. Next base: position 6,094 of record CAZRDM010000001.1, read on the forward strand.
TATGGACAGGCCGTTGAAGGCCTAACGATGTATGAAGTCCCCAGACGAGCAAAATTCATCCGTACAATCATCGCGGAGTTGGAGAGAATTCACAGCCACCTCCTCTGGGTAGGCTTGATGGGACACTGGGCAGGTTTCGAGACATTATTCATGTGGGTCTGGCGTGACCGCGAAATCGTCCTTGATCTGGTAGAGGCAATTTCAGGCAACCGGATCCACAAGTCAATGAACGCTATCTGCGGCGTCAGGCGCGACATGCCTGAGAATATGGAAGATAGAATCATCGAGAGGATGAAGTTCCTCGTAGACCGAGCCAACTACTACAAAGAAATAGTGGACACAGAAGAGACGATGTTGGAAAGGACTGAGGACATAGGGAGGACTAGCGCGGACACAGCAGAGAAGTTGTGTGCGGTCGGGCCTATGGCCCGTTACGTGGGGTTGCAGCGAGATATTCGACTGAACGATCCTTACGCCGCATATGATGAAGTACCCTTCGATATAGTGACCAGCAACAAGGGAGACGTACATGCGCTCCTCAAATTACGTCTTGATGAGATGATAGTCTCAGCTAACATGGTCAGCTACGCAATGAAGCATCTGCCCGACGGCCCCATCAGAGTCAAGATACCGCCGGTCATCCCTGCCGGCGAGCATTCCTCGCACAGCGAGGCGCCACGAGGCGAAATCTTCTACTACGTCAAGTCTGGGGGAGGCCGGACTCCCGAACGAGTCAAATCTCGACAACCCACCATGGCGAACTTGCCCACGGCCTTGGAGATATTGAAGGGACAAACCATCGCGGATGTACCCGTAGTCCTGACAGCGATCGATCCATGCTTCGGTTGCATGGATCGCATGTCCTTCCTAGATACCGAGACGAACCAGCATTGGACTTGGTCCGGTGAAGAGTTGAGGCAGTACGGGATCAACTACTACTTCCCGGAGAGAAAGAAGAAGAGATGATCCCTGAAATCCTGCAGGCGATAGTCTTCCCAGGCGTACTTTTCACGATCGGGATGGGATTCCTATTTGATTGGCTCGATAGAAAGACTGCGGCGCGAATGCAGGGAAGAATCGGACCCAAGATTACGGGACCCGCGGGAATACTTCAGCCTTTGGCGGATTTCCTGAAACTACTCTTCAAGGAAGAAGTGATACCATCCCATGCGGACAGAGTCATCTTCTTGTTTGCGCCCGCCCTATACTTCCTTGCTCCACTTCTATCGATGCTTTTCATTCCAATCCTGGGCCTGAAGCCTATTGCAGGCTTCGACTTCGACCTCCTAGCGATCCTGTTTCTCCTAGCCTACGCGGCTTTCGTCGTGGCTGTTCTCAGTTACTCCTCAGCAAGCAGCTTCACAACCGTCGCGACAGGAAGATTGGTTTTGCAGTATGTGAGCTACGAGATACCGCTGGTCCTCGCAATCATTACGGCAGCGGTCTATTCGAGGAGCTTATCCGTGGAAGGGATAGTTGCCTCCCAAGCTAGGGTTTGGAACATCGTAGTGATGCCTCTGGCCTTCACGGTATACATTGTGGCCTTAATGGCGGAACTTGAGAAACCCCCCTTCGATATTCCAAGCGCCAAGACGGAAATTGTTGCGGGCTGGCTGACCGAATTCTCCGGCCGTGCTCTATCCTTTCTTAAGCTTACGAAGGAAGTGAGTTACGTTTTCGGATCGGCCCTCGCGGTTTCCCTCTTTTTGGGTGGCGGTCTTGGTCCCGAATTGAACATCGCTCTACCCGATTGGTTGGTCTATTTCATCTACTTCATGGCGAAACTCATGGTAGTCGGTTTCCTAATCTTCGTACTGAAGACTGCACTGGCTAGAATAAAAATTGGACAAGCAACTGAGTTGTTCTGGAAAACCCTAACGCCCCTAAGCCTCGCGCAGGTCGCCATCATTCTTATTTTGATTCACGGAGGAGTATTAGTTGCCACGTAGGAGAGCCGGCGCAGCCATTCCCGAAATGTTCCGCACAATGCTCGAGAAACCTAGCACTCGACCTTACCCCTACCAGAAAGTGGAGCTACCACAACGCTTCCGCGGGAAACTGGACATCGACCCTGACAAATGCACGGGCTGCCAAGTCTGTGCAATGGTTTGTCCCGCCGGGGTTATCACGATGATAGATATTGGGACGCGGCGGGTTGGAGACCGGGAGCTCCCGGTCAAGCGACCGGTCTTCGAACTGGCCACTTGCATATTTTGTGGAGAATGCGTAGACAACTGTGCCTTCAAAGCACTTGAGATGACCAAGCAATTCGAACTGGCCACACCCCACAAAGAAGACTTGATCATGACGAAGGCGATCGTAAGGTGACGTACGAGAGTACACTCGTTCTCGGAACGATGCTCGTGGGGGTTACAATCATCGCGCTCATGATCCGCAGACTTGTCTGGTCGCTAATCCTGCTCTTCTATTCGAGCATAGTTTTCGGTGTATTGCTCATGACCTATGGCGCAGCGTTTGCAGGTCTATTCCACATCATAACCTTCGCAGGGGCCGTCTCAGTGCTATTCATGGTTATCCTGATGATAGTTGGGGTCCAGGCCCCAAGTCAGGCCGACAAGCTGGGAAAGGAGAACTTCATTGGGATGATACTTTCGGCTCTGGCAGCCATCCCACTCGTCTTACTCGTTTCGAATTTCGAACCCTTTCCAAACAGAATGGAGGAGCCACTTCAGCTCTCGAGGTTGGCGGTTCAGCCCGACAACCCGTTGGTATTTCTCTGGACCCTAAGATCCTGGGACCTGCTGCTCGTCGTTATCCTAGTAGCCGCAGCGATGCTCGGCGTTGTGAATCTGTTCTCACGTGAAGGAGGAGCAGGAAAGTGAATGATCAGCAGCTACTGCAAGTCTTCGCTTCCATCCTCTTCGTATCAGGATTCGGCACAATAGTCACCACCAAGAACCTCGTCAAGATGATTATGGGATTCCAAGTGATGATATGGGGAGTCAACCTTGCGTTGTTTGCGGGAGGACTCGTGAACGGTCAGCTCACACTATTTTCGACATCGCTGGTAGTACTCTCAATCTCAGCCGGAGCAAGCGTTGAGTCGCTCGCTCTATCGCTCGCTATACTTGCCTTTCGCAGATATGGAACCCTTAACCCGTGGGAAATCAGGAGACTCGCACATTGACAATATTCTACGCCGAATGGTTCGTTTGGGCTCTCCCTTTCGTCGCAATTCCATTTGTACTGGTACTGTCTCGCTGGCCTAGAGTTCGGGATTGGTTCGCCGCAACTATCGTGTTCATCACGTTTCTAATGGCGGTAAGCTTAATCGTTGAAGTGGAGAACGAACATACTGTTACGTCTTCGATTTCATGGCTCTCAGCCTACGGTTTCACAATAACAGTACACGTCGACGGTCTCGCAGCCTTTCTCGCCGTTGTAGTCAACTCACTAGGGTTCCTGATTGTCGTCTACTCGCAGGGCTATATGGGACATGAGAAAGGACTCCCTAGATACTATTCGCTCGTTCTCCTCTTCATAGGCGCAATGACGGGTCTCGTCCTTGCAGGAAATTTCCTCCAACTTTACATCTTTTGGGAGATCGTTGGAATCTGCTCGGCCTTCCTCATCGCCTTCTGGTATGATAGACCCGAAGCAGTCCGCGCAGGTCTGAAGGCATTTCTAGTTACAAGAGTCGGAGACGCAGCACTCCTCATCGGTTTTGTCTGGCTTTACGTCACAACGAACAGCATCGACTTTCAAGAATTGAGCATGATGACCTCGCAGGGGCTCATTCCTGCGTCGATCGTTACAGCCACTGGGATTCTCATCCTTGTCGGTGCCATGGGTAAATCAGCGCAAGCACCATTGCATGTGTGGTTGCCCGATGCTATGGAAGGACCAACCACGGTCAGCGCTCTAATCCATGCCGCAACCATGGTAAACGCGGGTGTTTACCTCGTTGCAAGAACCTACTCAATCTTCTCGTTCAGTCAGACATGGATAAGTGCCGTGGGATGGGTTGGCGTCATCTCTGCTCTACTCGCAGCGAGCATCGCTACAGTCACGATGGACATCAAAAGGGTTCTAGCCTACTCTACAATCAGCCAACTAGGACTAATGTTTGCGGCCCTAGGAACTGGAACTGAAGGAGGCTGGTTTGCCTCCCAATTTCACCTCATGAGCCAAGGCTTCTTCAAGGCACTGGGCTTCTTGGCGGCTGGCTCCATAATTCACATGCTTGGAAGCAGAAACATGGCTGACATGGGAGGTTTGCGCAAACGCATGCCCGTCACCTTCGTGGCATTCCTATTCTCAACCCTCGCTCTAGCAGGAGTCCCGCCATTCGTTGGCTTCTGGAGTAAGGACCTAATCATCAGTGAACTCTCACTGGCGAACTTGGAAATCCAAGTTCTACTCGTACTCCTTGTCTCGATGCTTACCTCGTTCTACATGTTCCGAGCACTCTTCAAGATCTTTTTCGGATCAATGAGCAAGGTGGCTCAGGAGAAGGACCTTCACGAAGCACCAAGGGTTATGACGATCCCACTCGTGATTCTAAGCATATGTGTACTAGTCCTAGGGGTCACAGAGGAGACTGCAACTGGTCTTCTTGGCCTAACTGAGAACATCGTCTTTGAGTTGCCAATCATTGGAGCATCCATAATAGCGATCCTGATCGGTCTAACGCCCTCCTACCTTGCCTTCTATCTCGGCAGACCCAACCCTCAGACCTTTGCTGATAAGCATCCGGAACTCGCTACCTTGAGGCAAGTTATCCTCGCAGGTTACGGATTCGATGCACTATATCTTGCGGTTTTCGTTAAACCGTTTTGGCGCATCTCGAACTCTGTTAGGAGCATTCAGACGGGCATTCTAGCGAAGAACCTCTGGCCAATGCTCGCAGTCCTATTGATCCTTGCACTTTGGGTGGCGATGAACCTATGACTTATGATTGGACCATACTCTTGGCGACATTTGCTCCTGGCTTCATTGGCGCCTTCTCAATACTGCTACTAGATCTGATCCTCAAGAACAGAACGAGCCACCGCTCCGCGGTAAGCGGGGTCGTGGCGCTCGTAGCGTTCGCTCTCGTCGCTTACAGCAACTGGCAACAGGCGACTCAGGTCCTAGCCAGCCATAAATCGATCATGATAAGACTCGAGCCGACCGCCCTTGCTACAACTATCTCAATAACTGAACTTGGAGTTTACATTTCATCCATCGCTTTACTGCTCTCGATCCTAATCAGCCTCTACTCGATCGCATACCTCTCAGGGGAAGGCAACTCAGCCATCTTCCAATCACTTATACTGCTACTTTACCTGAGCATTTACGCAGTGACTATCTCAGGCGACCTCCTCACCTTCTTCATTGGATGGGAAGGAATGAGTGTGGCAGCATACGGGCTAGTGGCTTTCTACAAACGCAGCTGGGAAGCAATTGAGGCGACAGTGAAATATCTGTTGATGAGCGGGATTGGAAGCCTCACGGCACTCTACGGAATGGCCCTCGTGTACGGTCTTACCGGTACATTGAACATAGAAGTTTTCATCAAAGTTTTTTCAAGAATGACGCCTATGGGAATCTTGGCAGTAGTGCTCATCTTCATGGGATTTGGCGTTGAAGCCGCCGTAGCTCCTTTACACATGTGGCTGCCTGACGCCCATCCAGCAGCACCTAGTCCGATGAGCGCTCTCCTATCCGGGATCATCATTGAAGTGGGGAGTTTCGCTTTCATTCGCCTACTCGGAGGAATCTTAACACTCCCACAATACACGGTTATGGCTCAGCCGATTTTGGCGGCTGCAGCGGTTGCAACAATGTTCGTTGGTAATCTGTCGGCACTACAGCAAGATGATTTGAAACGCCTGTTGGCTTACTCTAGCATTGCACAGGTAGGGTACATCCTACTTGGAATCGCAACGTTGACTGCCGGAGGATTTTCAGCTAGCGTCTTTCATATCTGGAACCACGCATTGTTGAAGGGAATGTTATTCTTGCTTGCTGGAGTTGTCACCTTCCAGATCGGTACAAGAAGCCTAGAGAAAATGGCTGGCCTTGGCAGGAAAAGCCCGATTCTGGCAGCTCTTTTCGGGCTCAGCGCCTTGGCGATGACTGGAGTCCCACCTTTCGGATTGTTCTGGAGCGAGTTCCTGATCGTTCTCTCTAGTCTGGCGGTCGGATCCATTCTATTAGATGTCGCTGTCGTGCTGATGCTACTTAACCTACTGATCTCCATTGCTTACTATTTCCGCGTGATACGCGTCATTGCCTTCGCTAGACCTAGCAGCTATCTTGGTGGGAACGGTACGAGGAGGACACCGATGCTACTGCTTACTCCATGCATAATCCTGATCGCGTTAAGTTTGGTTACTGGACTATACCCGAATCTACTCTATCAACCAGCGGTGGATGCTGTGAAGAGCCTTAGTTTCTCATGGTGAATCACTATGAGCGAAAGCGCAAAAGGCAAAGGAAGAGAGCGAATAATCAAGAACATAGAGACTGTAGAGCAAGCGGTCAAAGCCGAGAAAGATGTCGAAACAGGGTACCACAGCGTCATTGAAGAGAACATCTCCTACTGGCTGGCTGTCGAGGAAGACATTATCGAAAGCTACACCAAACTGATCCGGGAGACAGACAGCGAGAAGATCAGGTCAACATTGTCTCAGATCATAGAAGACTCAAAGAACCACGTCCGGATCTTGACATCAATACGGAACAACTTCACCAAGATAGTGGCCGACGAGCAACGCCATGCAAAACTGCTTCAAGATCTAAGCGAAGAATTTCGCAGATAGATCCTTATGGGCCGAGAGCTCTCGAGAACTCTCGCAGCCTGGAATCTAGTAGGTCAACCAGAAGTTAGCCTAGGTATTTGTTGAACTCTCAGTTTTCTTCAGCGGAGCTACCTGTAAGCGAACCTTCGTGATCAGAGACTCGTCTCCCCCCTCGATCGTCATAGCGCCGCTACACCGAGGGCAGAATAGCCGCGGAATGGCGAAGTGATACGCCGGATCATCTTCCGGATCGAATTTGACATGATAACTGCAGTTTACACAGCGAAGAAGTCCATCTGTATTCTCGATCGATAGCTTTGAGCCTTCCAAGATAGTTCCCTTTGTCAGCACGGTGTACGCGAATCTCACCTGTTCTGTCGAAAGCGCTCGGAGTTTTCCAATTCTGAGATGAACCTCTAACACACGCATTATGTTCTGTTGCCTGGCAAGATCAAGAAGCGACTCGACTACTGATGTTGTGAAAGCGAATTCATGCAATCACAAAATGCCTCAATGCGCGGCAAGACCCAGAGCTCTCACCGCGTCCTCTATTCCGATCTTTGTTCGACAGCTCGTGGCAACGGTCTTTGCCTTCGGGTTGAGTCGAGCGACATCTTGACCGAGCTTCTCGGGTTCGACTCCCATAGCTTCTGCGAGATCGATCTTGTTAATGGCTACTACGTTCGCATCCAGAAACATCATGGGATGTTTCAGTACCATGTAAGGCCCTTCGGTGACGCTAATCACGACGAGGCGTTTGTCCGATCCCAAAGGGAACTCAGCTGGGCAAATGAGGTTGCCTACGTTCTCAATGAAAATCAAATCGAGCCTATGCAACGGCAACCGGTCCAAGGCTTTTCTGATGAGATTGGCATCTAGGTGACACTCCTTCCCTGTGTTGACTTGGACTGTTTGGACACCCTCAGATGCGATCAATTCGGAGTCGATAGTAGTTGTCACATCGCCTTCGATAACAGCAATTCGATAGGTGTTCTTCAGGATTGTAATCATAGCCCTAATGAGCGACGTCTTCCCTGAACCCACCGACCCCATTACGTCAATCGCTCCGGTCCCGATAGCCGCAAGTCTACTCTTGTTCTCGAGCGCCAGCCGTTGATTTTCCTTAAGAATGTCGAGTTCGAGTTCAATATCGAATACTTCACCCTCGGATGAGGTTACCACCTCGACTGGCCGCTTTGACATCGATGCATCGCGATTAGGTCGTGAATTCGATCACTAATGAAGGTATTCGCTGATTGTCACGCACTAGACTCGAGCGCTTATTGGACGTTTCTTTCTATCGCAAGTACCACAAATTCGCGTGAATTCATTATCAGTTTCTATAGGATTTGGTGAATGACCACTCGTTCCGAAATTCGCGTTGCTCACTGCAATTACACTACATAGAATAGGAACAGAACCGCTAAGAGTAATTACACGCCACGTTTCGCGAACATTCATGCCGAATCCGCACCTCTTGGCGAAGCTGAGAGAGCAGCTTCACCATGAGGAGGAAGAAATCGAGGTTTACGCGCGGAAGATCAGACAAGCGAACCACAGCATAGCCAAACTCCTCTACTCCAAGCTAATGCGTGATTCAATGCAACACGCCGATGTCCTCAACACGGCAATCGCGTACGTTGAAACGGACCGATGGGAAAGACTTTCACCGACTCAAGAAAGCCGCGAAGAGCTCATACGCCTAATGAACCTCGAGGATACAGCGGCAAGGCTCTTCTCATCCGCGTCGGCAGAAGTCAGAGATCCGCATCTCAAGAACCTTCTAAACATGCTAGCTTTCGATGAAGAGCAGCACTACTCCGTGCTTCGCTACGTACTCGAGAATTTTGTTGAGAAGAGGAAGGAGGCAGCGCACCACTGATGGAGACAGTCATCCTGCCGCGAGCTTGGGTCAAAGTTTTGGAAGAGCGATGCAAGGCATGTGAGCTTTGTGTTGTTTCATGCCCATCCGGAAATCTGAAGCTATCCACTAGGCTCAATCATGCTGGCTTTCACCCGGTAGAATTCAGCTATCAAGGAAGCAAGGGCCCATGCACAGGTTGTGCAATCTGCTACTGGGTATGTCCAGATTTCGCGATAAGCGAGGTTCTGGTGAAAGAGTAGAATGAACGCAAGACGAGTCTATGTTAAAGGCAATGAGGCATTGGCTTACGGAGCCTTGGAAGCAGGGCTTAACGCGTACTTCGCCTACCCTATAACACCCTCAAGCGAAATCCCGGAAACCCTCGCCAAGGAGTTTGGAAGCAAGAAGTACCCTGAATACAAGTTCTTTCTCCAAGCTGCAAGCGAACTTGAAGCAGTGAACATGGTCTTAGGCGCCGCCGCAGGCGGAGCTCGCGCCATGACCGCTACATCCAGTCCCGGCTTTAGCTTGAAGCAAGAAGCTCTATCCTATGCAGCTGGAATGGAGCTCCCGTTTCTTGTCGTCGATATTTGCCGCGCCGGCCCCGGTCTCGGGAATCTTGGACCTGAACAGAGCGACTATTTCCAAGCAACCAAAGGGGGAGGCCACGGAAACTACAAACTGATTGTGTTGGCTCCAAGTTCTGTACAGGAAATGGCTCTGTTTCCAAGACTTGGTTTTGATCTGGCCTTCAAGTACAGAAACCCTGTTCTGATTCTAGGCGACGCCTTCACAGGCCAGTTGAAAGAAGATGTCGAGTTCCCCGATTTCGTTCCCCCCGAATATGATCTTTCATCTTGGGCCCTTACCGGAGCTAAGGGAAGAACTCCTCACGTAATCAATTCTCTCGAGCTTGACTACCAGAAGCTCTACACACACATCGACCGTATCTACGAGAAATACAAGCGGGTGCAAGCAGATGAGATCCTCTTTGAGAATTATCTGACTGAAGACGCAGAGAAGGTGATTGTTGGTTTCGGTATAACTGCCCGCATTGCTAAGTCCGTTGTGAACAAGCTTCGACGGAAAGACATCAGAGTCGGCATGTTCAGACCCATAACCCTATGGCCTTTCCCAGGCCATGCACTAAAACAGCTTGCATCCGATGGGAAGCGGTTCTTAGTAGTGGAACTGAACAAAGGCCAGATGGTTGAAGACGTGAAACTAGCAGTTGGTGATGGAGTCGCCGTAGACTTCCTCGGGAAATGGGGCGGTATTGTCCCAACGGAAGCTGAGATTGAGAGCAAACTTACACATTTGGAGATGATTGCAGCATGAGCCAACTCGAACTCAAACTCAAAGTCAAGGCCGGAAAGCTTGAGTCGCTTACGGACAACCTAACGCATTATTGTGCGGGATGCGAGCACGGGATCCTAACTCGACTAATAGCATCCGCCATGGATGAACTTGGAATTCGCGAACGAACCATCATGATAGACTCCGTCGGATGCAGCGTTCTCGCATTCAACTACCTCAACTGCGACCACATTGTCGCTCCTCATGGACGAGCCCCGGCAGTTGCCACCGGCCTGAAAAGAGTCAGACCAGAACTCATGGTGTTCACGGTACAAGGGGATGGAGATGCCGCTGCGATCGGCCTACTGGAATTGGTTTATGCGGCAAAACGAGGAACCCCCATAACGGTCTTCCTTGTGAACAACGCCATCTATGGGATGACCGGAGGACAGATGGCACCGACCACACTTGAAGGCCAGGTGACAACGACCACACCCTACGGAAGAGACACAGCGCTCACCGGCAGCGAACTCGATGTTTCGAAACTTCTTGGAGGCATAGATGGTGCGGCCTACGTTAAGCGCGCAAGTTTGGTCGTGACGGAACTCGCAAGCCCAAGGGGCAGGGTGTACACCATCAAGAACTTGCTCGATGCCAAGAGATCCGTGGAGAACGCTTTCAAAGTTCAAGCTCTAGGTGGCTTCGCCCTTGTTGAATTACTAAGCACATGTTCTGTCAACTGGAAGATGTCAGTCCTTGAGTCGAAACGATACGTGAACGAACATGTGATCAAGAAGTATCCCTTGGGCCTTTACAGAGATGTTCTCGGAGTGGAAAAGAAATGAGCAAGATGAAGATCTTGGTGGCGGGGCATGGTGGTCAAGGAATACTTCTCCTTGGTGACTATATCGCATATTCCGGGATGCTTCAGGGCAAGCGCGTGGCTTTTACACCCTCGTACGGCCCTGAGACCCGGGGCGGGAAGGCCAAATGCTATGTGATATTGTCTGATGAGGAAATTGACAACCCTATCGCGGAGGAACCAGACATTGAGATTATTATGAACCGTCCTTCGATGGAATTCCTCAACTATTTGCGCCCAGGAGGGTTACTGATCTATAACCAATCGTTGATCGAAGATGAAGTGAACAGGGGCGATGTTAAGAAGCTAGCAATCCCAGCGACGGAGATTGCGGATGAACTCAAACGAGAATTTCCGTCGGATGTACGTGATACAAAGATGTACGCCAACACTGTAATGCTCGGAGCATTCCTTGAATTATGCGCTCCGCAAATCACGGATGGAACCCTCAACGAGACATTCCAGCACTTTCTCGGAGGAAAGAAAGAAGCCCTGATTCCGTTGAATCAATTCGCACTCAACAAGGGAAGAAGATTCGCAAGAGCGAATCCTATTCCTGAAATCAAGCCTGAATCGCCTTTTCACTGTATCCCTAGTTGGGCTGCGCAGTAGGAGGACTCAGCCGCACCAGTCTCGGAGCACACCTAGTCTCTTCGCTATGCTCCCTCCAATTTTCCCGTGAATGCATATTGGACATAGGTAACCTCGTGCCGATTGAAGGAGCCCCGATGAATTTCTGTGTTGACTGATCCAGAACGACTTGCCGCAGCGATAGCATCGGCGTTTCGTCGTGAGGATCCGAGCACCCGGCTTCTGTGCTCTCTCCCTAGCAACTTTCCTCGCCAGCCTTAGGCTGACGCCCAGAGCTAGGCATTGCTTTGGTTCTGATGATGGAAACTGCATGTCACTTATGAGGAGATCATCGTTCTGGGTTACCCACACGTCAAAATTTCCATGAAGTCCACATTGCATGTCAGTGTTCTTCGCGGACTGGCCACTAAGACCGAGCAGACACTCTCCGCCGGTCGCATAACACTTACCGCCTTGAACGTAATTCAGACACAATACGCGCGCCTCCGATTACACGCGAGGTATTTTGTAGGATGTGTTGCTATTCTCTGCCGTATTTAGGGTATTTACTCTAAGTTGGAAAGGTTCTAGCCTACGTAGAATATTCACAGCCCGGCAGGCAGGACAAAGCGAGATGGTAATGCTTTCGGACAGAGTCTCGGCCCTCCACATCTCGCCAATCCGCCGCGTTGCAAGTCTGCTAGCCGAAGCGAACAAGAAAAGGGAATTGATCTCATTCGGAGGCGGGGCGCCAAGCCTCCCTCCACCGGGAGAAGTTACGGCGGAGATCGTAAGCAGAATTTCAACGAACCCCCAACGTACAGCAGCTTACACTGGGACGCGCGGTTTCTTAGAGCTTAGAAGACTGATCGCTGAGGACTGGAAGAGAAACCAAGGAGCCCCGTACGACGCAGAGAGCGAGATAATTCTGACGGACGGCGCGACAGAGGGCATATTCGCAGTTTTCCAAGCGATATTCAATAAGAACGAGGAATTGATCGTCACTGACCCAACATACCTCGGATACTTGGAAGCAGCACAGCTTTCGGGCGCACGATCGCGAAGACTGCCTGTTAGAGTGGATGAAGGCTATCAGCCGGGCCTTGAGCAATTGAAATCTCTGATCACGAGAAGAACGAAAGCATTCGTCCTGCTTAGTCCAGACAACCCAACAGGCAGAGTAGTTCACCTCGATTTCGTCAAAGGTCTACTCGATTTGGCTTCTGACCATGATTTCTGGATAATCTACGACTCAACCTATCGCGACATCGTCTATGAAGGTAGCAATCAGCCCAAGATTACCACGCTTGCGGGGGCGCATGAGAAAGTGATCTCAGTGGGCAGCTTCTCGAAGGAAGCTTCGATACCTGGCCTTAGACTGGGATACGCACTTGGGCCTCGAGAGGCAATTGACGCGATGGAGAAGATCAAGCAGTACACAAGTTTGGCTCCTAACACCCTCAGTCAGTATGCAATGATCCGGTTCTTAGAGGACGGTGTTAAGGAGCGTTATCTAGGCGAAGTTGTTCTGCCTACATATCTGAAACGTAGAGACTTGATGGAGAAATGCCTAAGCAAATACTTGCCTGCCGGCAGGACCGCAAGGCCTGATGGAGCCTTCTATTTCTTCGTTGACATGAAGAAATATCTCAAAGAGATGAACCGCAACGAAGAGGAGTTCTCCAATCGACTCCTGTACAGGAAAGGAGTTGTAACAATCCCTGGGACGTTCTTCGGTTCACAGGGTGCCGGACATCTTAGGTTAACCTTCGTAAGTGAACCTGAAGAACGAATTGAGCTGGGAATCAAGAGAATCGGGGAGTACGTGTTCTCATTCGCGCTGGACCTTACGCCACAGGCTTAGCAACTGTTCGCTTCGAGTTGAACGGCCAGTAATTAGGGTACACTCGTATCCTTCCTTCCTACTGAGAGTAGGTAGATTCCCAAGTTCTGTAATTGACCGTATATTATTAAAAGGAATCTATATTGAAGTATTGAGGATACTGTTTGGAACATAGAAAGGTTCAGAGAGTGGGGTACTCAACCCTCACTGTCTCTCTTCCCCGCGATTGGGTCGAAGATATGAAACTGAAGCCCGGAGACATCGTCTCAATAAAAAGGGAGGACGACGGTTCACTCAGGCTCGCTCCAGAATCCGTGCCGAAAAGAGAAGAAATAAAGAACTGTATCGTTAACGCAGACCTTTGTATTTCGCCCAACCTACTCACCCGCATAATTGCAGGGAACTACATCCTAGGACATGACACAATTCAGATCATTGCAAGAGAAGAGCTGAAGAAGAACCATCTCGATGAGATACGAGGTGCCACCCAGCGGCTGACTGGACTCAGCATCGTTGAGCAATCCCTCAAACATGTTACCCTCCAAAGCTTTGTCGATCCTACGCGTTTCTCAATTTATGGTCTCATACGCCGCCTGCACATTATCATATCATCAATGATCGACGCTTCAGTTAGAGCTCTCCTCGAGAGACGCGCCGAATATGCGACTGAAGTCAATCACATGGAAGAAGAATGCGATAGGATATACTGGCTCATAACGCGCCAGCTACTTCTCGCCGTTCGCGATAGAAGTGTCGGAACCAAGATCGGAATAGAATCATCACTCCACATAGCCGGCAATAGGGTCATCGCGAAAATCCTTGAAGAGATGGCTGATTGCGCTGAAAATATCGCTAAAGAGGTTCTCGCAATAAGGGACAAGGAGAATCCCAGTGAAGTTGTTCTCAATGATATTGCGAAGTTCAAAGGTCAGGTGATGAAGATCCTAGAGCAATCACTCAAAGCATTGCTGACCATAGACATCGGCCTCTCTAACGAAGTCATTGAAATGGTTGAATCAGCAGAGAATGATGAGAGAAGGTTGAACCAAAGAATTCTGGCTCAGAAGGAACCTGTGGTGGCTATTAGCTTGCGCACGATAGTCTGGAACCTTGGGCAGATCTCGAAGTACTGCCGGGTGATTGGTGAGATTACGATTAACCGGTTCCTCGAAAAGCCTTCCGAGATTTGCGATTACACCCCCATGTTGGAAAGCAAAGTCAGTTAGATGCGAAAATATCAATTTCGCGATCTCCGCTGAATCTTCTTCCGGTCTATCTCCTAGTTAAGGGAAAATATTTCCACGAACTCCGCTTGAGGGGAGCCAGTTTGGTAAATAGATTATGGGAACCTATAGGAAACTCTTTGGTCGGCTTGATTATTGGCCGAACCTTTTCCGTCAACTCGACGGCTCATGACGAGCAGAATCAGATGGGTCTATCCGCCAATAGGATTCGTTATGAATGTGGCCTTGGGGACGGTATACAGTTGGAGCGTCTTCCGCGTACCTCTAGAGAAGGCGTTCAATTGGTCGACATTTGAATCAGGCCTGCCTTTCACGGTCTTCCTCGCATTATTCGGGCTCACCATGCCTGTTGCAGGCAAGATCATGGGTGTCTTGGGAGCGAAGAAAACCGCCCTTGGCGGAGCCGTTCTTGTTGGTTTGGGTTGGACGCTTGCCCGCTTTGTGGAGTACACACCTCAACCGTTGGCATTCATGCTATTCTTCTACGGCGTACTTGCAGGAGTTGGGGTGGGCCTTGTCTATGGCGTACCGATAGCTGTCTCAAGCAAATGGATACCTGAAAGAAAGGGTTTGGCCACAGGAATTACAATTCTCGGATTCGGCCTCTCACCACTAATAACCGCGATCACCGCTGCCCATCTGATAAGAACTGTTGGCGTTCTGGAGACATTTCTCTACCTGGGTGTAGCCTTCGCTATAGTGCTCATTGTCCTTTCACTGCCACTGAAGTTCCCTTCCCCTAACTGGAAACCTCCAGCCCTCGCCGCAAGGAAAGTGATCACGTACACTGAATCAACTTCCAGACAGATGATCAGGACGCTGACATTCGTGGGACTGTGGTTGACCTACGTCTTCGGAACATCTGGAGGATTTATCGCAATCTCGCTTGCAGCCAAATACGCTAGCGAGTTCCTCGGCCTAGCTCCAGCAGTATGCGCCTCCTTGACAGCAGGATTCGCCGTTTTCAATGGAATAGGGAGACCTGTGTTTGGGTACCTATGCGACAGGATAGGTCCTAGAATGATCGCTGTCCTTTCTTTTGTGATAATCACCGCAGCTGCAGTGATGGCTACAGGGGCGACCACATTGCCACTTTATCTCGCGTCATTCGCTCTCCTCTGGTTCACTTTCGGTGGTTGGCTGGCGATTGCCCCGGCAGCGACATCAACATTCTTCGGACTTCAGAACTTGGGGTCAAACTACGGCATTGTCTTCACTGCGTATGGAATGGGGGCCATCGTTGGTCCAGTAATAGCGTCTTACATCTATGGCGTAGCTCAGTCATACACTCTAGCTTTCATGACTACTGCCGTGCTCTCGATCGTAGGAATGGTGGTCGCATTCTTGACGTACAAACCTCCAAGAAGTGTCATGGAAAGAACTCAAACCGTCCCAGCTATGCAAGTCAAGAGCTGATAGCATTTCATATTAGACTTTGCAGTAATTGATGGATCCCCTCTTGATACAAGTTCTCGCTGTTCTATCCTACTTGGCCGACCCTGCTTGTCTTATTTCGGCTTGAAGTTCTCCGTAGGCTTTCTTGGCACTGCGACTCTTGGGCAACTTACTGACGAAGTAGATAGTTACTGGAACGGCTATTGGTCCAATCGTCTTCGTTACGTGATCGGTTCTCCGTTTTCGTTGTAGACTTCAGCCTCAACGCCTGCAAAGGGAAGAGTTGCTGATCTAGGTTTCAATGGAATCAGCGCAAGGCCGGGTTGTGGACTGATCAGAATTCCACCCGTTTCGGTTTGCTAAGACCGTGTTCGATGTTAGAGATGACGATATCTATTGGTGCACCGCGGACATAGGATAACCGGTCACACATACATCGTGTACGGCTCTCTAATGAGAGGTGTCACCTCGTTCATGTATGAAGGTGCTCCTGACTTCCCTCAGGCAGACACTGGTGGAGTCTCGTTGAAAGGTATGGTGTAACTATTCTCTACACAGGTCCCACCGCTATCCGTATGCATATGAGATTCGAAGAGCAGTGGGCTCAGAAACATGATCTCTCTACACTAAGACTCTTGGGGACTTGTCGTACCAGATATCGCGCCCGTCGGTCATCGTGATTGGATTGTTCGACCTTCTCACAACGACGATCTTTTCAATGCCCGCCGTCTGTTTGAGAGCTTCGTCAGCGATTGGTTTCAGTTCAATTATCTTCCCCTTCCTGCAGGCTCCATCCGACGTGATAACAATCTTGGAGCGAGAGTCATTCACCCTGCTTGCCACAGCTTGCGCTGTGAAACCTGCGAAGATCACGGAATGAAGTGCCCCGAGCCTTGCAGACGCGAGCATGCTGATTGGAAGTTCCGGAATCATGGGGAGGTATATTGCGATCCTATCTCCCTTCTTGATCCCGAGTTTCCTCAGACCGGAGGTAAGCCGTTGACTTCCCTGTAGAGGTCATAGTACGTCAGTGTTCGAGTCTCGCCATTCTCACCCTCCGAATAGTAGGCGACCTTGTTCTTCAGAGGACCCGAAATCTGCCTGTCCAGTGCATTGTGTGAAATGCTGGTTTTCCAGTCTGGGAACCATCTTCCAAATGGAGACTGATTCATGGCCTCGAGGACCGGCCCACTTTTCTGGTACCAGAAGAGCTCATCCGCGATCTTCTGCTGGAAAGATTCGGGATTTTTGAGGCTCTCTCTGTGGATCTCCTTCAGGACGTTCATTTTTCGAACCATGTTCCATTGGACCATGTTGTTTCAAGTAACTTCCGTAATTGACTAACGCCCACAGTGAGCGAGCAGCCCTCTCAGGCATTGAGTATGAGGGCAACCCCCTTTTCTCGAATGCCTGCCTCATTGCTTGGGCCATCTCTGCTCCTCCCATGTCGCATACAGTGACTGGTTTCCCGTGGCGTTCCACAGTATTTGCTACAGGGTCGACGACATCATCCAAGATTGTTGGAGCATGGTGCTGTACGAACAGTACGACGCCGCCTATTTCCGGGTCGTCAAGTAATGTGGATAAGGCAAGTTGATACATCGCACTTGTTGCCTCGGCTGTTAGATCTATTGGGTTATGTCCCGACACAATGGGAAGCAGGAGTCCCTTTGCTTTGAACTCAGAAAACTTGGCTAGAGTTTGCTCCGAGAGTGGTCTCACATCTAGACCTGACTCCTCTAGGGCGTCTGCGGCCATGATGCCGGGACCCCCCGCATTCGTTAATATCGCAATGCTTTTCGTTTGGCCTGGTGGCTGTAAGGCAAAGGCCCGTGCGAAATCAAAGAACTCCTCAACGTTTCGTGCGCGAATAATTCCTGCCTGCCGAAAGGCACCCTCATAGACCTTATCGGACCCTGCTAGCGCCCCGGTGTGGGAAGCTGCAGCTCTCGTTCCAGCCTGGGTTCTACCTGCCTTCAAGGCGACGATGGGTTTTCTTCTGACAGTATCCTTTGCTCTTTCGATGAGTCCTCTACCTCTTGTGAGACCTTCAACATATAATAGGACGACTTTCGTCCTCTCGTCATGCCCAAAATATTCAAGCAGCTCATCCTCCGCTACGTCGCATCTGTTTCCATAGCTGACGAAACATCGAATTCCCATTGCATGTCCTGCCATGTAGTCGAGAGCCGCTGCGCCAAACGCTCCGCTCTGTGTGAGCAGAGTGATTGAACCCGCTTTCGGGCGAGGTGTGGCAACAACCTCGCGGCCGTCAGAGAGATATTTCACTTCAGGCAGAAAGAGCGTATCCATGCCCGTATACGCATCGTAAATTCCAAGACAGTTTGGTCCAATGATCCTAACATCGCACTTGCGTGCGACGCTAAGAAGTTTCTCTTCCAACTCCCTGTTTCCAATCTCCGCGAAACCCGACGAAATCACGATGGCAGCCTTGGTCCCGG
The DNA here is from genome assembly GCA_964598845.1 of uncultured Candidatus Bathyarchaeia archaeon. Classification (GTDB taxonomy): domain Archaea; phylum Thermoproteota; class Bathyarchaeia; order 40CM-2-53-6; family 40CM-2-53-6; genus FEN-987. The sequence goes on from CAZRDM010000001.1 coordinate 24,376, forward strand.
AATTTCCTGCTTCCTCGATGACTTGTGGAACTGAGAGCGCCGGGATCGCGATTACAATTGTCTCGACCCAACTAGGAACTGCGGAGAGAGAGGAGTAACATTTCTCGCTGAGGATCTCCTCATGCTTGGGATTTACGAGAAACACTTTACCTTTGAAGATACCTTGATTACGGTTGGTCAGCATGGTCTCGGCCATAACGTGACCTATTCGTACTGGGTTTGCTGAGGCTCCCACGATCGCTAGACTCTCTGGTTCGAAGAATGACTTCAACTCCCTAGTTTGCTTGGATATCGTTCATTCCCCCGCGGTTAAATGCCTCTTAGAATCATCCTAACATCTGCGACGTTAGCTCCCGCTGTGTAGACCATCACCGGATTCAGATCGATTTGATCTATCGCATGATTTTCGAGCATGATCTCGGATACGGCTTTGAGGATTCTAATGATTGCCTGCTCATCAGCCGGGGCTTGCCCCCGGAACCCCTTTAGGACAGGATACGCCTTGATCTCGTGAATCATTTCCTGTGCGTCAAGGACGCTGAGGGGAGCAAGCCTAAACGATGTATCTTTGAGAGCCTCGGCGAAGAGGCCTCCCAGTCCAAACATAACCGTTGGGCCGAATTGAATGTCCCGGAGAGCTCCAACGATTACCTCGATCCCTTTCGGAACCATATGTTGGACAAGAACTCCTCTTATCCTTGCCTTCTCGGAATATGCTTTTGCATTCTTGACTAACGTATGGTAGCCGCTTTCCACCTCATCCTTCGATTTTAGATTCACGAGCACGCCGCCTGCTTCGGTCTTATGCAGAATATCTGGAGACACTATCTTTAGCACCACGGGGTAGGTGACTTTCTCTGCAGCAGCCGCTACTTGACTTGCGTTATCGACTAGAAGAAATTCCGGCGTCGGAATTCCATAAGCGAGGCAGATCTCCTTCGCCTCAGGCTCTAAAAGGACTTGGCGGCGATCTTGAATTGCTGTTCGAATAACTTGCTGGGCGAGATGGTGATTCAGGAATGTCATCTCCGTTGGCTATAGTTACTTCAAGTTCAGCTCAACCACAACGTTCTCTTGTTCTCTGCGGCTAGTGAAACCCAACTTTTCGCACAAGCGTATCATCCTGATATTTTCCGCCATGACCAATCCGTATATGCTCTCGACATCTTTCTCTCTGGCTACCTCGATCAACATGTCCACCAACTTTAATCCCAAGCCCTTTCCATGATACTTGTCGGCTACCACAACAGCGAATTCCCCCTGCTTCTTGTTGGGTTCTAGGATTAGGCGCGCAACGCCGACCTCTACTCTCCTTTCTCCCTCTCTTGTTTCCGCTATGAATGCCATTTCCCTGTCATAATCGATATTGCAGAATCGCACGAGCGCCTCATGCGGAAGATCTTTGATGACTTGGAAAAACCTGAAACGACTTGTCTCTGGTGACAACCCTCTAATGAATTCTAACTCTATGGGTTCATCCTCTGGTCTAATCGGTCGAAGTATGACTTCAGTTCCGTCTTTCAGTCTCCATGGCGTTACATACTTCGTGGGGTACGGCAAGATGACGAGATGAGGATACGTCTCGCCTTCAGGAACACTGGTGTCAAGAATTATCCTAGCATCGAGAGCGTAGAGCTTACCCTCCGAAACAATCAACGGGTTGATGTCCATCTCAGCTATTTCTGGGAAATCTACAATCAAGTTTGAGAAGCGTACCATGACCTCTTCAAGCGACCGCATATCAATCGGAGACTTGTTCCTGAGCCCCTTTGTGAGGGCTTGGTAGATCTTCGTTTCCTCCATAACCCGCCTTGCCAGAACTTGGTTTAATGGGGGAAGACCTATTGAAAAGTCCTTCAAGAGTTCAACTCCAATGCCCCCCATCCCGAATAGTATAATTGCGCCAAAGTCTCTATCCTTCTTGGAACCCAATATCAGCTCGTAATCTACACCCTTGACCATCTTCTGAACATAGACGCCGTCGATCCTTGCGTCGGGTTTGGCTTTCTGTACTCTTTCCATTAACGTCTTGAAACGTTCCTTCAGTCTCTGAGCAGTGTCAATGCCAAATTCAATTCCCCCAAAATCCGTCTTATGTAGGATGTCTTGCGATGCAATCTTCAGCACGATTGGGTAGCCAATCTCCGAAGCGATCAAAGAGGCCTGCTCAGGATTCTTCGCAAGGGTACCTTCAGCTCTGGGAATGTCGTAGGCGTCGAGAATGCGATCCACGTCCGCCTGAGTGAGTGCTGTTCTCTTTTCATTCAGAACTCTGCGAATCATGAGTTTGAGATGACTCTTCGGCGGTGAGAGATCTACTGGGAGTTCTTCAGGGGTCTCGTAGAGTTGATCAAGGTTCCTCTTGTATCGGTACATATACATGTAAGCCTTGACCGCTTTCTCAGGGGTCGGATAGCTCGGGACATCATTCTTGTAGAAGATCTCCCGTGCCTCTCTGACATCCTCTTCACCCATCCAGACGGTGAGCATAGGTTTCCGTCTGCCCGCTGCAATCTGCGCCACAGTCTTTGCAACACTCGTGGGTGCTGTAGTGCCTTGAGGAGTGTATATCACTAGAAGGCCGTCAACGTTGGGGTCCGCGATGCACGTCCTGACTGCTAACTCGAACCTCTTGACATCGGCGTCTCCAATGATATCGATTGGGTTACCATGGCTCCAGTAAGGTGGGAGATTCGCATCCAAGTTACCCATAGCTTCTTCGGAGAGTCTTGCTAGTTCTCCTCCGTGGCCGATGATCGCGTCAGCTGCCAAGACAGCTGGTCCGCCTGCATTTGTCACAATTGCAAGCCTAGGACCTGCCGGCAGGAACCTCGAGTCCAGAACACTCGCACAGTCGAAGAGGTCTGCTATTTCATCAACCATCACGACGCCAGCTCGCTTGAAGGCGGCGTCATAGACCGAATAGTCACCAGCCAAGGCCCCCGTATGGGAAGAGGCAGCCTTCACTCCAGCGGGATACTTTCCCGCCTTGATTACTATAATGGGCTTTGTTCGCGCGAAACCTCTCGCGGCGCTCATGAATTTCTTGGCGTTGCTGACACCCTCCATGTAGATGAGTATGCTCCGCGTGTTCGGATCCTCGCCAAGATAATCAATCATATCTCCATAGTCAATGTCGAGTGTCGAGCCCAATGAGGCAAACATGCTAAATCCAATTCTCGCGCTCACAGCCCAATTGAGTATGGCTGAACCGAGCGCCCCACTTTGCGAGATGAAGGCGATTTGGCCGGGTTGCGGATTATCTCTGAGAAATGTTGCGTTGAGATCGATATGTGGTCTTATTAGGCCGACACAGTTTGGTCCCAAGATTCTGATATCATATTTTGCTTGGATCTGTCTGATTCGCTCCTCCAGTCTGGCTCCTTCTTCGCCTACCTCGCGAAACCCGGCTGAAATTACTATAACTCCATCTACACGAGTCTTCGCGCATTCCTCAACAACGCGAGGAACTGTCTTGGCAGGAGTCGCTATCACAGCCAGACCAACGTGATCCGGTATTTTGGCTATGTCTGGATAACACTTCAATCCCATGACGCTGTCTCGGTTCGGGTTCACGGGATGTATCTTCCTTCGTTCCTTGCCAAACAGTAGATTCTTCATTAGAGCTTGCCCAACGGAACCTTCGGTTTCCGTGGCTCCGATCACAGCCACGATCTTCGGGTTCAGCATCTTCTCAATAGCGACCAATTCGTACATTTCCTGACAGTGTGTTCATCAGCAGTAGTCCCCCAAATAATTACCGTGCATGGATACCCCCTCAGGAAAATCGCTGCACTACGGCTCCATTAAGCGAACGTTAACGAGGAGCACTGTGTATAATACCTACGTGCTACCGACGGCGAGGACAAGGGCCAGGAAGTGAGAGGATGGTTGACTACTGGCGTGAGCTAGAGACAGGACCGCAGCCGCCAGAAGTCGTTTATGTCGTTGTTGAGAGCCCTAAAGGGACCGAAAACAAGTACGAGTACGACCTGAACAAGAAAGCGATCGTTCTGGATCGTGTACTGTACTCCGCGGTTCATTTTCCGGGAGATTATGGGTTCATACCACGCACTCTTGACGAAGACGGTGACCCCCTAGACATACTGGTACTTGTAACGAACCCCACCTTTCCCGGCTGTATTATGGCCGCCCGCCCAGTTGCGCTTCTCCGAATGCTCGATGGCGAAAAGAGAGATGACAAGATCCTAGCCGTACCCATCGGTGATCCTCGTTTCGCCGAATATCACGATCAGGACGACTTACCACAACACATCTTGAAAGAAATCGCCTATCTCTTCGAGACTTACAAAGTGTTGGAAGGAAAGGAAGTCAAAGTCATAGGCTGGCAAAGTGCGAGAGCAGCCAAAGCTGTCATTGAACGCTGCCAAGAACTCTATCGCGAGAAGCAGACTTGGCAAGCGTGACTAGCCTCAAAGCCAACATCTTTCGTGGTACTAGGCAAGGATTCGAATCCCTAATCGAGATCCAATTACCTGGTCAGCATCCCTTGAACGTAGGATTACATACCCTACATACTACCTGCTAAAATAGTAAGCATCCAATCAGGGCGCACAATTCGCGCACGTTCTCCGGATCGAGGCTTTAGGAAATGGTTGTTGACGGAAATCTCTCCACGCTGTTGTTCGTGAGTGCTTTGGGCATATACATTCACGCCATGTTCCTGACGATCTCGTTAGGCTTTCCTTGGGTAATAATGGGACTGTTGTATAAATGGTGGAAAACTCGGGACCGGGATTACTATGATGCCGTTAGAACAGCAACTGGAGTGCTTAGTCTCAACTTTGCGCTTGGCGCAATAACGGGGACACTGGTCGAATTCGGACTTGTTCAAGCTTGGTCTGGTTCGATCTTCATTATAGCCACCTTCGGACTTATGCCATTCGCCCTTGAACTCGTAGCGTTTGTCGCAGAGATCGTACTGTTAATACTATTCACAGTGACATTGGGAAAGCTTCGACCCGTTGCCAGCATCTTTGTGATGGCATCCTACCTGTTGATGGCAGTATTATCGGGCATTCTCATTACCACAGTCAACAGTTGGCTGAACGTTCCTTGGGGTACGGCGGACTTAGCTGCCAATCTCTATCCGTTTCTACCGCAATATAGTCTAAGCGCCGTAGATTCCCGAGCTCTTCTCAAATTGAAAACAGAACTCATTCGCAGCCTGATGATATCTGGGTCATCGTCACAGATCATTCAGACTCCAGAACTGGCTCGTCAGATCGGACTCACTCTGAGAGAGCCGTTCGTGGCTTTCTATTCTCCCTATGCAGTAGCAAGCATGCTACACAACGTCAATGCTGCGATGATCATTGGCATCTCTTTCGCACTCTTCGCATATGCCTTCAAGTTCTTCAGAACCGGAAGGGACACATACCTCAAACTACTGCGGGCCTTTCTGCCTGTTCTACTTGTTCTGTTGCTATTACAGCCCACGGTCTTCGGGCACTATATGGGGAAGACTGTTGCGACCAATCAGCCCACCAAGTTTGCGTTGATGGAGGCCGCAGCGAGTACTGAGCAGAATCCCTTGATAGGATTCCTGGCATATGGAGACCCACAACATCCGATTGTCGGATTTGACAGTTTTAGAGAGGCATGCGATGATCTCCAAGGAAAGACTCTTGGCGACCTCGCCTCGGGCACCATTCCAAGTCTCAACCCGGAAGTCGCCTCAATCGAGTTGAAATCGCTCTGTCTAGCTGATCTCGCGAAGGCAGAAGCAAGGATGGCGACGATTAATTTTGGTTACTACTCCAAGATCACCTCAGGCATGCTGGCACTTGTATCAGTGATCGCGCTAGTATCTCTCATCTTCAGAGTAGGAATCCTATCGAAGATTGCTGAACGAATTCTCATCAGAGCTGGGCGAGGAAGAGTCGTTTTCCTTCTTTCATTGCTCATTCTTTCAACTTCTATGTTAACGGCATCGCTCGGTTGGTATGTACGCGATGGCGGGCGAAAACCTTGGACGGTATACGGTTTGCTCTACCCGGAAGAATTGATCACGTCGGTGCCGTTCAATCCAGCGGTCCTAGCTCTCTTCACCCTCACCTTTCTCGCAATGGCTATCATCGGGATATATGGCATGTACATTGTTGCGTCCAAGCCTCTGAAGTTCATCGAGCTCATCAAGAAAGGCGCAGGTCTGAAGTGATTTGAACAACTTCGAACTTCTGGGCTTCTCCATACTTGGAATAGCCGTCCTTGTGCACGTGATTATCGTCAACATCACCATTGGGTCGGGTTGGATTTCTGCGATGGCAAGATTTCTCGCTTGGATGAGAGGAGAGCCTGAGTTAGAGATTATGTCGCGCAGGGTCTTCAAGATACTAATAATTCATGAACTCTTCAGCGGCGTTTGGGGAACCATCATAACAGTCCTACTAGCAGGTTTCTTCCCCACGCTAACTGCAATCGCCACCGACATAATCTTCTATCCAATTCTAATCGCTCTTTCATCCATCTTCATCAGGATACCTTCCATCGCTCTCTTCTGGTATACTTGGGGGAAGATCAGGGCCTCCGCACACTCGGTTCTCGGGTTTGTGATGGCAGTTTCAGGTTTTGGAATTCCTCTTGGTTTTAGATACATCTTCGCTCAGATAACATATCCTGACGCGCTTGAACTAGCTTCTCGAGGCCTCAGGGACATAGCAAGAATTGCCGTCTTTTCCAATCCGCTGTACCTGCCGCTCACGTTTCATACATGGATGGGTGCCATGTCGATTGGAGGCTTCATAGTCGCTTCATTCTTCGCGATCAGAGGGAACCTGAATGCGAAGTTTGCTTGGATTGGGCTTTGGCATGGAGTGCTCTTCTTGATGATCCAAGGCTTAGCAGGTCCTTGGTATCTTCTGACCCTCGGTGCCAAGGTGCCTGTCCTTTTTGCGAATATTATGGGCACCCTCGGTTCAACGTTCAATGCACTGCCCCTGTTTGGAACGAAGTTGGCGACCATCACCATCCTAGTGCTCGTTTCCGTAAATGTCTGGATGGCGGTGAAGAAAGGTTCTGGAGAGCTCCCAAGGTATACGCTCGCCGTAGGTCCGTTCGCAGTTATGGTTGCGACAATTGGGGAACTGATGAACGACGCTGCGAGGTATCCATACATGATCCTAGTAGGACAGAGTGGTATCAGACCCATTGAACTCATGAACGTCTACGTTGATCTTCCACTCTTTGCGGTCTACGGAATTGTTGCGACGCTAGTTGCTCTCATCGGGTTATTCATGGCGGTTGCCTACTACGCGTTGAACCGCAGCTTCCTTGAGGATCTTCCTGAAGGAGTGCGCTCAAATCCGTGCGTTTATCAAGATACTTCGTGAAGTATGCCTGCAAAGTTGAGAGCCATTGCTTCTAGGTTCGAAGCAAGTTAATCGCGCTATGGTGTTCTTGATGCTGGTGCTCACAATTTTCGGATTTACCACCGCCGGAACGATAGGAGGTGGCTCGAGTACATCTGCCACAACGATACCTAATGTAGGCCCTCATCCTTCTACCGTTGCGATTAGTCCTAGTACGTATGGAGTTGCCGTCAATCCGGTTACCAATAGGGTATATGTCGGCAACGGCTGGACTCAACGGGTCTACGTGATAGATGGAGCGTTGAATGCCATCCTAGTTGGTATTCCGGTTCATGGTTTACCGGCAGGCGTCGCCGTAGATCCTACTACAAACAGAATCTACGTGACCAATTCGAAGACCAATTCAACTTATGCTATTGATGGGGCTACAAACGCGGTAATTGCCAACATATTCGTTGGGAAATTGCCAGCTGGTGTGGCTGTAAATCCCATCAGCGGTAGAGTCTACGTCGCCAATATGTGGTCGAATTCAGTTTCCGTCATAGATGGCGCAACGAGTAGGATAATCGCGACGATCAGTGTCGGTTTCACACCGTTCGGAGTCGATGTTAATCCAAACACGAACCGAGTTTACGTAACGAATTTGGGGTCAAATTTCGTCTCGGTCATTGATGGCTCAAACAACAAGGTCGTGAACAAGATCGGGGTAGAGTTTCCGTGGGGAGTGGCTGTAAACCCCAAGACGAACAAGATCTACGTCACCGGTGTGGGACCTAACTCAACATCAGTCATCGATGGTGCGACGAACACCGTCATCGCCAAGGTTGCGGTGGGTTGGTATCCTATTGGGGTTGGGGTTAACGAGAATACTAACAAAGTCTATGTCGCAAACCAAGAGTCTCATTCCGTCTCGACAATTGATGGTTCCACTGACAAAGTTGTGGCAAGTATCCCGGTTGGCTTCTCTCCTTTCGGCGTGGACGTGAACCCCAACACGAATAGGATCTATGTGACCGATGTGGGAACTTACTCGCTCTTCGTTATTGATGGTACGAAGAACTCCGTAACTGCAAGTACTACAGTTGGCAGATACCCGGGAGGCGTAGCAATCAATCCCATTACCAAAAGAATCTACGCTCTCGGTGGAACACGCTCACTCTACGTGATTGATAACGGAACAAATGAGATAGTCACAATCGTCTCCATCGGCGATACACCGCTAGGCGTAGCAGTCAATCCCACAACTAACAAAATCTACGTAACGGACCTAGGAGGCAACTCTATCCATGTCTTAGATGGTTTGACCAACACAGAATCAAGAACCATTTCGTTACCATCTCCTTTCGGAATTGCAGTCAACTCTAATACGAACAGAATCTACGTGACCAGTATCGGGACGAATTCAACGTATGTGATTGATGGAACTACAAATGATGTGATATCACTCATAACCGTAGGCTATCTCCCGGTTGGTGTTGCCACTAACCCCATGACAAACGACATCTACGTGACTAGCCTTGGATCCAATTCAATCTTCGTAATCGACGGTTCAACCAACAAGAAGTTGGACAGCATTGCAGTGGGTTTTACCTTGTACGGGGTCGCGGTTGACGCCTCTCATAACAGAATCTACGTCGCAAACGGTGACGCTAACTCAATCTTTGTGATAGATGCAACTACTTACGTCCGTCTTCTCAACATTCCGACTGGTTTCACACCCTTCGGAGTATCAGTTGACCCTACGATTAGCAGACTCTACGTCACCGATCTTGGCTCCAACTGGGTCTCAACAATAGACCTCTCAACGAATGCAGCAGTGGCGAGTGTAGCTATTCCAGAATTTCCAACCGCAATCCTAGTACTCATGTCCCTAGTGCTCGTTTCAGCTATGTGTGCATTGAGCACACTGCCAAGAAAGCGAGGTGACTCCAAGAAATGAAACTGAGTTTCTGGTCCTTCCTCATCGGCGTGCTAGTTCTCATCTGGGGCGTGGCGACTCTCCTTGGCGAGATACTGGGGATCAAGTTCGACATCTCTTGGTGGGGAATAGTAGCCATAATAATCGGACTCTGGATCCTGAGTCACGCCGTACGAAAACAGTAGACACGCGGACGCAATAGAACTCGGCCTCGTCCTACAAGGGCGGCATCAAGAAATTCTCAATTTGTTTTCCGGCAGACTTGACGTGCGCCTTTCGAACGAATAAATAGCTTTCGTCCTGATATACTGCAATCACTTGCTTGGAAGACGTGCCCGCCCTCGCCTAGTCAACACCAAAATCAAAGCAAGGACTATCAGGATCACCAATCCTAGGAGAAATTGAGTATTCTCTAACAGTGAGCTTAACGGGCCTTCTCTGACGCCCGTCTGAGTTATGGTAGCGGCGCTTGAGATATCTATAACGACGTGTATGTCCGCCTGCTTGTTGATGTGAAGATCATCCTGATAGTACACTATGAGTGTCGCATCATATCGACCGTCGTGCGTGGTTGGTTCAATATTGGCCGAGAGACTGAATGGAGCAGGGGCATTTGGATCAAGTTGTCCCAAGTAGGAAACGCTTTGGGATGTGACTATTAGAGGGGGAGCCGGTTTGATGGTAATGTTCGTGAACATCGCAGCTATGATCCCGCGGTTTAGTAGGCTACCTGAAATCGTTACCGTCGAGCCTGGGCCAGTCGGAGATGGAGTTACCGACATATCGTATATCACAATGTCTATCCAACCTCTCACAAGGAAACCTATTGTGTGCGATTCTTCACTGTAGGTTGTCTCCCCTGCCTCCTTGTAGAGCCCGCTCACAGTTGCCTGGTAACTATTTCCAGCCGCTGATGCTGGCGCAAAGATCATCAACGTCACCATTATGGAATCACCGGGACCGAAGCTGCTTCTACGCCAGTGGTTATCTCCGAAGAGTACTAGGGGTGGTGGAAGAGTCAGGGAAACGTCAAGGTTGGACAGCAGCTTACCGATTCCTTGAATGCTCATAACGATGGTGTTGTTTGAACCAGCCTGCAGAACGTTCGCGCTCGTCTGTACGGACAGCTCCGAAACCGGATCTGCTGTTAGAGGCGGAAAAAGAATCGCCGCGATCAAAAGCGCGAGCACAAGAAACATGAAAGCACTTGTCTTCTGATGCTTCAGATTCTTTCACGTTCCTTTGGCCGTATCTGTGAGATGGCGCCGTTAAGGTTATGGGAGAATTTCATCCTGCTCGATCCTGCCGTCTCGAAGATGAATGATGCGTCGCGTTGCGTTTGCAACTTCTGGGTTATGTGTTACTAAGATGAAGGTTATTTCCATCTCCTCGTTAAGTTCGCGTATCAACTGAACAATTTGTGATCCCGTCCTAGAGTCAAGATTCCCAGTCGGTTCATCACCTAGAACGATCGCTGGATTGTTCATCAGAGCTCGGGCAGTTGCGACTCGCTGCTGCTCGCCACCACTGAGCTCTGTTGGTTTCCTCTTGAGTTTGTCTCCCAGCCCCACCCTGCTTAGCAGGTCGATCGCGCGCTTCTTGCGTTCGTCGCTTGGCGTTCCAGTAGCCAATGCTGGCAGTTCAACGTTTCTGAGAGTGGAGGTTCTTGCAATGAGATTGTGTGATTGGAAGATGAAGCCGATGTATCTGTTCCTGAAGTCGGCTCGCTGTCTCTGGTTAAGTCTTGAAGTGTCGTAGCCACCCACGAGAACCTTACCAGAAGTGGGTTGATCAAGCATTCCGATTAGGTTGAGTAAAGTTGACTTACCACTACCTGATGGCCCTACAATGGACAGTAACTCGCCTTTCTCAACCCTCATGGTTATGCCGCGGATTGCCGGAATTTGAAGTGAGCCGATGCCGTAGACTTTCTGAAGATCAACAGTTTCTACGGCAATCTCCCTGTTGATCAAATCGTTACGCTCCTTCGCGAGGTTTGTCTAGCGGCATAGAAGGCGATACCGAAGCTTTCTTCCAAGACCTTTTCCTAGGTGTGAGGGCCACTAAGGGGATTATAGCGATCAGAATGAGAAGGAGACTGGGTGATTCCTCGAGAGGCAAGAGACTCTGTTCTAGGACGAAGTTAAGTGATCTCACACTTTGGCCAAGTGAGATTTGGACTTGAACCGGCCCGATTTTCTTGTGGCCTTCTGAACTTGTTGTCCATTCGGTGAGAGTCAGTGAGTAGACTCCATGTGGCAGATACATGTCGAAGAAGCCGTCCAGGCTGTAGGTAACAAGTGAGAAACCTCTTTCGTTTGATGCCTGAAGTCTTATCCATGAAGCCGTCCTAGTCTCGTCACTCCAAGTGAGAGCGACGACTTGTCCTTGAACGTATCCGTTCAAGTCGAGGCTGAAGATCGTTGACGTCTCTGAGCCAAGATAGGTATTCGGGACAAGCCAACGCCTATGCTGTGAATATGGTCCTAGATGGTTTAGTGAAAGGATGTCGCTCGTCCAACCATACGGGTAGCGTTCCGTCTCAATGAAATGGTATGATTCCCCCTGCAACAATCCCGGCACAAGTGGGTAGAAGGAATCTGCCTTGTACCAGTTCACCGTATCAACCTCAATAATCCAAACTCCCGTGTAGGTCGGGGACGCTTCGATGCCCCGGGTTGTGGTATTGCGGAAGATCGGATCAAGATACGGACTTGGAATCCCCGCCAATCTCACTTGGAGATCACTTGTGCCATTTGGAATCCACCACAGCGACGAAGGGTCGCGATTAACCGGATCGATACTTCTCACTAATGCGGGTGTCATCGGGTCCTGAACGAGTCCTGCCTCCAATTGAGCATTGTTGAGGACATCATCTGCAGATCCTGTTAGCCAAGCCGCAACGAGATCTCCTACGTCATTAAAGACACGAATTCGCATTGACATGTTGAACGGAACGGTTGAGAAGATTCCTTCCGCCCTGAATTTGATGTTAAAAGTAAGATTCGCTCCGATGAGGAGATTGATTCTGACATCGGTTGTCGTATTGCCCTCAAAGCCAGTGACGTAAACATGCTCAGGTTGAACATATCCATAGGTCAAAGCTCTGAACGCATACGTTCCATTCGAGTAGGCTGTAGGCTTGGTTCCGAGTAATGCGAGGAATTCTGCTCCTGGAGAAGCGATTATCGCGTGGTTTCCATCGAATCTGAGTGGTCCAACATGAGCTGTTCCGTTCGGTTGCTCTAGGAATACGAGAAATGGTTGGGTATCGATTAAGTTTCCTTGGTAGTCATAAATCTGGATGCTGATCCTCTCTCGAGGCCATTTCCAATTCCTCTGGATCCGGGGTTGCTCCCAGTCGAGGGAATACAGTGAGACTTCAAATGAGGTACCCCGGTATAGGTTAATACTGAGATTGATGACACCAAGACCAAATCCTATAGTGATGTCTTCAGCGTCCTTCTGCAGATAGCCCTCGACGTAGGACTTCATGTGATAGATTCCTGGTGGAATTCCATAGTCCTGAAAGCCGAAGCCGCGGTAGGCATACAAAGAAAATCTCCTGTCGGGGTTGGATCCGTGTAACCCAAGACCACTCAGAAGGACTGTGGCTGAAGAAGATCCAGGGAGGATACGAGTAAAATTCGTAGCCACCAAGCTGAAGTTATCGTCATAGAGCTCGACAAGAAGGCTGTTCGGTCTCGCTATTGGGTTCGAAATCAACGTACCGTACAGATCGTGCAAGTGAACAGTCACATTCACAACATTCGTGAGGAAGAGATCGACTGGAATGAAAATGTCGCCAGCCCAGTCGCGGGTTGCCACGTCAAAATAGTACTCCCGAAAGTACCGCCCGTCTGAAGTGCTCTGAATGTATCCATTCACAAAGACTCGCAAGAAGTATCGTCCCGATTCCAAACCGTTGATCCATGTTGCTAGTGCTTGCGGGACATGCCCGCTCATGTTGGCAGGTGTTCCGAATATACCCTTGGAGCCGAAGCGGAATAGAAAACCACTGGATCCACCACCGTTTGTGAAAGTCGCGTTGGGATCGACCCACCAAAACTGAGCTTGGCCAACACCGTCCGGGACGCTACATGGGTCCGGCGAGTCACCGCAAGTTGGACCTGAATCTGCAAACATGGTTTGGTCTGCGTAGTAGCTCGCGCCGGTTTCCCAAGGGAATCCTACTCTTGTTGGAGTCGGTGGCAGATTTGGTGTCCAATTATGGGATGCACCGCTTACGTTTCCCGCGGCGTACACCCCCCAGCGTCCGCCCGTCAAATTCATGGGGCTGTAGCTGACTAGGTTCCCTGCAGTGTAGTCATTCATAGCGTAAATCTCAACACGGAGGGGTTTCAGTCCAGACCACGGAACCTCTCCGAATGCCGATTTAGAGAAAATTTGACCTCCAACGACCGGACCAGGGTTCAGATATCCGTCCAGTTTCAGCGATTGACCTCTCAAGATCGTCAGGTCAGTTGATATTTGCTGTTCAGGAAATCCTGCGGCGCTCGCATAGATATCGTACACTCCCGGCGCCAAGCCTTCGATCTCATAATGTCCTCGCGCACTCTCGTTGAAGTATCCTCGGGCCTCAACAGGCCGACTCATCAGCTGATCCGTGTACGGGTTCAACGCTCGTCCTTCGGCGCGAACCCTTCCAGATGTGGTGATCGACTGACCGTAGAGTGTCTGATTCCAAGCTCCGTAACGGATAGTTCCGTATAGGATGGCTGTGTCTACCTCGCCTTTAACGAGTAGAACTGGCCAATTCTGAACAGGCATATACAGGTTCTCGATGCTTGGCGGATTTGACGCGGCAGGGTATGAGTAGGATAGTTTACCAGTTGTGCGAAGCAGAATCTTGAAAAAGTATTTCCCCGCGATCTCAGGGGCAATTACTCCGTTTAGACGAACATAGTACCAGTCATCATAACCGACGCCGTCATGGTTGACATCGTGACCGGCTCGAAACGCCATAATGAATCCAGTCGAGGAGGAAGTGATACTGACCCGTGTCCAACCGGGTGCAAAGGGATCCGTCTGCGTGGCGACGGTGACTGATATCTGTCGGTAGTCGTTCGTGATTGATGTCACAATCTGTGATGAGACGATTCCTCCAAACTCTGGTGGGATATAGATGTACATCCCAGAATATGCGATGTCAACGCCCTCCGGTAGGATCTCGTGGGGGCTGGTGAAGTTGATCCCCAGTATCAGGTCACCGATATTTGGATGGTCTGGTGTTGATGTCAGGATTGCTCCAAAAGGAGCGTACGCGGTTCCTTCCAGCTGGTACCAGCTCGATGGTGCAGACGCCGGTCTTGCGCTCGGCCACGGCGTCTGATATCCCGGAGGCAGTCCATCTGGCGTCCCAGTTATTGCTGCGAAACCTGCACCCGGCCACAGATAAGCTGTCGGACCGGGTAGGTGAGGATCAAAATCATGCTCGTGAAACCTGTAAGTGCTCGTAAGCTTTCCGAGAGTGAAGTGAGCCGAGGCAATCGGTTGCTGGAGGAGAATAGCCAAGGCCATAGATGCCAGAAACCACAGGACTAAGCCGGTTCTATGGCCCGCTCGCAAGGATGCCCTAACCCATTGGTGATAGATATCTGCAGAATGAGATGAGGTCCTATTAAGCGGAAACTGGTCGCTCCCATTTCGTTCCTAAACATATCGTTAATGGGATAGTCCTGTGCTTGAAGTCCATGAGGATTCTCAACTCTCGATGGCGCATGAAGAAATGTTGCGAGACATAATCGGACTATCTTTCGGAGCTCTATCCGAGCGGAAGGTACGATCAGCACTGACGATCTTAATGGTCCTTATAGGAGCAGCGTTGATTACGTCAGTTTACGGTCTAAATGCAGGGATGCAAGGTTTCGTCAACGCGCAACTGAATGTGTTGGGCGCAAATCTTCTCATTGTCACACCCGCGCCCGTGATAGGAGGGCAAGGGTTCTCCCAAGAACCAGTCGTTACCTTGAACGAGCAGACGGTCAAGACCTTGAGAGTTATTCCCGGCGTCGATGTTGTGGTCCCATTTTATACGTCCGCAGCGAAGATCATAGCGGCCGGCATTTCAAGGGACGTTACAGTCGACGGTGTAGATCAGAGAAGCCTAAGAACAATATACCCTTCACTTTCCTTGGAAGCAGGCTCTCTTGTGCAAGTCACGGACTCTGTGGGTATCGTCCTTGGGAATGAAGTAGCACATCCTCCTGGCAGAGCTACACCCTTTACTGCAGTAGGCCAAACTGTTAGCCTACAATTCACGATCATTCAGGACACACCTCAAGGACAGAAACCCCAGACAAAAACGCGAGTTTTCCAAGTTAAAGGCATATTGAACTCCCTTGGTACGATGGGTGTTGACTCCTCTGTTTTCATCTCAACTTCGACCGCAAATGCTCTGTTCGAGAAGGGAGGACGCTATTCAGGCATCTACGTCATCACAGGAGCTCCTGAGGTCAACGACGAGGTAGAAAGTAGGATCAAGAAGATCTACGCGAACAAAATCGGGATTATATCTCCGAAGAACCTTGCCGCAACAATTCAGCAGATACTGGGCGGTTTCACAGGCTTCATCTCAAGCATCGCCGCCATATCTCTCCTCGTCGGCGGTGTGGGCATAGTGACAACGCTTTACACCTCAGTCATGGAGCGTACGCGCGAGATTGGTCTGCTCAAGGCCCTAGGTTTTAGAAACGAAGTCGTTATGTTCATCTTCTTGGCAGAGTCCGCTTTGATCGGAATTCTTGGAGGATGTCTCGGGATTCTGACCGGAATAGCTGGCGCTGAGCTTCTCGCTCAACTCTTCGCCTTCGGCCCGGGATCGTCGATCAAGCCCATCATCGTTCCCTCCGACCTAGGAACGGTCTTTGGGCTCTCACTTCTTCTAAGCGTCGTTGCCGGACTATACCCGGCGTGGAGAGCAGCTCGCTTAGACCCAATTGTCTCACTTAGAAAGGAGTGAAGTGAGCCGACTCGAAATCTTGCGAAGTGTCAGCGGCGTATTGGTCTAGCTTGCGCTTTACATCAGCACACTTGCCAATCGAATCGTCTTATGATCATAACGTTCTGACTGATGAGAAGTCCGCAGCTTCCTGCAGTCACCACCGCGAAAGAGCCAGCTTTCGATTATTCTCTCCTTTCAACAGATATGGTGCATCGAGAAACTAAGGCTGCTATGGCACCGAGCGCCGCCAGCCAAGGCGCTAGTACAATACCTATCAATCCTGCGGTGACAGGCACCTCAAGTAGAACCTTCCTCTGCTCATCCTTCACAATGATTTTCGTAACGTTTCCTTCATGCAGCAGATCCTTAACCTTCTTGACAAGTTCATCAGAACTAACGGAAATATCTTCAGTGAAAGTTCTACCCAGTCTGTTTCCGCATTTAAGGCAATAACTGGCGTCCGCGGGAAGTTCAGTTCCGCACTTATCACAGTGCATCCTTGCCTACCTTCTGCTCTGAGTTAACAATGGCACCAAGTACTAATCATTAGTGCTTGATCAACGTTGAGTGCGGCCACAACTTCCTCCGGTCCGCATCGTCAGTTTGTCGATTACTTCTTCAGTCCTTTGTATGTCAGGACACGTCCCCAGAGGCTCTTGGTTCCCCAGATACCTCGTCGCAGCGTTTCTAGGTGTACGATTTGGCTGTGGTCGACGAATAGATTGACCTCGGGGCCATAATTCTTGATATACCAAGCGAAGACTTCGGGGTCTGCCGCTTCAAACATGACTTTGTCTAATGGCAGGGCGCTCACGATCTTGTTCACCACGTCCGTTCTCCAAGTCTTCACGTTCTCTGTGATTCCTTCAGATTCGATCATTATCATGTACGCGCCGGCTTCTAGGAAGCGTTTCGCCTGCTGTATTGCCCTCCTGGGATCGCGTGTTCCCTCGGCGGCTAGCTCCTCTGCGGTTGTCGCTCCTCCCGCGCCAAATTGGATTCCAACCTCTGGTTTGGCCTTCAAACCGGCTTTCTGGATCTGCTCCACCAGTCGAATCCAGTCGTCGGTTGGGAAGGTAATGAATCCGCTGGAGACTTCGATAACGTCAAAGCCTAGGTTCTTGCACTCTTTGATGTACTTTTCCACGGCCTCGGGTCCTTGAGTTAAGACGTATTCAATGAATCCGCCCGTGGAGATCATTACATCGTAGCGATGAGCTAGGTCAAGGATCTCCTTGAGAACATCCCGATTCATCAAAGAGAATGATCCGGCAGCAAATTTTAGGATATCAACATAATCTCCCATTGTCTCGAGAACGTCTTCCAGATACCGCTTCCCCATCACTGTATAGTATGGGCCGCGGATTTCAGTGACGCCTCTCGTTCTCGGTTTGGATTGACGTTCATTCATTCGAATGAAGGAGAACGCTCGCTCGGAGCCCTTCTGACTCATCTCTTCACCCTCCTCTTCTTCTTTGCTGGAACATGAATTCGCCCTAGTAATCTAACGAGATCGACTACCCTGTGGCTTTCCAAGCGGCCTATGACCTTTGCGATTTCCCTTCGCAGACTCTCACTAACATAGGGCGCGCTCAATCGGTCAAACTTCTCCAATGCCTTTTCCCATCTCATAGGATGGGTGAAGAAGCCTTCGTAGTCCCGCTTCTCTTTCGCAAACATATGACCATCCTTCGATTGAACTATTATCCGACAGGGCATCTCAACGGGAAATCGCTGACTGTAGTCCTCCTTGGGTCGTACGACAATACGTCGGAGAAACTGCTGGACATCTTCTCTCACGATTCGTTCAGGTCTGTATTGCTCAGGCATTACAGTTCCATCGAGCAGAGCTACTGCGATGACGTACGGTAAACTATGATCAGCCTCTTCTTTGGTTCTGACCTCCGTCTTGGGTCCTTCCTCGCCTCCACCAATTATGTTGAATGCAACATCGAAGGTCTCGATCTCTATTTTCTCAATGTCTTCTACTCTGAAGCGATGCTCTTCCTTCAGTTCCAAGGCACCTTCAATTGTTGATTGTGAGTGAATCTCTGCGTTGTACTTCTTCAGGATAGTTCGGGTTACCCTTTCAAGACCCTCTTTCGACCAGTCAATCTGGAATCTGCCGGCGATAGCGTCCATGAACCCCTTGCTTCCTTCAAAGACCTCTGAAGGCCCACTGATTCCCCGCATCGCCAAGAAGGTGTTGTGCGTAGCACCAAAGGCAGTGTGAGGATATGCCAGGCTCTTCCAATGAGAAAGCCTCCCAGTTCGCGTCACTCGCAGCGCGTTCAGGGCCGTACCGCTAATGGCGATGGCGTTAGCTGTCCTCTCCTCGTCCAATTCCAACGCCCTCGATACACCTGCCGCGGCGGCGTAAGATCCTTGAGTGGTATGATCGAAGCCCTTGTTTCGAACGGGGGCTAGATCACTCAAGCGGCACTGCACTTGGTACGCAACAGCCAAGGCAACCAACAGATCTTTTCCACTTGCATTCGCGTACTCCGCACCTGCAAGAACAGCTCCTAAGTTGTCACTTGGATGGCAGGTTTCCCCTTTAGCTAAGTAACTATCGTTAAAGTCCAGATAGCGGACAAGAGCGCTATTGAAAAACGCAGCTCGATCAGGTGCTGTCTTTCCGCCCCCAACTAGCGTACAACGGTCATTTCCCCCGAAATCATCAAGTTGAGCACGCACCATTCGGACTGGTTCAGCTTCGAGAGCTCCGATCGCGCAACCGAGAGAATCCAGAACACGAACCTTCAGTTCCCTGACAGTGGAATCTGAGAGAACATTGAAAGACGTCCCGACTACGAATTGCGCAAGCTCTTGCACCAATGTCCCGTTGGTGGTTGATGTTGTGCGCATCTTAGATCACGATGCAGACCAACTGGGTACGGTGATTCCCTAAAAAAGCGAGACGCCGCCTAGTCGGCCTTCATCTCTTGGACACACCGAGAAGTATCGCGACGCTTCTTCTGATTTCGTTCTTGCGGGATCTTCGAACACGTGCGTCCCTGCGTCCCCGACAAGGTCGCCAAGAGAACTTGTCAGAATAGGGCGACTGGTCAAGAGCGGCCCTGCTTCCTAGTGCGCCAAAACGCGCATAGAGCCCTCCACCCACTCCTCACAATAAATAGCCAGCCGGAAAGTGGCGGGAGTAGGGCGCTTGCAAACGGCCAGATTCAGTTGACGTTGCGAACGGACCCTCAACAAATACCGCAAGAGGCGGCCACGGGTAAGACACGGAAAGTTCCTTCGAATATTGATAGTATAAGTAGCTACAGAAAGTAATCACAAAGTCCTCTTTACGATGAAACGTCTACGGGCGAGCTACGTGGAAAATATGCCAATTGTGGACTTAGTGGACATACTATACACGGTCTATGCGATTGGCGTTATCGTCTTCATGGCTTTCTTCGCTTACAAGCTCGCCAAAGCAAGGTGAAGACCTCTGGTCGAGATTGAAAGAACCGAGAAACACTATTTCTATCTTCTAGTCGTCATCACTCTTCTCGTCAACGCTGTGACTCTCTCCCCGCTGATCCCATGGCAAAACTGGCTCTACTGGTCGACACCAACGCCAACGAAGGAATTCCACATCAGCATAAGCGAGTACAAGTTCACTCTTCCATCTGATGGGATCACTATCAAAGTCGGGGAACCGGTCAAGTTTGTGGTCACATCCTCGGACGTTACGTACGGTTTCGGCGTCTTCTACAAGAGCGGCAGAATGCTTTTCCAAATACAGGTTCTGCCGGGCTATAGTAACGAGATTATCTGGATATTCGACGAGGCCGGCACCTACACGATCAGATCCACAGAGTATTCTGGACCTGAGCATCCGAGTATGGTTCTTCCCGACGCGATAATGGTGGTCCCCTAGATATGTCTAAGACACCTATGACTCTTCAAGTGTTGAGCCTCCGTTACGCGGTTGTCGCCGTTGTCTTCCTAGGCCTTGCTGGGATTGAAGGAATGTTGATGCGCGTTCAGCTTTCCAACATCTCGCTGAACATCCCGCTTCTGCTTTCAATCCCGATGACCACGGACCATTATTACGCGATGTTGACGGCTCATCCAATTATCGGTGCGTATGGTTGGGCATATTTGGCCGTGATTGCCGCATTCTACTACCTCGTGCCAACGCTGCTGAAAAAACAACTCTACAGCATCAGACTTGCGAACTGTCACATGTGGATGCATGTCTTTGGCCTCGTAACGGTCTGGTGTTCAGGCTTCTTCCTGAAGTTTGGATCCCTCTACACAGTATACTGGCCGCTTCCAGTCGCCCGTTTCGCCCCAACCAGCGTCGTCGTATTCGCGGTAGGCCTTGCTCTTGTTGAGTTGTCCGTACTGCTGTTCGTCTTCAACATATTCACCACAATCCTCAGGAGAAGTGGATCCGATTCCTTGCCCAAAGGAGTAACAACACTGAGTTTGCTGATGACCTCGTTTGGCATCGATGGCATAGCACACTCAGTGAGGAGCTTCCTCGGAAGAAAGACTGCGCTCGATGGAGGCGCACAAGCTGAACCACTGCCGGTCTTCGTCGTCTCCGTCATGCGCGGATCGATCGATGCAGTGTTGAATGCAATTGTCCTAGCCGGCGCAGGAGTTCTGATGCTTGCATTCGCGCTTCCAGCTCTGGTCACAGGCGTAATGATGAATCCGTTGATAGTCGATCCTCTCGTCTACAAGAACGTTTACTGGTGGGGACTGGACATGATCGCCGACGGAGACGTACTCATCTGGGTCGCCGGGACGCTCTACCTACTCGCACCTGTCTTGGCAAACAGGGCCCTCTACGGCGAGAAGCTGGTTCGATACGTCATACTCGCAGACTTGATCGTTTCGATGGGTGTTTGGAGCCACCACCTGCTCTCTGATAGACCACAACCGGAAATAATGCGTCTGCTCTCTGGCCAGTTCGTTACTTGGGGTGAATTCTTCACTATGGGCCTATCCTTCTTCTCAGCACTAATGACTCTCTGGCTCGCACGACCGATCAAGCTTGGCATGCCAGTGAAGTTCATGCTCGGTGGCATCATGGGGTTCGCACTTGGCGGAGCATCAGGCCTTCTTCAGGCCAACTTCGCGATGAATCTCATTATGCATAACACGCAGTGGGTGCCTGGCTTCCACATACACGAAATGCTACTAACGGGACTTAGCAGCATACTCTTCGCAGTCGTCTACGCAATCTTACCAATGCTCACAGGCACAGGCTTGAAGAGTGAAAGACTCAGCAACCTACACTTCTGGCTCTGGATGATTGGGGGAGTTGGCATGGCCTTCTCCATGGGCTTCGCGTGGAGAGAGGGAATGCTCAGAAGAACACTCTACCCAGGCGTCGAGATTTACCTCCCGTACATGAACGGAGCAACATTCTTCGGCGCACTATTGGCTCTGGGATATCTGGTCTTTCTAGTGAACCTCATCAAGACGTACGGCGTCAGAACCCTCATGGGGCTCTTCATTTCCTCGCTGGCAAAAACAGGATAGACCACTGAACAGAAACCTCAGACTGTTACTTCATATCCTCTTCCATGCGCGGGCCTTACTAAGCACAGATTCGATGAAGGATGTCTTGGCTTCCGTATACGCCTCTCTGTCCGAACCATACTTGATAGCCAAATTTCTCTTGAACCGGTAGTATTCGCGAGCAACTCTTGGATGAGCTCTAAGATAGTCTCTGAACAAGATATGACTCTCCCAAGCATCGTTCGTCTGCTCAACAATATGCAAATGGTATATCCTCACCATTCTGTTGCCCGGCGGTTTCCTAAAGAAGCATCCACCCGAGATCCCCCGCTCGCCCAAGTACTCGTAGCCAATTTCCTCAAGTGGCCGGATGCAGTGATCCACATCGGTGAGTTGCCGGACAGTCGTTATGATGTCGATGATAGGTTTCGCGCCCAAACCGGGCACAGCTGTACTGCCCACGTGCTCGATAGCCACTATCCAGCGGCCGATAACACCAAGGATCCTGACTTTCTCTTCTTCGTACATGATAGGCCAACGAGCGTCAAACTCAATTACCTGAACGCGAGAGATTCTGGACCCCCTCCCATCGCCTAACTTATCGTCAGTCTTACAGGGTCAAGGAAGCAATAACTACCTCGTCTCAAGGCGAATTATGAACACAGAAAGAGTGGGTGGGAAGTGAGTGAAAAGGGTCTCATCGAAGTGGCATCTCAGAGCGCGCAGGATGAGCTTGTCGATTCAGTAGTTTACAGGAACCTTTCGCAACTGAGCCTAGACAAGAATCGGAAATTCGGCAAGACCCTTTCGCGCTTGGCCGAGATGGAGTACAGGCACTATGAGTTCTGGAGAAAATATTGCCCAGATAGAAAGGTGACGGTCAGCAACCTCAAGGTCTACCTCATCATTTTCTTGCGCGCGATCTTGGGCGTCACTTTTGCTGTGAGGTATCTAGAACGAAACGAGATGAAGGTCATCAAGAAGTATAGGGAACTGTTCCATCTGGTCCCCGTTGAAGATCAGGAAAAGCTCAGGAAAATAATTGCAGATGAAGAAGAACACGAACGCGAGTTCTCAGAACAATTCGAAGAGCCCCATATCAAGCACATCTCATTCATTGTACTTGGGTTAGCGGACGCGCTCGTGGAAATTGCTGGCATACATGCAGGTTCCCTTGGAATCTATAATTCGACAGAACTTGCCGGGCTAGCAGGCGTTGTAGCCGGAGCAGCCGCATCAATAGCTATGGCGTCAGCTGCATATGCTCAGGCAAAAACCGGATTCAGAGGTTCCGCTAGTATGTCGGCGGTGTATACGGGAATATCATATTTCGCTACAGCCATAGTACTCGCTACACCTTATTTCGTGACGGAGATAATGCTAGACGCCCTGCTAGCCTCCCTCGTGCTTGCGGTGCTCCTCGTTGCTTTCATCAGCTTCTATGGTGCTGTCATCTCTGGCGCTGGGTTCAGAAAGGATTTCGTGGAGATTACCACCATAATGATGGGCGCCACAGCTGCACTCTACATGCTCGGCACAGCCATAAGATATTTCACTGGCATAACGATCTAACTCATCGCCGCAAGGTGAACGCGAACGGTCTCAAGACGCTTGACAGTTGCTATTCTCGTAGTCGCCCTTGCGCTCATCATTGCACTTGCCGCTTCTGGAATGATAGGCGGACCCATAGGACCTCAACAAACTTCAACTCCTACCATGACTGAATTTCGAACAGGTATTACACTTACGAGCCCTGCGTTCGAGAATCAAGGGCGCATACCCTCGAACTACACCTGCGATGGAGAGGATGTATCTCCTCCATTGATGTGGGTCAGCGTGCTGGAGAAGACTAGAACCTACGCGCTAATTCTCGATGACTTGGATGCGCCACTGGGCGTGTTCACTCACTGGGTTATCTTCAACATCCCCGCAACAGAGAATAGTCTTCCGGAAAAGGTTCCCCCATTCGGGACGTTGTCTAATGGCGCTATACAAGGCAGAAATGGTTTCGGCAATGTGGGATATGGAGGTCCATGCCCTCCTGTCGGATCACATCGTTACGTGTTCCATCTCTACGCTTTGGACATTCTGCTGGACTTGCAGCCAGGCATCACCAAACAAGACTTGCTGAAAGCTATGGAAGGTCACGTCTTGGCAGAAGCAGAGCTCGTAGCAATATACAGCAAAGCTTAGACTGGCTATTTATTGTGAGGATGGGGTGGGGGGCTCTATGCGCGTTTTGGCGCACTGGTTTGTGGCTGACATAAGGGCTTGGTTCATTTGCTGATGTCCCGCAGCTGACGTTATCCTTACTGAGATTCCCCCCGGAGTCAGCCTCAGAACCCTTCAACTGGCTGCCGTCCCTTGGAGAAGATAGGCTTGCAACTTGCCGCGTACGTAGCAACGAATATCCTCGTTCTTTATGCGCAAGCGCTAGAGATGCTGAGCGATGTCCTAGTTTCCACTTTTCTTTTAGTTTCACTACGCTGGTCACAGAAGCCAGCGGACAAGTTTCACATGTTTGGTCACCGCAGATCGCAGAACGTTGCGAGCTTAGTTTCAGCTACGATCTTCATTTCCTTCATGAGCCTAGAAGTTTTTCGAGAAGCCATTCCAAAGTTTTTCGAATCTCCAAAGACTGGCCATGCTCAGAACGCAAGTATTGCTTTGATAGTGATCGCGGCGTCCATGCTCGTCCTAGCGGTTCCAATTGCAGATATTGCGAGAGTAAAGGGAAGGGGCGCGTCCGTCAAGGCTCAGCTGATCCAGCTTGTGAAAGACGAGTTATCCTACATACCGAGCGTGATCGGTATCGTTCTGGTAGCACAAGGCTACTTCTTGGCTGACGCACTAACATCCGTAGTGATAGACGTAATCATCCTCTCGGGTGGCCTTTACCTCTTCAAGGATAATGTTCACTATCTAATCGGAAGAGCACCGGACATAGAGTTCATGAAAGCAGTGGAGTCAACAGCAAGATCTGTGGAAGGCGTTCTGGACGTCCATGACTTGAGAGCCGAATATGTTGGCCCGAATCTTGTTCACGCTGGCCTTCATATCGATGTGGCAAGACGAACACCGATAGAGGAGGCGGACAGAATAGCTCATGAGGTTGAAGAAAGGATCAGTCGGAAGACAAGATGTCAGCATTGTGTGGTTCATGTCCATCCCGCTGAAGATCAGTCTATATTAAGTTGAAGAAAGGATCGGATCGAGACTGATTCCGGTAGGCACGGAAGAATATCCACGACGTCAGCGCTTCCCAGTTGTGACCTTTTCCATCGTCGTGCTCAATATTCTCGTCTTTCTCTACGAGCTCTACCTCCTATTCACTGGAGGGGAAGAGGCGCTGAACCATTTTGTCACAACGTTCGGTGTCGTGCCCGCCGCCCTCACTCAAGGTCAGAGCATCCTGATTCCTTTCTACCTGACTCCGCTGACCATGATGTTTGTGCATGGAAGCGTGAGTCATGTCGGTTTCAATATGGTGTACCTCTCAGCGTTCGGCGACAATGTAGAAGACCGCCTGAGACTCGGGGGTTACATTGTCTTCTATCTGGTTTCTGGCCTGCTTGCGACATTCGCCCAGGTGTTTGTCGACCCGACCTCGCAAATTCCAAGCGTTGGAGCGAGCGGGGCAATCGCAGGCGTCCTTGCCGGATATGTCATACTCTTCCCCGGTGGCCACGTTCGAGCGCTCCTCTTCTGGGGGCCATTTATCCGCATCGCAAGAGTCTCAGCCCTCCTATTCATCGGTTTCTGGTTCATTACCCAATTCTTTGCTGGCGTAGCTTCCCTAGGAGTGCCGACAGCGGAAACTGGCGGAATCGCCTACTGGGCTCACATCGGAGGATTTCTGGCAGGCGCGATACTGGCCTTACTGTATAAGCAGTTCTCAAGGAAACGCGAGAACGAAAGCTAACCAACAATTCGATCGCATCTGTAGCCTTAAGGCTACATCATTTCACGCATGGTAGCCTCTACAGCTTTGCTTCATAGACTGAGACGCCTAGTCTACTTGGCTGCCTTGCGTTCGAGAGCTTTAGTGCGTCGCTCCAGTTCTGAGACGCGCTTAATCAGGCCATGGATGGCCTTATGGTGGCCATGACTATGATCGACCAGTTCGGCTAGAAGTTCCTTGAGTTCTTTCGCAGTCTTTTCCTCCACCATTCGGGCTTCATCAGTTTCAAGTTACCCTTTCAGTAGCTCTGCTGCCATCAAGACTGCCGGATACGTGAGGTCTTCCTCAGTCTTGGCGTGTAGCTTCAGCTTTCTAACAAACTCGATCACCTTACGTCTCTTGGCTACTTTAGCAACCTTGTCCAAGTCCTGAGAACGCCACGGTCAATGCAACTACGAAGTTCATTAAAACGAACTGCAGCTTCGCAAGAGCATGGACTGGTCTGTCGCAGCAACTCCAGGGACGACAATTGCCAGTGCAACCGCCACCAACGATAACGCGAACACCATGAAACAGAAACGTGGAGCCTTCATTCTGTTCACTTACTTCTTCGCTTTCCACCTGTTCAGTAGCATCGAATTCATCGTCACTGTGATCGAAGAGGCTGCCATCGCAACCGCCGCATAGACAGGATTCAAGATTGCTTGGGCTCCAAAGGCTGGAATCAATGCGCCCGCCGCGACCGGGATGAGTCCGACATTGTAGAAGAATGCCCAGAAGAGGTTCTCCTTTATCTTTCGAACCGTCTTCTTGCTGAGTTGGATGGCCGTCAGGACATCGCGGACATCGTCTTTGATTAGGACAATGCCGCCGGTTTCCTTTGCGATATCGGTGCCACTTCCAATAGCGATGCCAACATCAGACGCTGCCAATGCGGGAGCATCGTTGACCCCATCGCCAACCATCGCCACAAGCTTTCCTTCGGTGCGAAGTTCCTTGATGACCTTCGCCTTATCTCCTGGCAAGACTTCAGCAAGCACGTCATCTACTCCAAGCTTCTTGGCAATCGCATTGGCCGTTCGTCTATTGTCGCCTGTTAGCATGAGGACCTCGATCCCCATATCTTGAAGTCGCTTGATGGTCTCAGCTGTTGTCTCCTTGAGCGTGTCAGCAACAGCGACGATGCCTGCCAATCGCTTGTCTACAGCGACAAGCATGGCCGTTTTGCCTTCTTCTTCCAAGCTTTGCAGCTTCGATTCTATTTCGCCTATTTGTAGTTCGTGATCCCGCATGAGTCTGCGATTTCCGAGAAGGATTTCTCTTTCTTTGAAGACAACCCTGACGCCGTGTCCGGGTATTGCCTGAAATTCTTCAGGAGTGTCTACTAAGATGCCTCTGTCCCTTGCGCCTCTCACGATTGCTTCACCGAGAGGGTGTTCTGAGCCGATTTCCGCAACAGCGGCGAACCTGAGAACTTCTCCGTCCTTGAATCCCGAAAGGGCGACCACGTCAGTCAGAGATGGCTCTCCCACTGTGAGTGTCCCAGTCTTATCGAAGACTATTGCTCTGAGTTTGTGAGCCTTCTCGAGGTATTCCCCGTTCTTGATGAGAATTCCATTCTGGGCTCCCTTTGCCGCACCGATCATGATTGCTGCAGGAGTTGCGATTCCCAAGGCGCATGGACATGCCACGATCAGAACCGAGATGAGGATGATGAAAGCCATCGCAAAAGGAAGGCCGCCCACGAAATACCAGAAGGCGAATCCGCCGACCGCAATCGCAACAACGACTGGGACGAAGTAAGATGAGATTAAGTCTGCGAGGCGCTGGATTGGAGCGCGTGAAACGATTGCCTCTTCAACCATCTTAACGATCTGCGACAGAGTCGTGTCGGCGCCCACCTTCGTTGCTCTAATCCGCAACATCCCGGTCCTGTTGATGCTTGCACCAATAACCTCATCGCCAACATTCTTCTCGACTGGTATGCTCTCTCCTGTGACGACCGATTGATCAACAGAAGAGTAACCCTCCACAACTGTTCCATCAACGGCGATTCGCTCTCCGGGTCTAATGACGAGGATATCGCCGATCTCAACTTTCTCCACAGGTATCTCTTCTTCGATATCGCCCTCGAGTCGCTTCGCCATTTTCGGTTGAAGGTCAAGTAGCTTTCGAACAGCTTCTGAGGCCTTACCTTTGACGATGTGCTCCATCGTCTTCCCCAAAAGAATGAAACCGATGATCAAACCGGTTTCGGTAAAGTAGACTTCAGGCCCCGTTGCCACAAGTACTTCTGGGAAGAAGCTCCTGAAGAATGTGATTAGTGCACTGTATGTCCACGCGGCGGTAGTTCCGATCGCAATCAAGCTATCCATGTTCGCCTGCCTGGCCTTGATAGCATCTCGAGTACCCTTGTAGAATCTCCAACCAGGAATAAATTGAACCGGAGTCGCAAACAGAAAAAGCCATACATAGTTCGGAAGTCCTAAGACGATCAGATTCCAATCGGTTGAACCAACCAACGGCGGGTAGGCATACTCAAGAAAAGCCGTGACTGCCCCAAGTGTCAACGCGAAGGCCGTCATTATCTTGAGACTTCGGAATTCAACTTCTGGTTTCAGGAATTGGTTTAGGCAGTTTTTGCTGCAAAAGTAGTATGCTGTTCCTCTTCGCTCAGCTTTGAAAGGCGTTTTGGTTTCGTCAACATACATTCCACAGATTATGTCCTTAGCCATGCGGAACACTCCTATCGACGCATCGTAGCGTCGTAGCCTACTTTCTTCATTAATGTTCGAATGTTTTCAGTTGAAACCTGAGATGGATCGTAGTTTACTAGAACAGTATCAGTGACGTAGTTGACGACCACCTTCTTGACACCATTTACTTTCCTCAGTCTGCGTTCAATGACCGCTGGGCAACCCGAGCAGCCGAGATTGAATAGAGAGAAAACTGCCTCGGCGGACATCCTCCCCTTCTGTGACGTATCTTTCACAATGACTGGCCTCACTCTAACTGGGTAGGCTAGCCCTCGTTTCGCACTTAAGTCGGCCGTGCACAGAGAAACACAGTGTGTTACAACTTGCCACTTGGCAACGTGAATATTGCGGACCTATCGCTCATCTCGATCCTTGGGGACAGACCTATCTGTGCAAACATCGCCGTTATGTAATGGACCAGGAAAATCGACCAGCTCAGTCCGAAATCATGGATAAGCGTGACTACATGCCCATGAGGGTCGAGCGTTTCGCTGAGTTCGCACAGATGGGCATAGGAAGCTAATGATCGGATATGGTCAATCAGCGAATCAAGATCTACCTTTCCATTCTTCGCTGTGGCGAACGCTTGGGGAATGCTACTTCCGGATTCCTTTGCCACATCGATTATCTTGTCGATCTCTGCAGCAGACAACACTCCGCGAAAGGTGGCGCTGCTCACTTTGACCGTGTTGATCTTACGCGCAAATCGGTCGAACTCGGCGTACTGTTTTAGAATTTGATTTACGAGCGTGTTCGGACTAACGCTTTGTGCCGCGGCTTCCACTTCTATTGCCCTCAGTGCAGATTCATCTATCCTGAAAGACTTGGGAACGGTTCGCGATTTCTTCCGAGCTCCTAGGGTGGGCATGGCGTCTCAGAAGCGTACTCTCTCTGGTGGATAGCTGTTAATCTTGCGGCGACCTAAGACATAGGTGGGCAGTTAGGAAATTGGGCGCCTGTCGGAGCTAACCTTGAAGGCGTGATGGCGGAATCGCGATCTGAGAGGCTCCTTTACCTATGTTCCTCATGAGTTGGAAGAGGGATAATCCCGATCCGTAGGTATGCATTACGGGGTCTGGACAAATTCTTAGGAAAACTGCTCTACTTCCGACGTGTTGGTCTTCGAGTTCTAGCTGATATTGGCAAGTCGTTGCAGTTTAGCTATCCTCTTCCAACTTGGAGGGTGCGTCGAAAACAATTCAACCCGCAACGAACCCCGGAATGGCTTAATGATGTACCTGTGAGAAAGCGCCCAGTTACCGTGAAAGCTTCGTCGTGTAATCGAGTCTTCAATTTTTTGAGCCCCATACCATGCCAACGACGAGCCAAATCTTCGAAGAAGCTAATTTAGGACTTATTTCTTGAAGTCCGAAGGAGCCGAGCCTCGTCAACCTTTCCCTTGCAAAAATTAAGCAAGGCGCCAAGCATCGAGGAGGAGCACAGCAACATCGCCAATGAAACCTCCAAGGAGCGGTATGGACCATACCTTAAACCCGGATTCGGTATCAGAATCTTATGCGCAACATGTAGAAAAGAAATACGAGACCAGCCGGTCAAGCGAGTGTTGCAGGGAATTGAATATCACTTCTGCTGCAATACCTGTCTGTTGACCTACGAGGTTTTCTTGCGGAGGAAGGCCGCCGGCGAACCAACAACACTTCCAACACACATAGACCATTCACATTAGATAGATTTCTTTTCCTTTTCATCAGATTGATGGCTGTGCGTGGTTCCACAGTGATGGCCGCCGAATAGGTGGCTGACCCCGCACAGGCCGAGTACCGCCGCAAGTAAGAATATGGCGTTCACGAAGATACCGAGAAGTATCATGCTAACAAAGAATGAGGCAAGAATCAGATTTCTTGGTTTCAAATGGTATCGGCAATTACGGACAATTCTCTGACAATAAAGCATCGTTCTTTAACTGTGGCAAAGCGCTAGTCCACGACGCGCCTCGAACCGAGATGTTCTGAGCCCGGGAATCCGCGCGCAAGCAAGGCCTTAAGTTGGAAAATTGGGGTAACAGAAAGTATTCTCCCTCAAAGCGGATCGGTTCTTTGACAGCGGGCCTTGGGGATCTCTCGCTTAGATGAAACCTGTCCACTACGTGAGTGACGACATTCATGATTTCAACTGAAATTGCGGAGAAGGCTTTAGGATCGGCATTCCATCCAAGGTATACGAGTTACTGAGGTTTGCAGATTCGGTTCTGCTGCTCACCCATCGTTGTACGTGTCTCCTCGGACAGGCAGCAGCAGACGCGTCCACAAATCGCGCGGCTTGCAGTACCGATTCATTGATGGACATAATCTCGCCACCCGTTCCTTGACAGGATTGTAATGAAATTGCAGCAATATCTTATGATTGAAGCACTACGCCTTTAAGGAATCATTACACCAACCTAACTGGAGTTACATTCAGAATGAATTTCCTTGATCTTGCGCGACAAGCACAACAGCTGCTCCTCGGGCAGGATCCAAGGAAATACCGTTTCGCTGTGGGATACCTAGTAGCCTTCGCCACAATCGCCTCGGTGATCTACTATCTTCCTAACTACGCTTGGTTGGAGTATTGGACGGCATATCATTCGGAGCTGGTCATGCGAATGTTTGGAATGCGCGCAACAACAACAGTCACACCCGCTGGCACTCTTTTGAATGAGTTCCTAATCGATAGGCCTTGCACCGGCATACAGGTTGTTGCAACATTTGCGGGGATCCTGCTCCCTTTGCCAAAGCTGACGTGGTTCAAGAAAGCCTTGGGCCTCATACTGGTCGTAGTCGGGGTCTACCTCGCTAACATCGCTCGAATTGCTATTCAGTTGTGGGTATACTACGCTGGGCTCTTTGATTGGACATCAATCCACGGCCCCGGTGGCGTCGCGCTCGGAATAATCTCCGTAACACTACTCGTCATTCTATTGGATCGTTTTGTGCCGGAATTCGGCGACTTCATCTTTTCGGTTCTTAAGCGATAAGCGGCAGGAACACTTCTCCAAGGGAGCGCGCACTTGGCTAATTCGTGTTCCCGACCGAGGAATGAATGGCCTCGCAGGTTCCGTGGAGTATCTGTCTCAACCTTCCGGTAATGAGAAAAGTGCTCGCCACTCGTCTGATTTCTCAAGAGCGTTCATGGATCCTTGGCGCCTCTCTTCGCCAATCTCCAATCTCTCAATCTCCTGGAAGTCTGCGAGAAGATTTTGCTGATCTCGGGTGCTGAGGAATCGCTCAGCCCAAGGGAATAGGACATTATCCTCCTTACTAATGTGGCTACGTAGCAACGTTTGGTACTCTCGTGCGGACTGGACGAACTTAAGCGCCGCATTCCTATCACCCTAATCGTCTCTTTTCACCGCTTCCTAAAGCTCCTTGACCAGTCTGCGACCCTCCTGATGCTCCGAGAGCATCACATCCAACGGGCCTGGCCGAGGGATTCCGCCTAGCTCGATAAGACGGAAAAGGTTTCTTTCCTCCTTGCTGCGATGGCATTTGTCTGCGAAGTTAACGATGAAGTCCAGTACTATGCGAAAGCTCTCCGGCGCTACACTCTCCCCTAACACCAATTTTTCCGATGCCTCACCAAGAATTCCAAGCCCTCGCTCTATCGCCCGATGGTCTTCTCGGAGGTTTTGGATTGCTGACACAAGAATCCCGTCCTGCGCGCATTCTAGGCTCAGGCAAGAAAAACCATCCCCTTAATCTGTTCGAAGCGAGTCGGGAGATGTCAATTCTTCACGTCAAGCTTCGCAGATTGCCGGTTCCCCTGCTGTAGATCAATGCGAAACCAAATGAACATTCGCGCTTTGATCTTTTGAGAAAGGGATTATGCATAACTCTCTTCTTCATGAAAAAGTGAAAAGACACCGAAGGTGCCACGTGACTCAAGTACGAGATTACATGGCGAAACTTATGATCGAAAGAAACTCTTAGATACTCGGGATAGGCCCTCTGCAATGCGTGGTTCAATTGGCAGTAGATCCGGTTTGCAGGATGAATGTTTCTGAGAGCGATGCAAAGTATACCAGCCTGCGCAACGGAAAGAAGTATTACTTCTGCTCTGCTGCGTGTAAACAGGAGTTCGATAAGAACCCATCCAAATATGCTGGTTAAAGCAGAGTCAGGAAACAATTCTCGGGTACCCGTAACCACAACCGGTTAGGATCTGAAAATAATCATATTCCTTTACTTTATGCCGCAATACTTTGTGTTTCAAAGTGTACAGCCCACTTAAGAGCCATCTAGCGCGCCACAAAAGGGCGAAACACACAGAACTCAGTGCGGATAGTGGAAGCTGGTCATGGTCACATGCGAGCGTTGCCATCGCAAGCTCTCATCATACGAGGGGCTACTACAGCACTACAGAACCAGGCACCCCAACGTCAAAAATCTCTCACACCTCGAAAGTCAAGTGACTCTCGAGAAAGAAACTCAGTCATTAGCTAGAGCGAGCCTTCGGTCACATAGCTACTCGCGCTTTAGGCTAGTTGCGTTTGTGCTGATCGTAATTGTCGCTGTTGGCGCTATCGGATACGTGGCACTCGCACCCAGAGAGCAAGCCACGAAAGGAGTTACCGTCGGCATTATTGCTCCTGACTTCACGCTGCCGGACATTTCGGGTGGTACGTTTAGGTTATCCGATTACAGGGGCAGGCACAACGTTCTGCTCTTCTTCAATGAGGGGCTTTCCTGTCAGCCCTGCCTAGCGCAGATGCGTGATCTCGACCAGCTGAGTCAGCAATTCGGTACGCTCGGTGTCATACCCGTTTCCATAACAGGAGACTCATTGCATCTTCTCCAAAACTGGGCCAGTGCTGGTGGACCAAAATCCGGCAAGGTCCTGTCAGACCAAAGCCTGGAGGTCAGCAGAATGTACGATATGCTCGGGCCCGATGTCAGTATGATGCCTGGCATGGCACCGGGACACACGTTCGTCTTGGTGAACAAATCGGGCATCATAGTGTGGAGACAGGATTACGGCCCGAGTTTAATGTACGTTCAAAATGACCAGATCATTGCCGCCGTTAGAAAGGCCGTAGGAGCTACCTGAACCGTGAGCAAGATCCTATTCGTCACTAGCTTAGGATGTACCCCGTGCATCCGCGTTAAGCGCATCCTGCATGAATTGCAGGCGGAGATGCCCGATCTCATCATCGAAGAAGTGGAATTCGGATCAACAGCCGGATCAAAGTTGGCTGTCGAGAACCGAATTCTTTACCCCCCGGCGGTTTTCCTGAATGGGAGACTCATCGCGAAAGGCAAGATAGACGCTGACAGGATGATTTGGACAATCCGTGAGTCGAACGGAGCCAGCAACTAGTGTCGCTTTTGCTCTTGGCTTACATGATCGTGGCGTTCGTTGCTGGCGTGGTTGCGCTCGCGATGCCATGTTGCTTCAGTGTCCTATTGCCGTCCTACTTCGCCCAAAGCTTCAAACAGAGAACACGTCTGTTTGGAATGACCATTGTCTTTTCCCTAGGAATAGCCACCGTCATGCTGCCCATAGCCATAGGTATTGTGACTATTGCCCAGACGATCACAGCAAATCACAGCTTGATCTTCGTGGCTGGTGGATTCTTGATGATAATACTCGGTTTCTGGACGCTCTGGGGTCAAGGCATGCTTCCGAAATTCAATTTCCCCGTGAATCTAAATCGAAATGACCTCGCATCAGTTTACACACTCGGAATATTCTCAGGTGCGGCGACTTCCTGCTGCGCTCCAGTCTTAGCAGGCGTCATGGTTCTGGCCGCTCTCTCAGCAAGCCTTCTGGACGGCTTGCTGATCGGTTTCACGTACATTGTAGGGATGGTATTTCCCCTGTTCTTAGTCGCTCTAATATGGGACAAGTACGCAGCCACTGGAGAGAACCCTCTTCGCGGCCGCATGCTCTACCTGAGATTTTTCGGGCGAGATTTCCCCATCCATTCCTCAAAGCTAATCGCTGGGACAATGTTCGTGGTAATGGGAGCAGTTACAGTTGGTTTGGGATTGACTGGCACCATGATTCCCACACCCGGCTCAGCCTTCCTGGGTGTCTTACAAGCACAACTGGCGGACTCCCTTGTTGGATTCTTCTCCGGAGCAAGAACCTTCGAAACCACAGCTGCCTTCTCCATAATCGTTACACTTCTGGGCGGCCTTTTGATCCTAAGAAATCGGATCAGACGGACGCGCGCTCTATCTGACCCAGAGCGTCAAGAACTCTGAAAACCTGATCTTTCAGAGCCACAGTGAATTCTGCGATGGTCTGCTCTATGCTCTTGTCCGTATCAACAGTCTAGTCGAGAGATGCATTTATTCCATCTGCGGCCTTGGCATTAGATATTGGATATACGCTCGGGAGACTATTCATCTGCAACACTTTGCATTTCAAAGTGAACATTCAGTTTAAGGGGGCAAAACGAAGCTGCTGGGACGCAAAGGAATGGAGTTGCAATGAACAGGACAAATGTCTTGGCCATTCTACTGTTGGCTGTTGGATTAGGCAGCCTAGCAGCTGGTTTGGCTTACTCGGCCTACACTGCGAGTTACGCGAATTGGGACTGGCAAAGAAGAAATCAGCAGGGCATGATGGGACAATGGCATCAGCAACCCCAAGGCGTTACAGGCGCATCAACTACTCTTGAACAAGCCAGGCAAATCGCCGAGGAATACCTTGCATCAACGCAAAATCCTAACTTGGCAATCAAGGAGATAATGGAATTCCAGTACAACTTCTACATCATCTACTATGAGAAAGACGCTGCGATCGGTGCCTTCGAGATGCTGATCTGGAAACAATCACCGTCAGGCGGCATGATGGGCGGAGGCATGTGGATGAGTGGTCGAGCGACCAAAGGCGTCATTGTGCCTGAGCCGGGACCGAACATGATGTGGAACACAAAGTACGGTCACATGGGCTATGGCATGATGGGACAGGGAATGATGGGCATCAGAAACCAACCGACCACAACAATGCCCATCACAGAGGATAGAGCTCTACAATTGGCACAAGCTTACTTGGATGTCAATTTCACGGGGGCAGAAGTTGAGCATGGAACGCAGTTCTACGGCTACTACACTATCGACTTCATGATAGACGGGAAGATAGTTGGAATGCTAAGTGTCAACGCATACACAGGACAAGTCTGGTATCACTCTTGGCACGGTGCCTTCATCCAAGAAACAGAATTCCACTGACCACGTGGAGGTGAGAACTCAGAAATGACGGAATCGGAGAAACCTACAGCTGCCTTCATACTCTCGCTGCTGGGGGGAATCTTCATCATCCTTGGCGGAGGACTCATGTCCTCGATTGGCTACGGATTCAACATGATGAGCAACTATTGGGGAGGCATGATGGGCGGCTACGGCATGATGGGACCAAGTTTCGGAATGATGGGATTCGCCCTCGGAATCATGGGCGTCGTAGGACTGGTCTTTGGAGCGATAGTGATCATCAGTGCCTTAATGTTGAACAGTAAACCTCACGAACACGCTACTTGGGGCACAATTATCGTGATCTTCTCACTTCTAAGCATATTCGGCAGCGCGATGGGCGCGTTTGGACTCGGACTGATCCTTGGGACAGTAGGCGGCATACTAGCAATAACTTGGAAGCCCAGTCAGTCGAAGAACTAATCCTTCAGCGTTTTCCCAATACAATCTTTTTTCTATCGTTACGGTGGTATTCGTGAACATTCATATCGTGCTTCAGAGCAAGAATCCCGAGACGATCTGGAACGCTTTCAGATTCGCCATAGCCTTGCTTAGATCCGACCACAAAGTCAAGGTATTACTCCTAGGGAAAGACATACAGCTGGAAAAGATGCAGGAGAGAAACTTCGACATTCTTGGCGTGGCCAAGGAATTTCTAATGACGAATGGAGAGATGTATGCCTGCGGCACTTGTCTAGAGAGAGAGTCCCGACCAAAATACCCAATCGAGCGTGAGTTGGACGATTTGAAATTCGAACTTGTCTGCCGGACCAGCGATGGTGCTGAGAGTTCTTACTAACCAAGCCATCGGGAAACCATATTCAATGTGATAGTAGTCGGGCCAATTGAATACGCGCGTGTAAAGTGCGCTGGTGAAGGCGAATACCATTCCGAAGACAGTTGGAATTGTCAGTCGAAGCACTATTCCTCACTCATCCAGCAAGAAATCAAAACCAACTCAAAAGACCCTTGAAAGCAGCTAGAGCATTTCATATTTGCGCGGAATGGTCTTCAGATAGAAACTTGAAACGGACTACGGTTCGATTTTCGACCGCGTGTCGAGCGCAGCTACATTTCCGTTTGAATTCAAACCCAGTTGTGGGAACCATTGAGTTGCCTTATATCAAAACCTGAGGTAGCCAACCTTAGATTGATTGGAAGAGCCGGATCTTTCTGATGGCCCGTTTGCAAGTAGCATCTCGAGTCGACACTGCAAGCGATCTTATGACAGAATGGGTTGTTGCCATAACTCCCTCCGACTCACTCCTCAAAGCCAGAGATCTGATGACACGCAAAGGCGTGTCACAACTTGTTGTCGTAGACCCTCGGCAGAGACCGGTTGGAATCCTATCAAAACGGGACATAGCATGCTTCCTCTTGGAAGACCCCACGACACGCCCGCTGGAAGAAATGTTGGTTTCAGAAGCTTCGTCTCAGTCTTACCGTACGTTGAGGAGCAATTTGCCCGTTTTCAATGCCGCGCGAGTGTTCGATATAGAGAATCTCGCATATGCTGTCGTCTCCAACGACCAACCGCTCGCAGGTATAATGACCGAAACAGATCTCTGTTACTACTTCTCAAGGAAGTTCTCGGAAAAGTTCGAAGTCCGTGACTTCATGATCAGAGATTTCATTTTCGCCATGAGCACTTACCCCGTCATTCATGTTGCTTATGGGATAGTATTCCGTCAACCAGGCATCCCAGTTATTGACGAAGAATTGGTAGGCATATTGACGCTTTCAGACCTCCTCTCAATCAGGGAAAGAACGCTTGGGACAGTTGGTGCCCGCCTATCCTCCAAGTCCGAAGTAGAAAACGACATGGCATTGATAACAACGAATGATTTGATGACAAGAAATCCTATCATAACCCACGAGCGGACCGATCTTGCGCAAGCCGCCCAAGTCATGATAGGAAAGGGGATCAGTAGCCTCCCTGTTCTCGATGATAAGTTGAAAGTCGTTGGCCTACTCACCAAGCATGACATAGTTCGGGCCCTTGGAAGAGTAGGCAGAAGCATAATTCTCGAACCCTAGACTAGAGCTAGGTCGCCCTGCCATTGGACTCTGCACAGACTGAACGAGAATCAATTTCTTCAGCCACTCGCAAGGGAAGACGTCTACCCACATCCGAGGATCTCAGGGCACATAGGAGACTTCATGCGCCCGGTTCAACACTATACGACGTGATCCTCGGCGGACAAGATGGCATCGTGAACGTCTTAGGAGCGGTCCTCGGTGTGGCTGCCGCCTCGGGCAACACTCGAATTATCATAGTGGCCGCTCTGGCCACATCATTTGCTGAGTCACTTTCCATGGCTGCGGTGGCATACACGTCAAGCTTGGCCCGTCGCGACTTCTACCAAGGCCAGGTTGAAAGAGAGAAAGACCACATTAGAAGATTCTCAGCTATCGAACGAGAGGAGATTAGACAGATCTACTTGGCCAAAGGTTTCACGGGAAAACAACTTGACGAGATCGTTGACACAATAACCTCTGACGAGCAGAGGTGGGTAGATGTGATGATGGCTGAGGAGCTGAAAATCAGTCCTGTAACGAGAGGAGGCCTTCTCAAAGCAGCCCTAATTGTAGGCTTCGCAGCCATAGCAGGCTCACTGATCCCAGTCATCCCATTCTTCGGCCTACCGATTTCGTGGGCTGTTTGGAGTTCAATCACACTAGCGGGAGGAACATTGTTCGCCGTTGGCGCGTACAAGGCGTCTGTAACGGTAGGCGTCTGGTGGAAATCCGGCTTGCAATTGCTCGCAATTGGTTTGGTGACGGCGCTTGTTAGCTATGTGATTGGCAAGACTATCATGGCATAACGGCGCCTGTAAGATGCTTTGATCCTTAGATGTTCGAGGTAATTGAAGGCTTAACCTCTTCCCATCCGTATTCCTAGACTGAAAAACTAACGAAATTCTATACCTTCTCTTAGAATGGTTGATGTCTCTCCAGAGACGCCGAGTGAGAACCGACGTCCCCTCCGCAAAGACTTCCGTAATGATATACAGTTCTTCTGTAGCGGAAAAGGCTTTGAATGGCACAAGCCAGAAGATCCTCAGTTGAAGAGGATAGTCCTGCCCTTCACCGGAGAATCGAAGCTCTGGAAAGCGAAGAGACTAATGAGAAGACCTAACTGGGAGCCTTGCTACAGGTGAACTTGATCGATTTCATAGCGACGGTCGTCGTGGTTACTGCGTCCGGTGCTCTTGCTCCAGGACCATTATTCTTTGGGACGCTTTTGCACGGTTCAGAAGAAGGAGCACGTTCAGGATTTTCATGTGCAATTGGACACACTCTCGTGGAATTCCCCTTGGTCATGGCATTGGCTCTCGGGTTGCTTGCCGCTGCTAATCAGCCATTCATCAAAGGAGTGATCGGTGCAGTTGGCGGAATTGCCCTGATCGGATTCGGCTCTCTGCAAGTCTATGAAACGATCAAGAGCAAGACTGGCTCCGATGGGACATCGAAAACGAAACGCCCGCCTGCTAGTTCTCTCGTGTTAGGACTTGCACTGACAGGGCTTAATCCATATTTCATACTCTGGTGGTTGACAATCGGCTCAGTCTTAATAGTTCAGGCGTTGGCATTCGCCGCGATTGTCGGCGTACTGCTGATGTACGTATCGCACGTTTGGATGGACTACGCATTTTTGACAGCAGTCGCCCATATGGCCAAGAAGGGCCGAACAATATTTGGCTCACGATACTACAAACTGATACTGATCGGTTTTGGATTGATCCTAATCTATTATGGCGCTGTGTTTGTGAGGGACGCCATCAAGCTCTAAAGCACCGGATGCGTACAGAACGCTTAGACAGATTAGCCTACTCAAATCTGCGTTAGCAGCAGCATTCTCTCTCGCTCAACCACCCCTAGTTTGAAACTGTCTAGGCTGACGATTCACCGGTAGTGATTATGGAGTCAATAAGTGTTGGGAGATCATTTACTGAGCCTAACAAGTAATCAGGCTCGACTTGCAGCAATCTTTCACTTGTGAAAGGCCCTGTGGCAACGGCAACCGAAGCCACGCCCGCTGCCTTTGCAGCTAGAATGTCCATTACTCCATCTCCAACAACAATGGCCTCATGGGGCGTAGCATTCATCTCTCCCAAGGCCATGAGGATTGGATCAGGGTCTGGCTTCACCTTCTCTGAGTCGTCTCTTGTTACAATTGCATCGAAGTAACTCTTCAAATTGAATCGTTTGAGGGTTAACTCGGTTCCTGCTCGCCCGTTGTTTGTCACTATGCCAATCTTTATGGAACGACTGCGCAGTTCTTGAAGGGTTTGGACAGCTCCAGGATAAAGCGTAACCTCCTGCGCTGCTCTAAG
Organism: uncultured Candidatus Bathyarchaeia archaeon; assembly: GCA_964598845.1. Lineage (GTDB taxonomy): Archaea > Thermoproteota > Bathyarchaeia > 40CM-2-53-6 > 40CM-2-53-6 > FEN-987. The sequence continues at coordinate 64,263 of CAZRDM010000001.1, forward strand.
CTCCATCTCTTCGAGCAGGTTGTAGAGCTTTCTGCGGACTAGAACAAAATCAAGAGGGTTCGCTCTATCTTTCAAATTCTTCAGGATGATATAGATGCTAATCTGCTCGGTCATCTCTGGAGTGCGCAGATTCATCCTTTCAAGTTCTTTGAGCGCTTGCCGACGGGCTCCCATGTAGTCTAGGTTGAATCTGGTTATCGTCCCATCCATATCCATGACGATGGCTTTGAGTTTCAACTACACGTCTTCCAAATGCCTTCCTAGGCAGCCACTAATAGCACATTGAATTTCCTTAAAGCTTGATGAGAGCTGCATGCCTCCGAAAGATGCCGATCCTACAAAGGTTCATAGACTCTTCTACCCTCAAGTTTCTATCGTCGTCACCGTCGTGGATCAAGGAGGCCATGGCGGAATGCCTGCCATATGGTGTATGCCCCTCTCCTTCAGCCCTAGCTTGATTGGGGTTGCTATCGCCTCTGAACATAAAACCTACAGACTGATTTCGGAGGCTGAGGCTTTTGCGGTCAATTGGTTAGATTTCTCTTATGCTAGGCAGGTCGCCGGATTAGGAGAGATCACAGGGAAGGAGCACTTGAACAAACTGTTAGCGGTCGGCTTGAGCACAATGAAGTGGGCCAAAACCTATCCTTAGAGAGGTTCTTCTGCAGCCTTGGAATGTCAACTCCGGGAGGAGCATAGAACTGGAAGACATGAGCTTCTCATAGCTGAAGTTGTGAGCGCCTTTGCTGTGAAGGAATCCAAGATTACTGGAGCTTCTCCAAGTACAATCCCCTCCTGTATGCTGGTATCGCCGAGGATGAGAGAAAATCTTGCGTATGTCGGTAAAGGGACAGATCAAGAGAATTCCGATGAAAGCCTAGGTCCGAGAGAAATTCTCCATAATCGCTGCGGCATATTCGATTCCTTTGAAGAAATCATCAACTCGCTCGAATTCATTGGGTGCATGGGCGTTCGAGAATACTGATGCGCAGCCAGTCCAAACGGAGTTAAGGCCGAGCCTCTTTGTAAATAGATAATCTGGTCCAGATCCCGCAGAATTTGGATATACGACAGGCTCGCTCTGGAACACTTGTCGCGCGGCCGAAATGACGGACCTTGCAATTGGCGCATCGACCGGCGTTTTCGAAGGCTCAAGGCTCCCAAGATTGGCAACATCGATATCATCGAACCCATGCCTTCGCAGATGTGTCTTCAGTTTCTCCAGAAGTTGTTGGGGATTCTGATCGTAAACGAGCCTAAAGTCTAGTTTCGCCATAGCCTGACTGGGCAAAACTGTCTTGGGACCTTCCGCAGTATATCCGGTAAGAAAACCGCAAATCGTGCATGTGGGTTCGAAAAGATAGGCCTCTAAGGCCTTAGCTCCCTTCCTATCAAGGAGAAAGGATGACAATCCCATCTCTGCCCTTTGCTTCTCTTCATCGAAAGGAATCTTCCTCAAGAGTTCCAACTCTGTTGCTGTCGGCCTGTGAAGATGATCATACCATCCCTCTATCCTAATTCTCTCATGGGCATCCTTGATAGTGTTCAAAGCCCATATGATCCGCCAAGCCGGATTGGACACCAGCGGGGCACGTGAAGAGTGGAGATCAACCTTCGCTTTCTTGCATTGCAGTTCAACGTAGAGTATCCCTTTCAATCCCAGATCGACACTAGGTCTTCCTGAGTCATCCAATCCCCCATCATAGCAGACGACAGCGTCCGCGCTCAATCTCTGCTTGTTCTCTTGGACGAAGTATGGGAGGTGGGGACTGGAAATCTCTTCTTCGCCCTCAAAGAGAAACTTCAGATTGACCGGGGGTTCGCCGACCGTCCGAACATAGGCTTCCGCGGTCTTGACGAGAGCCATTACGTTATTCTTGCTGTCCGACGCACCGCGAGCAAGAATCTTCCCTTCTCTTAATTCTGCCCTGAACGGGTCTGTAGTCCATTCCTTAAGGGGCTCAGGCGGTTGGACATCATAGTGACCATAGAATAATAGTGTTCGATTCGAGTTCTTGCTGACCACCTTTCCAAACAATACTGGATGACTTTCGGGCATGGGAATCTGTTTTGTTTCAATCCCCGCATCAACCATGAAGTCTTCCAAGAGTTTCGCGCACTCACGTACTCCTCGCCCTTGAGCTGAAATGCTCGGCTGTCTCAACATTGATCGATAGTCTTCAAGCATCTCGTCACGATGAGCTTTCAGATAGTGTGAAGTGCTCTGATCCATAGCCGCCACTAGGCTGCTGTTGAACTTCCACACTCAAAACGATTTCCAAGAGACAAAAAGAAAACTAGGGAAGCATTCAATGAACTGTCGCAAGAAACGGCGGAAAAGGGAACATGAGCATCAGGCCCGCTGATGCGAGAACCTGAGAGGACTCTATCATGCTCCTTATGCCTGAAATTCGTCGCCCTCTCTCCGCCCTGCAGAGAAATGAGGTTGCAAGATTGGCTACGATTTCTCCAGACCAGATTCCTCATGTGGTTCCGGTCTGTTACGTTTATCTTTCAGGCAATTTCCTCGTGGCGACGGACTATGAAACCAAGAAGTATCGAAATTTACTGAAGAACGACAAAGTCGCCATATTGGTGGACACATATATGCCCAATCGCGGAATCCTCATTCAAGGTCGAGCAGAAACCCTCGAAGAAGGCCGAGAGTTTCGAGATGTATATGCACTGTTCTATAGGAAGTTCAGCTGGGTCAGAGTCGATCCATGGGAGGAGGGCGAAGCACCTTTCATCAAGATTAGACCCCTACGTAAGACAAGTTGGGGACTGGGTTCGGCATAACCTGAATGTTGCAGCAATATACGCAAACCGGACTCCTAATCTTTTCATCGTTGGCCATGGGAATTTACATGTCCGTGTTTCAGTCCGGATACACTTAATTTGTCGGCAGGAATCGCGCTTGCAGGGCGTTTAATCATGTGCCATTACTGTGCGTACTACCCGTATTTTCACTACTCTCCATACCAATATTCCCCATACCAATACTATGGTATGACGTACGGCTATCCTATGCTCGGATACGGCTATCCCTACTACGGCCTACCCTTAGGCTACGCCTATGCCCCACCAGTCGTCTACGGTGCCCAGTATCCGCGCGGAGAATACCGCGTCGGTAACTGTCTGATGATCTGCCAGTAACCAGCGCCCGAACACCCCTTTTTCAAAGTCTAAAACCGCAACCAGAATAGTAGCGGTGGCCATCGATGGGGAAGTCATTAGAAGTTAGATCTCCTACCGGAAGTTTCTGGCAAATTGGTGAACTCTGATTCTCAGAGCATACGCGATGTCAGACTCTTGCTTGTAGCTATGGGTTTGAGCTCACTTCCCTTCGGCTATACTCTAGTTGTCTTGCCAATTTATCTGAAGGAGATAGGTTTCCTAGAAGACGCCATTGGAGCTGTCATGGCTGCCTCGGCTTTCGCGAACACTGTGGCCCTTATTCCGTTCGCATTAGCCGCCGACAAGTATGGAAGGAAAACATTTGCGGCGTTGGGTGTTCTTTCAGCGATATTAGCCTACGTTCTATTCGCCTTCATGCGGGACCTGAAATCGCTCTTACTGGCTAGTGCAATTGGCGGCGTAGGCTTGGCAGGAGGCTTCAGTGCCGCCCTCTGGACTCCCGCCTGGACCGCCTTGCTTGCAGAGAAGTCATCTCCCGAGAAACGGACAAAAATCTTTGCGTGGGCACAGGGCGTCTGGACGATCGCGCTCACCACCGGCTCGGCTATGAGCGTTCTACCGGCTCTGTTTCGAATGAAATTCGGAGTAACGTTCCAAGGTTCCTTTCAGTTTACGTTCCTTATTCTCGCCGGTTTTGCACTTCTATCGGGCTTGGTCCTCCTATCTGTACCCGAAACCAAACAAGGATCGCATGATTCTGAGAAAGGCTCCTCTGAGAGTTTCTTTCGCCTGAAGTCACTTCGACAGATAACCAAGTTCTCCGTAACCTTCGGAATGGTGGGTCTTGCGTCTGGCTTCTCGGTACAGTTACTATCGCTTTGGTTTAACAGAATGTACAACGTCAACGAAGCGGTTCTCGGGCCTTGGTTTGCAGCCGCAGAGATAACCTCGCTTGTGGTGGTCCCAGTTATACCCATGCTGACAAGAACGTTGGGTAGCCCCAAGAGCGTGCTCACTACACAGGGCGTCTCTGCAGTTCTCTTGGCTTCGATGATCCTCTCTTCCAGCTACGAGGCGGCGGGTCTCCTATTCATCGTCCGCAACTTCTTCATGAATATCTCATGGCCCATACAGCAATCCTACTTGATGGGCACTGTGACACCGGGCGAACGCGCATCCGCTTCAGCGATAACTTCCACGATCTGGGGAGCGGGCAGCTCAGTCGGCCCATTGATTGCCGGCTACCTACTGGGCGCCAATGATTTCTTTTTGATATCTGCGCCTCTACTGATTGGGAGTGCGGTCTACTTAGGCTCTGCAGTCGGTTTCTTCTTCTTTTTCCGAAACATCCCCCCACCTGAGGAAGCCACCCCCTGAATCTACGTTGCCTCGTGAGAGTCGCATCCTGATAAGATATCGACAGTTGGTGAGAGCCGACGTGAAGCAAATCCAAAACGTGCGTTTACAGCTTGGAAGTTCACCTATAGGCCGCGACTGATTTTCTGCCGTCCCAGCTGAAGCCGAGCTCCTTCAGTTCCTCAAAGAACCAGGCAAGACTTTCTCTAGGTTCATAGAATCTATCCAGAATCTCTTTTGTTGCGTACCCTAGAAATGAGCCAAAGAGTTCCTTGTCTTCGTCGTAAACTTGGTTCAGGAAGAGTGATAGCCTATCCATTTCAAAGTCGCCTGAAATAACGTCCGCGTAGATTTTGTCCCAGAGTCTTTCCAGATTGAAGTGACGGACAGTTTCTCGCATGTATGGGAAAAAGCCCGTGAAATACTCGCGTAGCATTTCCTGCGAGCGGAATATTGCTCGGACAAGTTTCCTGATCAGCATATCGACCTCTGCAATTCCGCTCATGAATGTTGGATACCCTCATCCATTAGGCTTGGAGCTTCCTGCTACGGCTAGGGATAAGTGAGTCCTCTTGGGACGTACGCCTCGCGACCGAGAACCGGGCCACCAATAGCGTTGCCGTCTGGGTAACTGTATCCCATAACGAACTGCTGCAGCGGAATACCTTTCTCCCATTGCCGCTTAGGGAGGACCGTCTCATTTTCGACCGCCGACGGAGAGGGTGGCGCTGCCGTCCTCGTTGGATTTTATGATAGCTGCAGAAGCCGCGTTGGGAGGCATTGCAGGAGCTTTCCACAGTGCCGCAATTCCTGTCCCGACCAGTTTGCCGCTGGCTGTCCGCTTCTCTTTCTTCCCCCATCCTATCGTCTCGGCGACTGCCTTGATGCACTGGTCAACTCTACCAGCGTCTTCCCTTAGCTTCTCTCCCGTAGCTGTGATCGAACCGGGTCGGAGCACATTTCTGAGCCGGAATTCTACGGGGTCAAGTCTGATCTTCAGGGCGACCATGTCCATCTGCCTCTCCACGGCCCACAGAAACTCGAGGTGTTCGAACCCTCGAAATGCTGTCCCGTACGGATGATTGGTGTATACGGTGATCGAGTCGGGGTGAATGTTAGGCACCTCGTAGGGTCCTGTACAGGAATATCCTGCGGCTCGGTTAGGCTTGACGCCATAGTCTGCGTAGGCGCGAGCATCGTAAATGTACTTGATGTGTTCTGCTGTGATCTTTCCGTCTGCGTCGACCCCTCTCTTAATCCATCCGTAGAATCGCTGCCTTTGCGCAGCTGTGATGAACTCCTCTTCAGGCGTGAGTAAGAGCTTGACGGGACGGCCGCCTGAGAACTTCGACAGGAGTACAACAAGCGGTTCGAAATTGATGCCCGCCTTGCCACCGAAACCTGCGCCCACATGACGGACGTGCACGTTGACCTTGTGGAGTGGAATTCCAAGCGCGTGGCTCAATATGTATCTCACGGCAAAAGGCGACTGCGCAGATGTCCAGACCTCAGTGCTTCCGTCCGGAAAGCTATGCAGGCGCGTGTTTCCATTGCGGCGTGGCTGACCTGAGGCATTGAGAATTTATTCTCAACGACCGTAGTTGCGTGACCGAAGCCTTCTTCGATGTCGCCTTTGCGGATCTTGAAGATGTTCGCAATGTTTGTTCCGGGGACAGGGGTAAAGGCGGGAGAGTGCTCGTACTGTCCAAGGTCCTCGTGGACGAGCGGAGCTTCCGGTTTCAAAGCCTCAATGACATCGAATACAGGCTTCAGCGGCTCGTACTCGACATCTATGAGCTCGATTGCATCATCAGCTGCCTCTTCGGACTCTGCGGCAACAGCAGCGACCGGCTCACGCGTTCATCTGACTTTGTCCTTTGCCATGACCATTTTCTCCCTGACGTACAAGCCCATCCTGTAAGGGAAGGCCTGACCAGTGATCGCTGCAACAACTTCAGAGTGCTTCTCGGCCCGCTTTGTATCGATCTTGACGATGCGCGCATGGACATGCGGACTTCGCAAGAACTTCCCGTACAACATGCCCGGAACTTCCATATCTGCGACGTATCTTGCCATACCAGTGACTTTCTCGAAGGCATCGACATACTTGTAGCTCAAGATCACACCGGAGTCGGACTTCGCCGGCAGAGGCGATTAACTCATCGTGCCTGCAGATAAGATGAGACTCAAACACTGTTTTGTTGAGGCAAGCATTCATCAG
>CAZRDM010000001.1:71077-149311 GCA_964598845.1 uncultured Candidatus Bathyarchaeia archaeon
GCCTGCAGATAAGATGAGACTCAAACACTGTTTTGTTGAGGCAAGCATTCATCAGAACCAGAAGAGCATCCTTACCCATTCCAAAGGCGAGCTTGATGACAAGTCGCCCGGGTACTGACAATTATGGAGTTCACTGGCGAACCGCTCGAGGCCGTACCAATCAACATCATAATAACTGGCTGGCTGAATTCAGAATAGTATGAAACCCCTCGGGGGGCTACCGCCAATGGAGGGTCATGTCCAGAATGTGATCATCGGAGCAGGCTTCGGAGGATATGTGGCAGCGATACGGCTCAGGCAACTTGGTCGAGAGGTAACTTTGGTCGAGAAGGAATTGCTTGGCGGCGTTTGTTTGAACGTAGGCTGCATTCCTTCCAAAACCCTTGTCCGCGCTGCCAGACTAATGAAGCAGATTCAGAGAGCAGGAGACCTTGGAATCGAAACCGCTCAACCGAGAGTAGATCTTCAGAAACTTCAAGCCTGGAAGACAAGCGTCGTCGACAAGCTCAGATCAGGAGTAGCCTACCTGTGCAAAGGCAACGGTGTGAATCTCGTCTATGGCGAGGCCATATTCCAAGCGCCTCGTCAGATCCAAATCAAGACAAAGGACAGGCCAAGAATCATCACTGCGGACAACGTCATAATCGCTGCAGGCTCACGTCCTGTCGAGCTACCATCGTTCAAATTTGATGGGCAGTTTGTCATCACCACTACGGAGGCGCTCTCACTTGCGGAGATCCCTGGCAATTTCGTAATCATCGGAGGCGGAGTAAGCGGTCTAGAACTCGGCACTGCATATGCTCGGTTCGGTAGCCACGTTACTGTAATTGAAATGCTGGACCAGCTCTTGCCGGGGGTAGATGTTGAGCTGGTCAGGGTTGTAGAGCGCAGCTTGAGAAGACTGGGAGTCGAGACTCACGTAAGAGCTCGCGCGAAAGGGGTGAAGGATGGAAAGGTCACAGCTGAGCTAGCTGATGGAAAAGAGATTGAAGTCCCTGCCGACAAGGTGATGGTTGCTGTTGGTAGGCGGCCGAACTCAGACCAGATCGGACTTGAGACCACCGGCATCAAGACGGATGAGTCAGGATTCATCCAAGTCAATGCTCATATGCAGACAAACGTGCCTGGAATATATGCCGTGGGTGATGTTGTCGGGATGCCCATGCTGGCACACAAAGCGTCAAAACAAGGAATAGTCGCTGCGGAAGTCATATCCGGCCTCGCCAGCGCTGCAGACTTCAAAGCGATGCCGAGCGGGATCTGGACTGAACCCGAGATAGCGACCGTCGGCTTGACCGAAGCGGAAGCGAAGAGCAAGGGATACGAACCGATTGTGGGAAAGTTCCCGTTCGCCGCTCTAGGTCGGGCAGTAGCAGTTGGGGAAACAGATGGGTTTGTCAAGGTCGTTGCGGACAAGAAGAGCGAGCAGATACTCGGAGTCCACATGGTCGGTGCTGACGCGACGGACCTCATCAGTGAGGTTGCTCTGGCCATCGAGATGGGCGCAACCTTGAAGGATGTCGCGGTGACGGTTCATCCTCACCCAACACTCCCTGAGAGCCTCATGGAAGCCGCCGAAGCGGCCAAAGGGAAGGCGATACACATCCTGAAATCACCATGACTTCTATCCTTGGCCGTCTTGTCAACCTCGTGTGCAACTCTTGTGAGAGGTTCAGGAATTGCTCGGAGGTCCCAACGAACGCGGCCAAACGTCTCCCTCAGTTTGGGAACAGTCTCGTATGAGACTAGTTCGCTTGCGTCGACCCATCTGTACTCCACGTGCTCCCAATCTAGTCGGATAGTTAGAGCATAGGCTTCGAACAGGAAAGGATGCACGATCCAAACGACATCGGCGGCTTCATCAAATGCCCGGAGCAGATCGCCGGATCTCACAAGATGAATTTTATCGGCGGTCAGACCGACTTCTTCCTGTATCTCTGGTCTGGCGCGTAGACTCGGTCCTCATCCTCTTCTAAGTATCCCCTGAATGCCGCCCATCTGCCCTCGTATGTCCCAACCTTTCCGTTACGCCTAAGAAGCAGAATTCTCTGACCGGACTGAAGGAAAGCTACCACAACCTGTCTAGATTTCAACTTGCCGCACTGATTCGATACTTGTCATCGCTTTCTAATCGAGTCCACTTGGGGTTCTATGCTTTCTAGGCGCGACCACAGTTTTGCAGCCGCTTCCTGCGCTATCGATTGGACCTCCTCTTCATCGATTGTCAGCAACTTCTTGTTCCTTATAATCGGCTTCCCATCTGCGATTACGCACTCGACATCATCGCCGTCCACTGTGTTGATCAAATGTCCTATCACGCTGTTGGCGTTCAGCGGTGTCGGGAGAATGCTCGGCTTGATTATTATCAGATCAGCCTTCTTCCCGGGCTCTAACGATCCGATTTCTTTCTGCATGCCATAGAGCTCTGCTCCTTTGATCGTGGCCATCTCCAAGACTGCGTAGGGATTGATCGCGTTTGGATCCAGATGATGTACCCGATGAAGCAGGAATGCCGTGCGCATATTCTCGAACATGTCGAAAATGTATCCGTCATTTCCGAGACCTATAGTCACGTTCTTCGCAAGCATCCTCAGGATGGGAGCAACACCTACGCCGTTCAGCATGTTGCTCATTGGGTTGTGGGCAACACTGGTATTCGTCCTCGCTATGATGTCGATTTCATTGTCGTTAAGGTTCACGCAATGAGCCAAGACGACGTTCGGTCCGAGGAGGCCTACATCATGTAGACGTTCTATGGTTCTCTTACCGTAGTTCTCAAGATTGTGATGAACATCTCCCATTCCTTCGGATGCGTGTATAGTTATTGGCGCATTGTACTTGGTGGCGAGTTTCTTAACTTCCATGATGAGGGCATCTGTCACCGTGAATGATGCGTGTATGCTGAAGAGCGGTTTCGCATTGCTACCTCCTCTTACTTCCTCGGCAAATCTGACGTTCTCTCGTAGGCCCTTGAAACCCTCTTCGCGAGAGTGACGTTCAGTAGCTTCGAAGGCTATGAACCCGCATATTCCAATCTCGTCGACCGCTCTTGCGATGTGATCTAAGACTCCAGAAATGGAGTTTGGACCAGAATAGGTATCGGCAAAAGTTGTCACACCCGACTTCGCAAACTCAAGACATGCCACGAGCGCGCTCGCGTAGGCATCTTCCAAGGTCATCGCCTCATCCATGGACCACCATACCCTCTGCAGAATCTGCGTGAAATCAGACGGTGGCGTGATCTTGAGGGATGCTCCCCGGAGCAGCATGCCGTAGAGGTGGGAATGGCTGCATATGATCCCGGGCATAACTATGCGCCCTGATGCGTCAAGAACCTCAAGACCTTGATGTTTTATCTCCAGTTCTGTCGTTTTGCCGATCTCGAGTATCTTTTTGTCTTCGATCGCAACAGAATGTTTTTCTAAGATTCTTTGCTGACCGTCCATTGTGACCAACACGCCATTCTTCACCAAGAAGCCTGCCAAGCTCGACCTGCTCCTAAACTACCTCTCCACCGAATATTCGGGCGTCCTATCCCTTAATACATGGAATCAGCCAACTGCTATTTCGTGATTTCTTGTCAAAGGTCCGGATCTGGCGACCTCAAGGCGCTCTAGGGAAAGGAATACTCTATTCCTGCATGGTCTTGGTTGCCAACGCCATCGGGATCGCTGTGATCTCATTGTTCGCTGGACAAGGCTACTTTTCGTACTATTCCCTTGTCACTCTCCTTGAAGCAGCGGCCCTCCTCTTCACAGGCGGTTTCAAGGTACGCACGGTCTTGCCAGTGAAGGCATTGGAGCCGGAAATCAAACGCGATTGGTCACTGATTGTTGGGGGAATCGTTCTTCTTGCTTCAAGCTTCGCCTCTGGGTATTTGATAGGATAGGCGCCGTGGTCAAGTTATGGTTTTGGACTTCACATTACTGGGTCTGCTCGGTGGGGGATTCTATGGGTTGACCTACTTCTTGCTTCGAAGAGAGGACACAGACCTCGCGATGCTTCTCTTAAACCTGCGCGAGCTCCGAGCTTCGACTTTAGATTCTTTCCTCACGCGTTGGGCATTCCATGGCAGCGCAGTTACCCAAGAGAGAGTTGCGCACCTTTTCACAGTCTTTCCTCCTCTAATGTTGGTTGCGACTTTCTTGGCTCTCGTACGGCACTGTTCCTCTCTTGGATTCTACACGACGACTAATGAGAAAGGAGAGAATGAGTGAAACAGCTGACCACGACTCAGACGTGCATCCCAAGGCTAGTCGATCTGGGTAGCTGGGAAATGGTCAGTCGTAGCATGCGTCGACAGGAGCTTAGGACAATTATCGAGAAACTTGCAACTTGAGTAGTCTTGACTGTTTCCAGTGAGAAAACCTTGGGCACTGCAATAATCGAGAACGCACTGATCATTGTTGCGGGGCGACTCACTCATGCCAATATTTTGATAGAAGATGAGAAAGTCAAGGCTGTGGCCACCAGGAAGTTTACGCAAGGAGACACCCGGATCAACGCGAGAGGAAAGGTTGTCCTTCCGGGATTGATAGATGCGCACGCTCACATCTACGATCCAGCCCACACAAATCGCGAGGATTTTTCGAGCGGCACATCCGCCGCAGTAGCCGGTGGAGTGACCACTATGATCGAAATGGTCCTTTCAACCCCCGTGGACACAATCCAAAGCGTCAAGGCCAAGGTAGCGGAGGGAGAGCACAACTCACTGATCGATTTCTCTCTACACGCAGGAATGATGAATTCTAGCAACCTTCAGAACATAGCAGCTATTGCCGGGGTGGGAGTGCGCTCCTTCAAGACTTTTACGTGCAGGCCCTACTACGTTGACGACCACACGCTCATGTCGCTCATGCATGAGACTGCCATGAAGCATTCGATTCTGAATGTCCATGCTGAAGATGAAGAGACAACCGACCAGAACTACGAACGTCTCATTTCGAGCGGGAGGAAGGATCCAATGGCGCATGCCGAATGGAAGCCTAATGTGGCCGAGGAAAAAGCCGTGGGAAAAGTCGTAGATCTTGCACGTCGGACTCGAGCATCTGTGCACATTTCGCATATGTCAACTGCAGAGGGTGTAGGGATCGTAAGAAATGGGAAAAGACGGCGAGTCAGAGTGACCGCTGAAACGTGTCCTCACTATCTGACGTTTACTCGTAAGGATATGAAGAAGCAAGGTCCCTATCTCAAGATGAATCCGCCCCTCAAAGGTCCGAATGACATTCAGGCACTATGGGGAGGTTTGCGAGATGGCACCATTGACATAGTCACCTCCGAGCATGCGCCCGGAGAACGATCAGAGAAGGAGGTCGGGTGGACCGATATCTGGAAGGCTTGGGGCGGTGTCCCAGCCGTTGAAACTATGCTTCCGGTTCTCCTGAGCGAAGGGCTGAACAAGAACCGTCTCACTCTTGGTCTTCTTCAGAGAGTTTGCTGCGAGGTACCGGCGAGGATCTTCGGCCTATATCCTAGGAAGGGTGTGATCAGAAGAGGTTCTGACGCTGACTTGGTAATGGTCGATTTGAAGATGAAACGCAAGGTTCGCGCGGAACAGCTTCATTACAAGGTCGGCTGGACTCCATATGAGGGATGGAAGTTGCAGGGTTGGCCCACTTTGACCATGCGCAGGGGGCAGATCGTCTATGAAGACGACCAAGTCTTAGGCAAGCCGGGCAGCGCCCAATTCCTCCCAATGATGACTCGACTAGGTCGAGTTTCCTGATGCTTTCGCTCATAGTCTTAGCAGGGGGAAAGTCGACCCGCATGCAGGGCAAGAACAAACTTCTTGTTAACATAGACGGGAAGCCTATGATCCGGAGAGTTGTCGAAACAGCTCTCAGCTCGAAAGTGGACGAAGTGATCGTTGTACTAGGCTGGGAGGCAGACAAGATCCGGAAGGTTCTCGCGTCCTTGCCATGCCGTTTCACTTTGAACAAAGACTACGAGCGCGGCCAAAGTAGCTCAGTCAAAGCGGGACTAACGGAGGTAGACGAAGTGACTTGCGCAATACTAGTGCTGCCGGGAGACATCGCGAAAATAGACTCCCACTCAATAAATCTCGTGGTTGAAGAACACGGTCGCACGAAAGCCCCGATAGTCGTCGCAGCTCATAACGGCAAACTTGGCCACCCAATCCTCTTGGCTAGGCCCCTGTTCGGAGACATCGCGCAGATTGATGAGCAGACATTTGGGTTGAAATCAGTAATCAAGAAACATCAAAATGAGGTGGTCTTGATCGAAGTGGGCTCAGAGAATGTTCTAAAGGATATCGATACCCTAGAAGACTTGACACGTATGTGAAAATCCGAAACACCTCGCTTGGCGCCTCCAGAAACACATTGAACTCAATGCCGATTTCGCTCTATCTCTTTCTCAGCAGAACTTTGGCGAGTTCACTTAGGACGAAACCTGATGAACCAAGAGCGGTCACAACTAGCCACTCCACGGGCTCAAGAGTTGTAACGCTGAATAGGTTTGCCAGCAATGGAGCATGGAAGAGGAATGGAAGTACCACTACCTGAGCCAGAACCGCGAGAACCAAGAACCTGTTGCCCAGAGGCCCCGTTGCAATCAAGGTCCTCGTGAAGGATCTGCAGCTGAGTGCGAAGAAGATCTCGAACAACACTATTGTTGCGAAGACCATGCTTCGAGCTTTCATTTCAGCAAACGGGACTGGATTCGTTAAAGTCCAACCATAGCTTAGAAGCCCATAAAGCAGAGCCAAAGTTGTCGTAGCCAATAGCAGAAGAGCTATTCCCGCCAACCATCCGCGAACTGTCTCGAAGATGCTCTCTTTCGGATTCCTCGGAGGCCTCTCCATCGCAAGCGGGTCAGGTGGGTCGGTCCCCAGAGCCAATGCAGGAAGACCATCAGTAGCCAAGTTCACAAACAAGAGGTGCTTTGCCAACAACGGTAATGGAAGAGCGACCAGTCCCGCAAGAGCCATTAGCATTATTTCACCGATATTGGCTGAGATCAGATATGTCAAGTACTTCCGAATATTCTCGAAGATCCCCCTGCCTTCATAGACTGCGGCGACTATGCTGGCGAAGTTGTCGTCGGCCAGTATCATATCTGAAGCTTCTTTCGTTACGTCAGTCCCTGTAATCCCCATCGCTATGCCAATGTCGGCCTTCTTGAGAGCGGGAGCATCGTTAATCCCATCACCAGTCATAGCCACTATGTCTCCTCTCTTCTTGAGAGCTTCAACAATTCGCGTCTTATGCTCGGGAGATGTGCGGGAATAGACTGAAACCTTCTCAACCACTCCCGAAAACTCCTCATCGCTGAGTTTGTCCAATTCTGCGCCAGTTAGCGACAGATCCCCTTCCCTTAGAATCCCCAATTCTTTGGCAACCCAAGTAGCGGTCAATTTGTGGTCACCTGTTATCATGACCGCGCGAATACCGGCTTTTTCGCAGAGCTGGACTGCCCCGATCGCTTCTTCCCTCGGCGGATCGATCATGGCGAATAAGCCAAGGAAAGTCATATCGCGCTCAATCTTCTCGTCGATATCCTTCGGGAGTTCATCGAGCAACTTGTAACCTACTGCGAGCACACGAAAACCTTCGGAGGCAAAATCGTCATTACGCTTCAGAGCCCTCTGCTTCGAATCATGATCCAGAACTAGATCGGATGATAGCGATCCAAGTCTTCCACATTTTTCCAAGACCACCTCGGCGGCACCTTTCGTTGCAAGCAGGTACTGGCCCTGTTTGGTTCTGTGGATTGTAGCCATCATCTTCCTTTCAGATGTGAAAGGAATCTCTGCGATTCGCGGAAAGTCGTTACGCGCCGTTTCCAAGTCAATTCCAGCTTTGGCTGCGAGGACGAGAAGCGCTCCCTCCGTTGGATCACCGATTATCCGCCATGAACCGTTCTGTTTCGTTAGTTTGGCATCATTGCAAAGGACTCCGACCAAGAACGTATATCTCGCAAGATCTTGGTCCAGATCCGCCAGACTAGGTTTAAAGTCGCCTCTCGGCTCATAACCCACTCCTGAAACTTCGTAGATTCTACTTTGCACGTAGACTTTCCTGACAGTCATTTCGCCTCTAGTCAAGGTCCCAGTTTTGTCGGAGCAGATGACTGTCGTTGATCCCAGTGTCTCGGTGGCAGGCAGATGCCTCACTATGGAGTTTCTTCGAGCCATGCGATGTACACCGATAGCCAAAGCGCCCGTCACAACAGCAGGCAGAGCTTCAGGAACCGCTGCAACTGCCAAACTGACACCCCATAGAAACATCTCGAGGAGCCCACGCCCGTGCAGTAAGCCGAGCAACGAGACCAGCGTAACCGTCACAAGAAGCACTCTGATCATCCAGTTACCAAGCTCATTCATTCGCTTCTCTAGGGGGGTCTGTGGTTGCTCTTGGGTCTGAATCAAGCGCGCTATCTTTCCAAACTCAGTCCTCATACCAGTGGCGAAGACGACTGCCCTTCCACGTCCATACGTTACAACAGTTCCAGAGAAGACTACATTGCTTCTGTCAGCAAGTGAAGTTTCAGCTGGTAGGCTTTCTGATGATTTGCTGACTGGAACAGATTCACCCGTGAGCACAGCTTCATCAATTTGCAGATTCATCTCATCGATTAGCCTGCCATCAGCCGGAACCTTATCGCCAGGATCTAGGAGAACCAGATCGCCCGGAACGAGCTCTCTTGTAGGCACGACCATCTCTTGTCCGTGCCTTGTTACGGTCGCTGTAGGTGCAGCCAATTTCTTCAGAAGGGCCAAAGACTGCTCCGCTCTGTATTCCTGATAGAAACCCAGCCCAGCTGATGCGAAAACGATGGCCAGTATTACCGCTGAGTCAATGGCTTCGCCAATGAAAATCGAAACGGCAGCTGCAGCGATCAATATGAGGACAAGGGTTTCCTTGAATTGGGACAGGAGCAATTTCCACGGTGAGACCTTTCTCGCCTCTTCTATCTCGTTAGGTCCGTAGGTGCTAAGTCGAGACTTAGCCTCGTCAAGAGAGAGGCCCCGCCGATAATCCGAGCGTAAAGTAGCAAGTACAGTGGTTGGATCCAACGCGTGCCAGTTTGGCTCTTGTGAAGTGTCGGGACTCCCGCTCAATTGGCGACCATTCGCTCCATGGCGAGAGCCCCGCTCTATTTGTGCTTTGACTGTTTCTTGGACCTGAATTCAGACAAGGACGTTATATCATTCCTCAACCCAAGGCTCGCAATGTAAATATCGGCAGGAGAGGCATCCAAAAATGACCAGAGAACTCGCAGAGGAGACACTGCCAAAGGAACTCCTGAGAATCGAGAAGCACGAGGAACGAATGATGATGGCAATGGTCAGGTTGACAACCTCAAATGAGAAGCTGACCAGACGCCTCGCAGACCTGACATGGAATGTGCCGGCCTTGACGAGGGTAGGGAGAATGTCGTAGCGTCCGCAAACGAGCCTGAATGCCTGAAGAGCAGCAGAACGGTCTTGGCGACATGAGCAGCAATCCACAACCGCAGCCGGACGAGAAACAGAAAGGTTTGCAGTGGTGGCAGTCGATCATGATAGCTACTGTTGCTCTAATCGTGAATGTTTTCGCATACCTGCTGTTGCCTCCGGAACTTGTCAGCCATCTCCGAGGATTCGGCTATCTTGGGGCGTTTTTGATGGCAGCGATCGCCAACGCGACCGTAATCCTACCCATACCATATTATCCCGTGATCGCACGGCTTGCACAAGCACTGAACGTCTGGGGGGTGATCCTTGCGGCGGCCGCGGGCTCTGCGCTGGGCGAATCGGTAGCATACTTTGTTGGACGAACCAGTAGGGGAGCAATTCAACGAACGAGGATCAATGCTTGGATCCGGAAACAGATGCGTAGACCGTGGCGTGCGGGCCTAGTACTCTTTGCTCTATCCGCCCCTCCGAATCCCGCCTTCGACATAGCTGGCCTGGTAGCTGGCGCACTGGGCCTGCCTCTGTGGCTATTCCTCGTATCTGTGTTTCTAGGCCGCATCGTTCGCATGAGCCTTGTGGCCTTCGCTGGCCTAGCCCTTGAGTGGTTCTGATAGAATCTGGCTGATGGACGTTATTTCTTCTCTGTCCAGTCGTAGAACCCTCGTCCGGTCTTCCTTCCCAAGAGATTTGCGCGCACCATCTGCTTTAGCAGGTTGCTGGGACGAAACTTCGGATCGCCCGTCTCGTTCACCATCACATCTGTAATGAAGAGAATTGTGTCGAGCCCCACGTAGTCAAGCAGTTTCAAGGGACCCATGGGCCAGTTCAGCCCCAAGACGCAGGCGTTGTCAATGTCCTCAGGCTCGGCAACCCCTTCTGCGACAAGGAAAACAGCCTCGTTTAGTGCCGGGACAAGGATGCGGTTCACGATGAAGCCTGGAGTATCCTTCTTGACAACCACTGGCTCCTTCCCTAGCTTAGTGGATACCTGCCTTATCGTTTCCACTGTTTCATCGCTTGTCTCCAGACCTCGAACGATCTCGATCAGCTTCATCAGCTGCGGTGGGTTGAAGAAGTGCATGCCACAAACTTTTTGAGCTCTCTTGGTCGAAGCCCCGATCTCCGTGATGCTGATGGAGGAGGTATTGGAGGCGATTATCGCATGCGACGGAGCATACTTATCAACTTCAGCCAAGACGGATTTCTTAAGCTGAGGGTTCTCAGTTATCGCCTCAATCACCATGTCGGCGTTTTGAACCGCTTCCTTCAGATCTAACATTGGATGAATCCGATTCAAGATTTCTTTCGATTCATCTTCGCCTACAACTCCTTTCTTGACAAACCGCTGGAGACTCTCCTGAATCATCTTCATCCCGTTGTCGATGAAACGCTGTTCGATGTCACGCATGGTAACCTCGAATTTTCCCACCTGAGCGCAGACTTGAACTATACCGTGGCCCATCAAGCCGGCGCCTAGGACCGCTACATGTTTCACTTCCATGACCATCACACGTCGGTAATCCAATCATGAACGAACATATGTCTTACCATATGCCGGTAAGAAGTATGAGCGGACCCGATTCAGAAGCAGGTCTCGTCCACAAGCGCTCTACCCGCGAGGTTCCACGAGCCTGTTGTATTTTCTCATGACCTCTTTCAAGCGATCGTGGGGGATTGCGATGACCTTGCGATTGTTAACTCCTACCATCGTCTCTGCTGCGACAAGCGCATTGATGATAGCTTCTTCTGTTGCCTGGATGCTGGCCTCAAAGATGGGATTCATTAGATCGTTGGGAAGCATTGTCAACTGGGCGATTTCCTTGGATCTCGCTGCTTCGGAATTTGCGGTGGAAAAGGCGATGAAAATGTCTCCTGAGCCGTTGCTAGAGATGCTTCCATTTCTTGCAAGTCCCAGAGACGCACGCCTTGCCAAACGTTTCATTTGATGCGGCATAAGGGGCGCATCCGTCGCGACGATGATGATGATTGACCCAGTTTCTTTAGACCATATCGTGTTCCCGGTTATCTCGAGGCCTACGGGAACTCCAGCTATTCGAAGTTGACTCCTCATACCATAGTTGCATTGCGCGAGTACTCCCACGGTATAGCCTCCATGTTTCTCCTCCAGCTTTCTTGAGGCGGTCCCGATGCCGCCTTTGAATTCATAGCAGATCATTCCAGTTCCCCCTCCAACGTTTCCTTCTGGTACGGGTCCAGGCTCAGTCTGATCCAAGGCCTGAAACACATGCTCTTGCTTGACATGGAATCCGTTGATGTCGTTTAAGTATCCATCATAGGTCTCGGCCACAACAGGCAGGGACCAAGAGACATCCCTTCTCTGATCATGCTTCATTTGCCATGCAATGACCGCATCTCGCACAGTTCCAACACTATGAGTATTCGTAAGCATAACAGGTCCCTCTAGGAAGCCCGATTCCTCAACCCAGGTGGTTCCAGTCATCTCTCCATTACCGTTCAGGGAGAACCAACCTGCAAATGTGGGATCATTGGATCGCTTACCCCTAGGCGAAACGACAGTGACTCCGGTACGAACGGGCCCGATCCCAACCTTCAACTCTCCTTCTCCTGAGATCAGAGTGGTGTGACCGACCTCCACACCATCCACATCCGTGATCGAGTCAAATGTCCCAGGCGTCCCTTCAAAGGGAATTCCAAGATCACGTGCGCGTCGCCTGCCCTTCGACCTTTCATCTTGAGCTGACATGAACAGAGAAGAAGCGAGAACTTGGCTAAAATTGTTCTTTCATCTTTGTCCCGAAGAGAATGTTCGAAAGCTCCGTGGGACACTAATGTATTCTTCGATTAAGAAATGCGGATGGTAATGCGGCGAAGAGGGATAGATTGGACAATACGATCATGACTGAGCTGAGCGCGGCCAGTAATGAATTGCCTGCGACCTCAGAGATTCCAAAAGCAAACATCCCTATCCCCAGTAGGCTGATCATGAGCCTGAGCAAGCGTCCAACTTGTTTCCTGTAATGCCTGCAGAGCAGGATTGACGGAAGCGAGACGTATATCACGCCGATCATTCCGCTGGCAGCTAAACCGGCCAGCAATGCTGCGATCTCAGGTTGAAAGTCAAGAGCACCGAAAAGAGCAGCACTTACCTCGAGAATTGCGATTAATGGGTAGAGTATCGTCTGCATTATCACGCCCAAGCTCGGGTTCGAATGGATCACGCGAGCAACAGCTGGACTGAACGAGTAGTACCAGAGATTGAACACAGCCATGAAGCTGGAACCAACAAACGTCTTCAGAATCTTCTGATCTCTGAACTCGCGGAGGAATTGTACTTGGGGTGCGAATTCCGATCCATAGGTTGCAGTTGCAATAAGGCAACGTGACGCAGGTATACTTGAGAGCAGATTGGTCTCCTTAAGGTCTGTATGTCCGATCATCTTAGAAACTCCGCTATATGTGGCCCAGACCTCTCCAGCCATCAGGACCTGCGTGTTTTCTTCATAAGACGCATAGAAGTCGAGATCGACAGTGTCTTCCGTCGGGAGAGGAATCGACTTCATCGAGGTATGGTAGCGGTATCCGGGGAAACTTCCGACTGGGGTCCGAATGAGTGGCTTGTCGTGCAAATTCCACGTCTTGGTCAAGTCGATGGTTAATCCCGGGAGGCTGGGAATCGTCAAGCCAGAGGGACCAGCATAGATGGTCAGGTTATCTTGACCAGCATTTCTCAAGAAGAGCAACGTGTCTCGATCTGTTGGGAAGTCAACTGACTTGGTAAGGTTCTCAAAACGCTGCTGACCACTCTGTGTAATGGTACCGTTCGCACTTACTTCCATCTTTGAAGAGAAATCTGTCACATCATGAAATAGGATCGTGATCCAAGAGCTTGCATAGATGCCGACTAATTGTTCCACGTCCTGAGTTGTTTCGGCGAAATAGACTAACTTAAGCCCATCAAAAGGAATCGGCACCTCTTGCGCACTCGCGAGTCGAACAGTTCCGAGGGTTAGGATTAGCAGCAGTGAAACAACTCCGAGTTCACGCAAGCCTATGCCCAATAGGACCACATCTCTGCTCTGGGATTTGGTACGAAACCTCAAGATAGCGGCGCGCAAATCAAAAAGCTTTCCCAACTTGGTGTAGGATTTCCGCTAATCGGAACATGGAAAAAGTGTTTGCTGTCCATCCTACGCGTAGCCACACATTCGGACGTACTAGACCTTGACCGGAATGACGTACACGAAAGAATTCGGGACATGAGGAAATTAAAAGTCATCTGCTTACTTGATTTGTGCGGCTACTTCCTTGACGGCTCCCTCGAAGATTTCTAGACCTGCACCGATTATCTCACGCGTTATGATAAGCGGTGGCGCAAAGCGCATTGACGATTTCCCTGAAGTTATGATAGCTAAGCCACGCTCGAAGCACTTGTTCATGACGCCCTGAAGTTCTTGGACGGCAGGTTCCTTTGTTTCAGGATCCTTCACGAACTCAGCTCCGATCATGAGTCCCTTTCCGCGGACATCGCCCATTATTGGGTATCTCTGCTGCATCTCCTTGAGGCGTTTGATCAAGTAGGCTCCCTGACGAGTTGTGTTTTCGAGAAGCCTCTCCATGATCTCTTCTTTGGCCATCGTTGCGCCCAGCGGCAAACCTGCTGCAATAGCCTTAGCTAAGGTCAGAATGTCAGGACTGACCTGGCGGGGTAACAACAATCTTAGACTTCTGAAACTTAGTTTCCAATGCTATCACGGGAAGATGAGGGCGCTTGGAGCGTGAATTGTAAAAGCGTTATCCTCATGCCCCATGGGTTCAGGTCATCTCAAAACTGGAGATTGATGAACTTAGCCTCCGTTAGCATAAAGCTCGATGCGTTCCATCTGGATGAGTTTGGAGAGAATCCATCCAGCGAGAAGACCGAGAGCGTAGCCGTAGGGAACGAACACCGCCAAAGCTGCAACGAAGACAGTCACGAAGAGTTGATTTCGGCTCTTAGCCACATCCCTGACAGTCAAGGTCAGTTCCAGACCAGCAAAGAAGAGCATGACTCCAAGGATTGAGAAGGGGAAGATTCTCATCACGGCCTGAACAACGCGAGAGTAGAATAGGCCAACCAGCAGAAAGATAGTTCCGATCACAATCAATGCTCCCCCTGTTCTTGCTCCAAAACGATAATGGCCTGCTAATCCACCCGCGCCGTGACAAACGGGAATGCTACTAACGAAAGGCGATGTCAGATTCATCAGACCGTAGTTGATCGACAACGCCTTCGTCGTCACAGGCTTCTGTTGAGGAAACAGGTCCGACGAAAGTAATGACGTACCTATTATCGAGTTACCAAGAGAGAGCGGGATTTGGGGAACCGCCAGCAGAAGAGTCCCCATCAATAGATCGTCAGATTTTGGGGCGAAAAATTTTGGAAACGCAAATCCTAGACCGTTCCAAAATATGCTAACGGGAAGACTCGTTGTAAGAGAGAAAACTAGGCCAATAGTCAAGAGCAACAGTGCGGGTGGGAGACGGTGATTGTTGAATAATGCAATTGTCAAGACTACTCCTATCGCTGAAAGCATCACAGCGATCATGCCGTCTTTCAACATAAATTCAGCAGCTATGCCCATCAGCTGCAATCCAAGACCCAGCTGAATACCCCGAACCACAGAAATCGGAATCGCCCGATTCAACCGCTCTATCAGATTCGTGACTCCGAGAATAGCAAAGAAAATGCCCACCACCAACCCGCCCCCGAATAGGTAGCTAGGCGGAAGCCTCTGACTGAGCATGATCGCAGCCATCGCTTTAAGCGGTTGTACTGGAATTGGGAGACCGAAGGCAAACGCCGTCAAGAGCTGGAGTAGACCATACATCGTGAAAACGCTTGCAGCGTCAAGCCCGTTCACGGCTATCATGGATAGAATCAGAGGGACCGGTATCCCGAGATTACCAAAGGCACCAGCGATCTCATTGCGGTCGATTACAATTCCGGCGCGAGGAGTTCGCAAAATATTTCAGCCCTTACTCAGATGATCGGATGAATAGTCTTTCCGAATGATTCACAAGTGTTATGCATCAAGCCTCGACTTTGCATGAAGTGAGGTGAACAGTTTGATATTACGTGTGCTGCTATGGCCATTTGGAAGCTTCATAGCTGCACTCTTGATCATCGCTATAGCATTACTTGTTGCGCTTGTCGCCATCTACGCAGCCAAGATTGCGCTGTCCCAGCAATCATAGGTTAGCTTCTACGTGGCTTTGTCCTTGAAATCGAATCTCTCGTTCTATTCTTCTACATCTTCCTCCTCGACATCTTCTGCTTCTCGAGAGAGGATAATTTCAATTATTGAGATATTGCCACGGCTACCATTGAGACGCGTGATGTCTTCCGAGCCTAGGTTGATCTTTCTGACAACAATGTCCTTCAGAAACCCGTGCCGCAACATTTGAACGGTATCGATCGCTTTCTCTATGGCTTGGCCCCGAGCTCTAACCATTACCTCCCCATTTCCAGAATTGAACAGTGTGACGCATGCCGTGACATAGTTCATTACAGGTTTCTTGCCTATTCGAACGAGACTTGGTTCACTCATAGTTACTGTTCATCCCGCCGCCAATAGTCGAGTCTCTTTGCAGTTGATGCCTGTGCTGCTAGATTTCTGGGAAGCTACCGTGAGCTTTCCATAATAAGATTGCCCATCATAGCTCGCATTTTCGCGTTTTCTTAACTGCCTCTGACCACCCTAGCACACAGGAAATGTACGTTAGCCGCCAATAGTGTGCATCGGTCGAACATGCTTGAGTTTACTATATTTCTTCAGCAGTGTCTCAACTCCAGGTGCTTTGCGTAGCACTGCTTCTCTAATGAAATTGGACAACGTTTCCTCAGATGCCCCTCCCCTCAGCAGAGGTTTCAGGTCGTATCCCGCCTTGTCGAAAAGGCATGGGACTATTTTTCCATCTGCTGAGAGGCGAATCCTATCGCAATCTGTACAGAACGGCTCCGTAATCGAGGTGATGATGCCAATTTCGCCAGGGCCTTCTGCAAATCTGTAGATCTTGGCCGTGCTTCCATTCTCCTTTGGAACTGGGACAAGATCATGCCTCTCGCCTATCCGTTTAACGATCTCCTTGCCGCTAACAACTTTCTCGATCTCCCACATCTGCTCTCCGTCAAATGGCATGTATTCTATGAATCGCACTGTGACATCTCCAGAAATTGCGAGTGAAGCTAGGTCGAGGATCTCGTCCTCGTTGCATCCTTGGATAATGACGGCATTGATCTTGAGCGGATTGAATCCCGCCTGCTTTGCTGCTTGAATCCCGGCCAGCACCTCGTCGAATGGTCCGCCCCCTGTGATTTCCCTGAACGTTTCAGGCTTGAGGGTGTGGAGGCTTACGGTCACGCCAGTCATTCCAGCTTTCTTCAAGGCGCCGGCCTTTTCCGCCAGTAGGAAACCGTTCGTCGTCATGGTTATCAACCGGATCCCGGGGATTCCGGCGAGCATCTCCACAAGCTTCTCGATGTCTTTACGCATCAAGGGCTCGCCACCGCTAAGGCGAATTTTCTCGACTCCCATCTTGGAAAACAGCGAGGCTACTAGATGGAGCTCTTCGAAGGTGAGGATCTCGCTACGCGGCAACCAGAGCGGTGTTCTTGGCATACAGAATTGACAGCGGAAATTGCAGCGGTCCGTGACTGATAGCCTAAGCTTGCGCGCAACGCGCCCGAAGGAATCCCTCAGAACGGTCACTGGACCTGAAGCCGCCCCATCTTGAATCACGAGACCGGCCAATTTAAATGGTTTAGCCCACAGCATCAATTCTGATAGAAGAATCACTTCAATTCTCTTGGAACTTCGCAACCATTTGAGGCATGATCAAGGACCGAGCTCGGATTCCGAGGAATTTCGCAATATGTGCAGTAAAATACGGATGACCAAAGTGTATCATTGTATAGACTCCGTGATTGCGCCATGGAATATCAGCTTTCATCACGCGAGCAACAGGTTTCATCGGTAGCCACCTAGTCGAAGCGTTAGTGAGGGACGAGGCGCAGGCTCGCGCCTTAGCACGGGGGATAGGCAATATCCAAAAATTGGCGACCTTAGGCCTAGAAAATCGCCGAGACCTCACTAACTAATCCTCTCTGAAAGAAAGATGAAGCAGTGCCTCCTACGCCGACTGCGTGAGCGTTCATTCAAAGAACGCGAATCGATGAGGCTTTGAAGGTCAGATATACTTGCGACTCCAGATTGAGCTTCAAATGCTTGAAGGACTTCTTAGTTATTACCACTGCAAACTCCTTGCCAACGTTCACTTTCAGCTGAACGAGTTGATCTAGGTCGAAAATTTCTGTAACTATCCCTTTCAAAATGTTTCTAGCACTACTTTGAATCGGGCTTGTTGAAAGCAGAATATCCTCAGGCCTAATGAAGACGGTTACCTTTCCCTTCTTTCGAGTCGCTGCCTCAATTCTGATGTCGTCGCCTAGGTCAACCACTGCAAGTCCATCCTCTACTAGCACAGCATCCCCCGGATACGCATTCCAGAGCCCCGCAAAAGTTGCTAGGAATTCAGAAGGTTTACTGAAGACTTGCCCTACATCGCCAGCCTCGACAAGTGATCCTTCGCGCAGGATCGCAACTTTCGAAGCTGTGTTCTCCGCCTGTGCGATATCATGTGTTGCCATCACAACAGTCGCTCCTTCGTTGCGATTGACTTCTGATACAATGCGCTCGATGATGCTCACGTTTCTAGGATCCAAATTTGCTGTAGGCTCATCCAATAGCAGCACGCTCGGCTCGAAGACTAGGGCCTGAGCCAACGAAACTCTCTGCATCTCCCCACCCGAGAGAGTTAGGGCTCTTCTTCTTTCAAACCCGGTTAGTCCGACTAGTTGAAGGGTTTCGTTGACTCTCGCATCGATCTTGTTTCTCATCCCTCTGATTCGAAGCGGGTAAGCAAGATTTTCGTAAACCGAAGCATTCAACATAACATTCTGTTGGAACACCATTCCAATTTTCCGGCGTAATGCCAGTCTTTCTTCTTCTGGGCAGGCCGTATCGATGCCATCGAAAAGTATTCGACCACTACTTGGTTCATCAAGGAGGTCGAGCAACCTCAAGAACGTGGTTTTACCCGCTCCACTTGGCCCAACGACAGCGAAGTAATCTCCCCTGTCGATCTTTAGATCGATATTTCTTAGTGCAATCTTCTCGCCGTATACCTTCGTGAGATTTTCGACTTGAATAAGCGTCATTTCACCTTCTCAACCCGCTCCACTGCATCTGGGTTAGTAGCCAGTTGATTATGAACGCCAGCAGGAGTAGGATTATTCCAAGGGCGATAGCAACAGAGAATTCACCAAGCTCCGTCTTGAATACTATTGCAGTAGTCAGAACACGCGTTGCCCACCTAATGTTGCCACCAACAATCATTACAGCCCCGACCTCAGAGACCGCGGCGCCAAAGGCAAGTATTACAGCCGTCACAAGCCCAAGTCTGGATTCTTTCAGTATTGTGAGTGTAAGCTGAAATCTTGTGGCTCCCAAAGATAATGCCTTATCTCGAATGGCCTTATCCACCGAGCCAACAGCCGAAAGGGTGACTCCGACAACTATGGGTGCCGCAATAGTCAGTTGGGCTATTATCATGGCTGTCGGGGTATAGAGAAGTTGCAGTGGCCCTAGAGGTCCCGATGATGAAAGCAACAGATACACGAACAGCCCGACTACAACCGGAGGAAGACCCATCATAGTGTTTACCATACTGATGAAGAAGCGCTTTCCAGCAAACTCCCTTAGCGCCACTGTCGCTCCGGTAGGTACTCCGAGAATTGCGCCAAGAATGACGGCTATGCCTGAGACTCTTAAAGTCAAGAACATGATGCCGTAGACTTCGGGATCGAACGAGACTAAAAGCCAGAAGGCCTTGATCAGGCCCTCGAGAATCGGATCCAATCGGATTCTTCAATCAGTTGAGTTGTCTGTTCTTAATTAAGTGGAAAGAAGGGTATTCAGAAATGATAATGGGTGCAGGGAACATCAAGGCGGCAAGATCGACTGAGTCATACCACGCAATCTCCTGTTCTTGATTTGGAAATCCAAGTTCATGGGCCTTGGCATAGTTCCTTGCGATCGGGAGGAATAGCGTCTCGCCTTCCTTCTTGAAGTTCCCTATCAGCTCTTGTCCTTCATCTGAGATCAGGAACTTCGCGAGAGCAACCGCCATTCTGAAGTTCCGCTGGGGAAACTTCTCATGGTTGACTGGTATGACCGCATAGGGATTCAGCAGCCAGACATCACCTTGCGTCATCACTGATAGGTTGCTCAGTTGGTCCTCGAAGGTTAGCCAAGTCGCTCTATCGGTTAGAGTGTAAGCTCCTTTCTCGTTGGTCATGCGCAGAACTGTGCCCATTCCAGCTCCGGCCTCAAGATACCACCTGAACGTTCTGTTTGAGGGGTTAACGCCGATCTTGGCCCAAAGGCTTAGTTCCTTGATATTCGTTCCTGATTTATCGGCGCGAGAGATGAAGATCGCATCTCCTCTGGCGCCTGCCTCGAAGATCCTTTGAAAGGCATAGGATGCATTTGTTGTGTTGCGGATTCCGACTGGATCCTCCTTTGGGCCTATTATTATGAAGTCATTGTACATGACGCCAACTCTGTGAATTCCGTATCCTTGGTTCACGAATTCTTCTTCTAGACTCCTCGAATGAACAAGGACGACGTCGGCGTCTCCTCTCTTTGCTATCTCTATGGACTCTCCCGTGCCCTTGGAGAGAATTCTTACTTCTGCCTTGTACTCCTTCTGGAAGACGGGTATCAAGTGGTCGAGCAACCCTGTGTCAAAAGTACTCGTCGTCGTGGACAGAACGAGATCCTGCCTTACCCATGGACCAGTGTACTCATAGACCAGAAAACCTCCCCATATCACAATGCCCAAGGCAAGGACAGCTGCGATCTTCTTTGCGAGCTTCAACCGAGATCGCTAGGGAGGAACCGTTATGTACAGATAAATATAACGAATCCTCTTCAGTATTGAAATCTAGTTGAAACAAGCAGTGGGGCCAGCTTTCGAACTCTGGCTAAGGAAGGATCATCTTGAGATTCTAACGGAAGGAGGAGCGGCTCTTCTTCAAGGTATTCAGAAGTACGGCTCCATTTCGAAGGCTGCCAAGCAAACTGGAATTTCCTATAAGCATGCTTGGGATCGACTTGCCGAGATTGAAGCGGCCCTAGGACAACCTATCCTCTGTAGGAAGCGAGGCGGGAGAACTGGAGGAGGAGCTGAATTAACGGAGACAGCACTCGCCTTGCTGAAACTTTTCAATAGAATTAAGAGGTACATAGGGAGAGCCCTGAACGATCCTGAATATTGGCAGGCAGTCGCTTTGAAGATAAGTGCTAGAAACCGCTTCAAAGGAATTATTGAAAACGTTGAGAAGGGTGCGGTCACATCATCGATCAAAATCAAGGTTCAGGGACCAGTCACAATAACCGCCCTCATTAGCAAGGAAGCTGTTGAAGATCTGGAACTAGAACCTGGAGACAAAGTTGAGGCTGTGATAAAGGCCACAGAGGTCATGGTGGCGAAAGAATAGGAAAGACTCCAAAGGATTCCATTGTCTACGAAGAGTAATCAAAATTCTGCATAGACGATCTATCTCGGAAAGACTATAGTGCCTGACTCGGTAGTCGTTTGAAGCCCTGGAGCCTTCTCGCGAAGGACCTCTGAGAATTGACTAGACCTTATCAAATCGATGAACGCTTTCACTGATGTCTTATGTAGACGAGCCTTAGGCATTAGGAAGTCATATTTCTCGTCATCTGTCTTAATGAAATTAAGACCAGCGATAGCCGCGACAGTTCTTATACCAAACCCCACATCAGCGCGATCGTTCTTGATCGCGGCCGCTACCGCCGAATGCGACTTGGCCTCGTAACGGTAGCCCTCGGTCTTCATTGAAAGAGTATCGAGATCAGTGCCCCTAGACTCTGCGAGCTCCGTTAGGTGTTTGTCGATCAGGAGCCGTGTTCCGGATCCCCTGTTCCGATTTATGAAGCGTACTCCTGCTCTTGTCAGGTCTTCGAAACCTGTAATGTTCTTCGGATTGCTGTGCTTAACAATCAAACCTTGCTCACGGTTGTAGCCTCGAACTAAGGCTGCGGCCTCTTGCAAGTTGAAGGTCGCGATGAAAGGCACGTTGTATTCTCCCGTCTTCTCCTCTTGGAGATGAACTCCCGCTATGTCTGCCTCGCCACGTTCTACTGCATGGAATCCGCCGATCGATCCGACATTGATGGTTCTACCGAAGAAGCTTGTGTCCTTCTCCCTCAGCATGGTGAAGGCGATATCGAGACCCACACAGTGACTCCCTATCGCTACGAGCGAGGCAGGAACGAGTTCTCTTCCGAAGAGCTCGATTTCCATCATCTCACCCTCATCCACGAACTCTTGCGTTTCGGGAAGATCAGCGAATCCATCTGCCAAGGAGAACGAGCTTATTGCACCTGAACCACCCTGCATAGGATACGCTGTTAACTGACCCTCCGCCTGAATTATCAACTGGACAGGCAAGAGCTCTCGACGTCCCCGAGCCTTGAAAAACTTCAAGGGACAAACGGCGCGCACTCTGAGAGGTTTTGCCTCAGCAATGTTTGCGAGGCGTCTAATCACAGGGGCGACTAACAAATGGAAGATCATGAGAGCAGACGTAGGATAGCCGGGTAATCCAAAGATCGGTTTGTTCTGAACCAATCCTACAAGCGCCGGCTTTCCCGGTTTCAACGTTAGGCCATGAACGAGAATCCCGGGCTCGCCGAGTTCATCAACAGCTCTGTAGAGAAAGTCCCCAAGGCCTGAGGATGTGCTCCCTGACGAGATTACAACATCTGAGTCCTCGAGCGCAAGCTGAAGGCCATTCTTGATCGCTGTATAATCATCTGGTAGTATTCCGAGGAATTTCGGCTCCCCACCGCACTCAGCCACGGTCGCCGCCAGCGACGGACCATTGATGTCATATATCTTCGTGAAGCCTAGCGGATCGCCCGGTCTCACGAGTTCGCTTCCGCTCGACAAGACCGCGATGCGAGGCTTTCGATACACCGAAACCGAGTCAATCCCGGCCGCAGCCAGGAGTCCTATCTCGCGAGGTGTTATCGGTTGGGATTTTCGAAGCAATAGTTCCCCGCACATGATATCACTTCCTGCGCTGGTCACATTCTCGCCTGCTGAGACAGCTTTGAAAACTGAAACTTCATGGGCGCTTCTCTTGGTGAATTCTACCATCACTACAGCGTCTGCACCTCTCGGTATCGGTGCGCCTGTGGCGATCTCGATCGTCTGTCCCTTGGAAACAGAATGCGCCGAGCTATCTCCCGCCTGCGCTTCTGCAACTACCTTTAGCTTGACTGGGTGCTGCTCGTCTGCGCGGAAGGTATCCTCGGCCATGATTGCGAAACCGTCCATAGCGGCGCGATCGAAGCTTGGGACGTCCATGGTGGAGAAGATGTCCTCAGCCAGTACTCGACCTAACGACTTCTCAAGTGGAACCTTCTCGACAGATGAAGGCCATGTCTGCCATGAACGCCAGAGGATGGAGATGGCATTCTCTAAGGTTTGGAGTTGGCGGAAGACCTTCCTTTCACTTGACAGTTTGCGCGCGCTCCACTGGCCTGAAGAGCTCAACGTCTATGAGCTGCCCTTCCTCATAGCCCTCGACATGTTCGGGAACGATGATGAACCCATTAGCTTGGACGAGGCTACTTAGAATGCCCGCGCCAGAGGTTCGGATGGGTTCAGCAATAAAGCCTTCTTCGGTGGCATGGACCCGCGCTCGGACATAAGTTCGCGACCCAAGGATGCCCGCGACACGACGACTCAACTTTGCTCTTACTGTAGGCCTCGGCAGGAAGTCTGCATCAAGCATGTAGCTGATGAGAGGATGCACGAATTCCAAGAAGGCCAAGTATGCTGAAACTGGATAGCCTGGAAGTGATATGATTGGTTTACCATTCACAACTGCCAACCCTGTCGGCATCGAGGGACGCATCGCGACTCCATGAACCAACATACCTGGTTCACCCAGCGAATTAATGACCTGCGGAGCGATATCTCCCGGTCCAACGGATGTGGCCGCTGTCACAAGCACAATGTCCGCAGTCCGGATTCCTCCCTGCAGCTTGCTACGTATCTGATCGAACTCGTCCGCTGCTATGCCGAGGTCTATCGGTTCGCAGCCTAACTGTCGAATTGCGCCCATCAAGGCTGGCCGATTGACATCTGGGATCTTTCCCTCTACGAAAGCCGACCCTTCGGTGAGTTCGCTCCCAGTTGACAGGACAGCCACGCGAAGTCTCCGACAAACCATTACCCTATGTATCCCGATGTAGGTTAGCATCGCAAGGTCCTGGGGGAGCAAGAGCGTACCTTTCTTCAGAACAATCGTTCCTCTCTGTACATCTTCTCCAACGCAGGATACGTTCTCGCCGGGATGGACCTCATCCCAGATTTCTACTCTTCCGTCCGGTCGCTGCTTGGTATACTCAACCATCACAACCGCGTTGCTGACTTGAGGCATCTGACCCCCCGTAACGATGAGAGCAGCTTCTCCGCGATTCATATGAAGAGACGTAGTCACGCCCATTGAGACACTTCCTACTATGCGCAGGAATATCGGTGCATTGACTGTTGCACCATAGGTATCTTCCGCGACCACAGCAAAACCATCCATGGCCGCCCTGTCAAAAGGCGGCATATCGATCGGCGAAAGTATATCGGTAGCCAGAACTCGACCGAGGGCAAGAGAAATCGATACGCTTTCGAGATCTGGGGACTTCTTCGGCAAGCTGTTAACAAGCATTCGAAACGCTTCTCCTACTGGAGTTAGACGCTTAAACCCTGAACCACAAACTTCGTGCTCGTGGCTCGATCTAACAGGTTTAGTTGCTGTCCCAACCACGTGCATTCATCTTGACTGAGGAAGACTTGTCAAAGGATTAGGTTAAAGATTATTCATAAGTACCACGGCGAATACGGAAGGGGCTTCCGAGGTTCAGCTCTCATATGGTCAAGTTAACGGTGAAGTTCATGAGCATGGCGAGACAGCGGGCGGGAACAGGAACCGTTGAGTTCGCTTCCTCCGGGAATAGGTTGAGGGATGCCCTGAGGGAGATCGTTAATGAATATGGCATAGCCGACATTATCTTTACTGAGAACGGTGACGTAAGGCCTTGGGCGCGAGTGCTAGTGAACGGGAGACCTCAACAATTTCTGGGCGGCCTAGATGATGAACTCCATGACGGCGACCGTATTGCCTTGATCTATCCATATACCGAAAATTTTTGATGGTATTCGCTGCGGCGCATCCTAGAAACATGACTGACTCGGCTCCCTGATGTTGGAGCTTAACTGATTATTCCCAATTCTCGTAGCTTATTTTCTGGGACGACTCCGTCGTCCCAGCCTCGGGCCTCGTAGTATTCTTTCTTCATTTTCCCAAGTTCGCAGACGTGGCCTGAAGCGGGCCCTGATCCAGGGATTTTGAGGAATCTTTCCGGGAGGCTATCGTCCTTCCCTGCAAAGCCAATTAAGTTGTTGTAGTAGCGTTCGAGGTTGTAGATGCGTTCTCCCACTCTCATTAGACCGTCAGTGTCAGTATCTACTCCTGTCATCGCGACGTATTGTGCAACGTACTCATTGATGCCCTCTGAAAAGGCGTTGAACTTGCATATGTCAAACGAGTCTGAAATCGCGTGAAGATCTTGGAAGATCTTCAGGAGCTTGCCCTTTCCTTCCCATGCAAGCGGATCCGTCTTCTCAGGTATGCCCAAGACTTCACTGGCGGGCGTGTATCCCCTGAGATGGCATGCTCCACGGTTGGATGTCGCAAACCCTATGCCCATTCCCTGCAACCCTCTTGGGTCGTATGCGGCTATGCATTGGCCTTTCACTTGGTTTGCTATACCCTCGTTTCCGAAGGCCTTGGCCGCCCTCCAGCCCCCCTCCGCGAGAACATCCCCTATGCCTTCTCTTCTACCGATCTTGTGAACGAGGTCAATCATCATATCGGGATTGCCCCATTCAACATTGTCCTTGACCAGGCCTAATTGACTGGCCTCCATTGCGATGGAGAGGCAGTTGCCGAGCTCGATGGTGTCTACTCCGTAGTCGTTGGCTAGATTGATGATGTAGGCGATGACTTCTTTGCTGCTGCACCCACAGTTGGCTCCGAGCGCCCACATGGACTCATACTCGGTGCTCTCCATGTGGATCTTGTACTTGCCCTCTTTCACTTCGACTTCTTTCTTGCATGCCACCGGGCACGCATGGCATGTGGGGTCCCTCACAAGAATTGTTTCCTTAATGGTTTCACCGCTAACCATGTCCGCATGCTCAAACTGCGTCGTCTGCGCGTTTCGTGCGGGGAGAGCACCTAACTCGTTGACGATGTTCATGAGTACGTTGGTTCCGTAGACTGACAGACCGCCCTTGCGAGGTGCGGTGACATCACCTTTGACTATGGCCGTATTTCCGAGGGCAACAGCTTTCTTGAATTCCTCGGACCTTACTGGCTTAGGTTTGTTCTTGATATTCCCTTTGATTACTAGGCATTTCAGCCTCTTCCATCCCATGACTGCTCCGGTTCCGCCTCTTCCTGAGGCACGGTCATTTTCGTTGACGACTGCGGCAAATCTGACAAGCTTCTCTCCGCCTTGGCCGATGGCCACTACGCTCGTGTCTTCCTTTTCGTACTCATCCAACATAGCCTTGACGGTATCATGGACATTCTTCCCCCAGATGTTCGAAGCATCTTTCAGGGTGACTTTGCCGTCTTCGGCGTGGGCATAGACCGGTTTCCCTGCTCTACCTTTGAATATCAGGCCGTCAAAACCTGCCCATCGGAGCCTTGCACCTGACCAACCTCCCTGATGAGAGTCGGTAACTGTTCCTGTTAGCGGAGATTTCGTTACAACGGCCATACGACCGCTCATAGTGACGTCGCTGCCAACCAGCGGCCCAACCATGAAGCAGAGAATATTCTCCTCCGAGAATGGTTCAACTTTCGGTCCGTTGTCGAAAACGTACTTTACTCCGAGCCCTCTTCCGCCGATATACTTCCTCAGGTCATCTTCCTTGGGTTCTTCGTAATCGATTTCTCCTCGAGTCAGATCTATGCGCGCTATTCTGCTGGCGTATCCACCAAGAGTCATGACGAGAGCTTAGGTGTTTCAGCGAGTTAAGATATTGGCAATTATCAACTAGAAAGTAAATGCCCATCTACGAAGTTGTAAATATAGTACCTATCGCGAGTCTTTCTTAACCAGCATTCCTCAGAACTTTCGCCCTGAATCGGTTCAAGAAGTCGCTGATAGCACGTTTGTCCCCATCAAAACGCATCTCTAGTTCAGTCAGCTCCAAAGACCCCACCCTCACCTTCCGATACTTCATCTCCGCCATCCACCCGTCACCAACAATCTCCCCATCCCGGACACGCGCGCCAAGGCTCTCGGCATACAATTCAACGAACGAAGGGATTATCCCTCGAAATGTTGCTACCAACATCGAACCTCACCATCAAGCGAATGAGTACATGAGAAGACGAAGGAGATTAAGGATCGTGCCACAACCCCTTGGCTTCGTGCGTACGAAGGCCACTGATGAAGACTTTCGGATGCACAGATCGGATGTCGTACCGGAAACTATTCTCATCCGGAAGTATGCTGACGGAGTGAAGGACATCGACTAATACTTCCACCTATTTGTCATATTCTGTCTCAACAAAGTCAGCGAATCCGAAAGAAGAGAACAGAACTCTTGATCCATCTTAAGCATAGAGACTATCTCAGCAAAATCGGAATCTTCAGCACCAGACAGCGAAATCACCCCAATCTCATAGGTCCCACGGTAGTCGAAGTCTTAGAATGTAAGTCAAACATCCTCAGGGTAAAGGGACTGGACACAATTCACAAGAGGCCTGTGCTAGATCTTAAGCCCTACAATTATCGTGACATCCCGAGGAGAATTCGAGTGGCCGATTAGTGGCTGCATCCTCAAACCTGACTTTCCTTAACTACTTCCGAGCCTCACACTTGATTCCTAAGACGTAGAATCTGGGGAAAACGGGACTTCGCGAAACGTTCACCGAACAGCTTTGGGTCCGGATTGAGTGACCGCGCCATCGTCAGGTATAGCCGAGACCTAGTAATCCCGGAATTTATTAAGGAAGGTCAGAAGAAGCTGGCGAGTTCGAGTGTTCGAAGCAAACCACTTTTACCTTCATGCTACTCAAGAGCGAACTTGCCATGCCTCGGTAGGAAACGACAGATCTATGAGAGTTCTCGTTCACTCTGAACAATAGGCTACTGTTAGAACTACACAATCGCCGTCGACTGTACGGCTTCAGCACTTCTTATGACTAGTTTAACGTCAAAGGCTTTCTCGAACTGCCTTCGAACTTCATTCTTGACTTCTTCGAAATCGACAGGGCTGCCTATGAGAACCTGCATCGAAGTCATTGTCGAACTTGGCATTCCGCACGGGACTATTATTCCGAAGTAGGTCAGGTCTGTGTTGACGTTCAAGGCAAATCCGTGGAAGCTTACCCAGTTCCGAATTGCGGCGCCAATCGAAGCCACTTTCTTGCCCCGGATCCACACACCAGTCTGACGTTCTTGGCGCTCAGCGTCTATGTTGAATTTCTTGAGCGCCTGGATCAATGCTTCCTCTATGCCTCGCAGAAAACCGTGAATGTCACGTTGACGGGCATTCAAATCAAGAATCGGATATCCCACGAGCTGTCCCGGTCCGTGATAGGTCCACTGACCTCCACGTTCTATGCGAAAGACTGGGACACCTTCGAGCTGACTTGGAACTTCTCCCTCTACGGCTTTGCCGACTGTGAAGACATGCGGATGTTCAACCAAGATCAAGGTGTCAGGAACCGCTTTGCCCGCGCGAAGTTGCACTAGCTTCCGCTGGAGAGACCACACATCCTCGTAATTCCTTAGGCCTAGATCGAGTAGATGCCCTTGAGTTGTCATCGCTGTAGTATATGGATAGCTTTCCGTTTTGTTGCTTCAGAGGCTTCCATCATGCTTTCGGGTAACGTCGGGGGAGGATGAATAGTCAGCGCAACGTCCTCCAATGTTGCGCCCATCTCAATAGCCAGCGCGCCTTCGCTTATTATGTCCGATGCCTCAGGGCCTACGATGTGGACACCTAAGACTAGATCTGAGTTCTTGTCTGCGACGATCTTCACGAATCCTTCAGTTTCTCCTGCGAGTAATGCTCGCCCCAAGGCGGTCAACGGAAACTTTCCTGCAATTGGCTCATATCCTTTGTCCTTGGCTTCAGATTCTGTAAGTCCAACCGTCGCGATCTCAGGGTCCGTGAATATCGCGGAAGCGATTGCTCGGAAATCAGCTTCACTATTCATTCCCGCTATGACTTCTGCAGCTACAATGCCTTCTTTGGATGCTTTGTGCGCCAGCATCGGGGGTCCTACTACGGCGCCTATTGCGTAAATTCCTGGCACATTGGTCTGCATCCTCTTATCGACTTGAATGAATCCGTTCTTGTCTGTCTTCACACCTGCCCTCTCGAGTCGAATATGATCACTGTTTGGTCTCCTTCCGACTGTGACTAGAACCCAATTAGATTAGTCAGCTGCCGACCTTTTTGGAGATCCTCCGCGTTCGCGAAGCATTGGTTCATCACCTGCTTTAGAGTGACACCCCTGAGAGAAGCGACTCCGATCTCTCGGTAGGCTGGGAAGACCCAATCTTCAGGTTTGGGTGCGTAGGCGCTAGCAATGTGTGCCGCTTCTTGTCCTAAGCAGCCTATGAAGAATCCAATTCTTCCTTGCCGTTGGAGCTGAAGTCCCCTTATGTTGAGATTTCTAACGAGAACCATTAACCTGTATAATCTGCTCAACTCTTCCTTCGAGATATCTGGCTCCATGTCTTCGACGTAATCGCCAGTAGGTTTGATGACCTATAAGAGTTCATGAGTCAAGTTCCAACCCCTTGGATCGTTCCTGAAAATGACGCGAAAAGCTGAGCTAGCGCTTGTAAATCTTGCCTTTAACCTACAATGTCCGAGCTCGGGAGCAGTTGAGAGAGCATGTCAGCAAAGTTCAGCTAGCAGAAGTCTGCGTCCTATTCTCTCGGATTAACGCCTCTAGGAAGAATTCTCCCGCTTTATATGAGCTACGAACCAGGGGGCCGGCGGCTGTGTACAGGAAACCAAGCTGCTCAGCCATGTGCTTGTAGTAAGCGAAACGTTCTGGAGGGACGTATTCGCTGACCGGGATGTGTCCTTTTGATGGTCTCAGGTACTGTCCCAGCGTTAGAATATCAACATCTACCTTCCTTAGGTCTTTCATCGTCTTGATAACGTCGGTCTCGCTTTCTCCCAGACCCAGCATTATCGATGACTTTGAGTAGATTTCAGAACTCAGCTCTTTGATTCCTCTGAGAACTCCTAGCGATTGCGTATATGTTGCTCTTGGGTCACGGATTTTCGGAGTCAACGGTTCTGTGGTTTCAATGTTGTGAGCAACGACCTCGGGACCTGCGTCAAGGACTTTTTTCATATCATTCAT
The DNA here is from genome assembly GCA_964598845.1 of uncultured Candidatus Bathyarchaeia archaeon. GTDB lineage: Archaea > Thermoproteota > Bathyarchaeia > 40CM-2-53-6 > 40CM-2-53-6 > FEN-987. The sequence continues at coordinate 101,083 of CAZRDM010000001.1, forward strand.
GTTTCCATGGAAATCAGGTATGAGGACTTCTACTATCACTTCTGGGTCTTGGTGTTTGATGGCTGTGACTGTAGCTGCGAAATGGCACGCTCCCCCGTCGGGAAGATCATCGCGATCAACGGAGGTTATGACTACATAGCTCAGGCCAAGATTGGCTACGGTTCTAGCCACTTTCGCTGGTTCGAAAACATCTAGTTGGCCGTGTGGATTTCCGCTCTTGACCATGCAAAACCTGCAACTCCGCGTGCACGTGTCTCCCATCAACATGAAGGTAGCTGTGCCGCCGCCCCAGCACTCGGCTACGTTGGGGCAATGGGCCTCCTCACAGACGGTATGCAAATTGTGCTTCTGAAGTATCTTTTTCATCTTCTCGTAGTTTTCGCCAGTCGGATACTTGACACGCAACCAGTTAGGCTTGTTTCCAACTTGAGCATCGTGGACTTGAATGAGGCGTGAGTAGCGGGGCATCCCAAAACCCGATTGGTGAGGTAGCAGTTAACTCCTGCTTTTGACCTTTGCTTTCTTCTCTCTTGTGTGCTCACGTGGCGGTTCAGATTCGAAATCCGAAGGCCTCTGCAAACGCTTCGACCTTTCGGAAGTTGTTGAGAAATTCGATCCCCTTCTGGGTCAGACTGTAAAGCTTGTCGTCGGTTCCGATCTCTTGTATCACTCCTAGTGCCTTGAGTTCCTCAAGATATTTGACTAATCGATCGTGAGAGAGATTTGCTCCGTAGAGTATTCTTGTCGGCTTGGCTTGATCGCTTTCACGTTGTATGACTCGCATGATGTCTATGTAGATCCTCATCTGCGAGCGGTATTTGGACGGTGGCCTCGTCGCGGGCTCTGGGGCGCCCGGGATCATGATGACTTGTTCACCCTGAGCAGCATTGCAAGCAACATAAGAAAACCGAAAAGTTGAGCGATATGGGCAAATGGGAAGAAAACTGGTGCAAAGGTGAATAACAGAAACAACGTGTGACTGATGGCCAAGGAGGTGAAGGCTCCGAACACGAGCAGAGCGTTTGTGGTCTTCGCTATGCTGTAGTTTATCGCTGTCTGAATGGAAACATAGACAAGGAGAAACATAAGGATTAGTTCAGTTACAGAGTTCTGCTCGAAGAACAAGATCGGTAATGCGGCCATAGCGACTTGGGTCGTTATGCTCTTGGTCTGTTGAAGATAGGCCAAGGCAAGAATTCCATACGCGAGAAGTTGAGCAACAAAGTTGATTGTGTAGCCCAACGCAAAGAGAAATAGAAATGCTCTATTGAAATGCGCAATGATTAGAATGATGTTAGCGAGAGCATCCACAAGAAGGCCTGCTCCCAAGAGGACGAAACTAATGTTTAGATACAGCAGCGTGCGCTCCTTGGAAATCCTATAGCCCTTCAAAGCTTGGTATGCTACTGCTAAGGCGATCGCGAAGGCGATTAATTCCATCAAAGAGTCAAAACCGAAGAACCGTACAGCAACGGCCAAGAGGACTCCAGCCCAAAGCGGGGCCTACAGCTCTAGGGGTGCTTTTCAGCGTTATGCATCATTCGTACAGTTGGATTTCGCAATCGTTGTGAAGGCTAGACAAAAGAAGAGAACTAGGTTGTGGCAAGTGGGATGAGTTTGCCATTCACGAAGAAGCCTTTGAACCCGCACTCCTCGCATGAGGCTCCGAGCTGGAGATCTGATCCCTCTTCATAGTATATGTTCAGAGATTCAAATCCGCATCTGGCGCATCGGTTGCCTACGGTCTTATCCATCGGTCACCAAGAATTTTACATGCTTTGATCGATATAGACTTGAGAGATGAGTGAAAATGACACGTTTCTGTCTAGGACGAACCAAGACCAGTCCTATCCCACCGATGCAGTACAGCCTTGGAGCTCCTAGGACCTAGGTTACCTGCCTATGGCATGCTCGGCTGGCGTATCTTGAATTGTCATCCGATTGGTAAGGGGCAGACGTATAGTGAGGACATCCGAAGACACTAGAGGTTCCCAGTATGGGCACAACACATAGCCTGCGCTGCCCTAGCTGTGACACTGATTCCATGATCACTACTAATGCCCAATATGAGGTAGAACGCTTCGGGCCGGTCGTGTTAGGTGTAGTCACATGTCAAAGGTGTGGTTATAGACATAGTGACGTTATCACCCTGAGTAAACGTGAACCAGTTGCGCTAAGGGCTCGTATCAACTCAATCGACGACCTGAAAATTCGTGTAATCAAGTCGGGGACGGCAATTGTGAGCATACCAGAGCTTGGTGCAACTATCACTCCCGGACCATATAGTGAGGGCTTCATCTCCAATGTTGAAGGAGTGCTTCAAAGGATCGAGGATGCCTTGACGTTCATGCTGAGCTCAGCCAAGGGGAAATGTCAGGAAAAAGCCGAGAGGATGCTAAAGCAAGTCAAGATGGCAAGGGAAAGCAACCCGCATTTCACATTCGTCATCAAAGACCCGCTTGGTAACAGTGCCCTTGTTTCGCCGGACCCGTCAAAAGTTAGAAAGCGCAAGCTCACCGAAAGAGAGCTACTGAAGGTCAAGTTCGGTGAGTACGCATTGATGCCGGATATGGCTAAACCATGAACGGCTGAAATGGAGAGCGAGCCCACCTTTGCGCCAAGAGAGAATCGGTTGGAACGGAGGAATCCTTGTTGAGACGGGTAAGTCTCGAGTACTTCTTGATCCAGAACCCGGGAGAACTCTCAATGAGAGATGGCATGTCTTCATCTCTCATGCTCATTCAGACCACACCTATGGTTTCAGTACTCTGGCAAGGAAATATTCGACTCCAGAAACCCTTGAGATCTTTAAGGCTCTGAGAAAACGCGTAGTCAAGAATCATCGAACCCTAAGTGTAGGCGACACAATACGATTCGAGGATGCCGAAGTGAGAATTCTCAACGCCGGACATATGCTCGGTTCTTGCCAATTCGAAATTTTGACTCCACAGTTCAGCACGATCTACACGGGTGACATAAACTGCGTTGAGACGCTTACGACGAGAGCGGCGGAGAACAGATCGTGCGATTACCTGATTCTGGAAGCGACGTATGGCCACCCCTCTTATCTATTTCCTCGCAGGAGCACGATGTACGCTGACATCATTAGATGGACGATGACTGAGATCAAGGAAGGAAAAGTTCCCACCTTCCAGGTATATTCATCAGGAAAAGCTCAGGAACTAGTTCGTCTGTTCAATGTGTACACCAGAATCCCCGTAATTTGTAGCCCAGCGATTGCGCGGACCAACAATGTGCATGTAGAGAGCGGAATCAAACTCGATTTCTTGGACTCGTCATCTCCCGAGGGCAAACGAGAGCTCAGGACTGGAAGCTGCGTTTACATCACTACTACTGGGACCAATCATTTGCCACGAAATGCGTCTCGCGCGGTAGCGACAGGCTGGGCAGTTCGCCACTCCTTCCGCAAGTTCACTTCCTTTCCTCTGAGTAGTCACGCAGACTATGATCAATTGCTGGAGTTCGTGAGCAAGGTACACCCGAAGAGGGTTTATGTCTACACCGGCTACGTCGACATGCTATCGACTCAGATTGAGCGTAAGTTAGGCATTAGAGCAAGTCCATTGCCTGTGATAGCTCAAACCAAGCTCTTGGACTTCAAGATGGCTGCTACTTGAATGTAAGAAACATGAAGAGGCTTATTGCTACAAGCCCTATGGACATCATGATAACGACTTCCGGGCGGATCTTGATCCCCGGTGTCTCTTCCTCGAAGAAACGGAGTAGACCTGCGCTCGCTGCTGGCATAGGTGCTTCTCGTTTGCGTCTTTTCTCACGTTTGGTTGACAAGGCTCGTAGCCTGCTATGGGCGGTGGAGTCTGGCTCAAGGAATTAAACTTTCATTCTAACTTGGACGAGAGCACTCGGAGTCGAGAGGTCACCGGATCCTTATGTACTCGTAGGCGTTCTTTTCGCTTTGGAAGCAGTAGTGGACTTTTTGAAAGTCCCTCCTGAAAGCTGACACATCCGCCTTCACTTTCCTCGGGTCCTCTTTATCGATAACGAGTCTCTTGATGAACTGTGCGACTTCTGGCATGTGACTCTGCCTCATCCCGATACGCGTTATCTCGGATGTCCCTATGCGGATACCGCCAGGGTTGGTGTAGTGTCTTCCTGCCTGGATATCGCCAGGGAGCAGTTGTCTGTTGACAATTATATTGGCACTCTCTAGAGTTTTCTCCATGTCGCCGCCCAAACCGTATTTTGTCACATCCACAGCGACTTGGTGTGATTCTGTGAACCCTTTATACTCGGCTAGAACATTGAATCCAAGTTCGTGCAGTGCTTGCCCTAATTCCTTCGCATTGGCGATAATCTGTTTGGCGTACTCTTTTCCAAACTCCATCATCTCAGCGAAGGCGATCGCCTTTCCTGCTAAGTTGTGGAGGTGGTGATTGCTCGTGTTCGATGGGAAGGTTGCCTTCTTTATTTGCTCAGCATATTTCTCGAAGGACAGCACGGTCCCACCCTGAGGCCCGAATAGAGTCTTATGGGTGCTTAGTGAGACTACGTCAGCACCTTCTTTCAACGGATCTTGGAACTTTCCTCCAGCTATGAGGCCGGCTACATGGGCGGCATCGTAGGCTACTATTGCACCGATGCTGTGAAACGCATCGGCCAACTCTGTGACCGGGTGGGGAAAGAGAAAGAGGCTTCCACCGAAAATTGCAAGTTTGGGTGGCCTCTTCTCCTCGCTAACCATCTTCTCGATTCTCTGCTTCGTCTTCTCGACATCTATGTTCATCTCGTTACGGTTAAAGACAAAATATTCCACTTCCAATCCATGCACCGCGCCCGCCGTCCCGGAAAAGTCTCTGCGGCCCATTGAGATATGCCCGCCGTTGGGAATTGCAAGGGCCAGCATCCGGTCTCCTGGATTCGTGAAGCTCGTATAGATGACTAGGTTCGCACAGACGCCGGAAACAGGTCTCACATCAGCGAATTCAGCATGAAATAGCTCCTTTGCTAGATCTATGCAGAGCCTCTCAACCTGATCTATGAATACGCAACCCGCGTATACGCGTTCCCCAACCCATCCCTACGGAGGCTAGGAAGCGAAGCCCCTGAGCCTATTCCGCGTAGCGGTTACCGAAGTCAGAAACAATGGCTTCGCGAACCGCTGGGCTGGGAACGTTCTCGGATGCAATTAATGGAATCGATTCCGAGAACCACTTGTGGTGTTCCTCTAACAGCTGCAACACTCTGTCATGGGATTCCTTCGGCTTGGTCAAGTTAGATACCCCAGTCCATGCACATGCGAGGTGACTCTAAATTCCTTTGCACTTACAATATTGTCGCTTCGTTTGGCGCACTCCAAGTGCCTTTCTTTTTCCTGCACACTTGGGCTCGGCCAATAGAGTTCGTAGGAAGCGAGCTGTCTCATTCCGAGGGTGTTCGCGCATCAATCTGAAGAGATCTTTCGGTTTGTCTAGGTCGTAGCTAAGCCCTCGAATCCTCAGGACTTGACTTCGAAGCCTCTTCTTGTGGGCTGAGGATAGATGTCGCCTCAAGCTGTCCTTGCCAAATGCCGGTCGAATAATCTCGAGGGGTTTCAAGAGGAGGACATTTGTTCCGAATCCATCCTTCGAAGGGACTAGTACTACATCGTGCCCCCGGGACATACTCAAGAATCTATCTACTTCTTGGCACGTGAGAAGGGGGAGGTCCGCATGAAGAATGACAACTGCTCGCGCTCCCCTCCGCGCCGATCTCGCAATTGCGAGTCTAAGCGCCTTGTTGAGACCCCGCCTTTTCCCTTCCCACAGAAAATCTACTCCCAGACGTTGGACAACCGTGCGTACACCTTTGTCCGCACTAACAACAGTAACTGAAGCAATTTTGTTTGAGCCCCTTACGGCTGATAGAACGTTCCGCAGCATTTCGAGGCTCAGTTGCGCTCTCTCACTCGGGCGCAATATAGGGGATAAGCGAGCTTTCGATTTCTTGAGGACATTCAAGGGGACTATCGCATGTAGAGGTCCATCCTCAGCAGTTGGATTCAACGCCTCAGTTCCCTGACGACAATGCGTGCCAATCTTACCTTGTCGGCCATCGTCCTCATGACAGTATCAGCCACGATGACCTTGATCCCTAGGCTCTTGATTTCGGATGCCAAGTTCTCGTCGACGCGATCGATGATGAGGGCGTCAAGGAAGTCTTGGTAGAATCTCGCCACGCCGACCGCGCTCGGTTGTATCCGAAGAGCTCTCATGAGTTTGTCAGCGGGGCCCTTAATCGTCTTACCTCCAACTATGGGGCTTAGACCTACGATCTTGGCGTTCGCATGTTGAAGTCCAGAGCGAATTCCTGGAACTGACAAGATCGCGCCAATACTTACGATCGGATTACTCGGCGGAATCACAATTCCTTTCGCTTTCGAAATTGATTCTAACACATGCTTGGCTGGCTTAGCTGACCTTCCGCCTCGGAAAATGACGCCGCGAACTCTAGGCTTGGTCTGCATCTTAACCATGTACTCTTGGAAGTGCATTATGGCGTTCTCTGTCACGACGTACGTCTGGACAGGATCATCGGTTGGAGGCAGCAATCTGACCTTGAGCCCTAAACGTCTAACGATCTCCTGCGTGACTTCGGACAGCGGAATTCCCTTGCGAAGCTTCTCTGTGCGGTAAATATGTGTTGCAAGGTCTTTGTCACCGATGTTGAACCATGTCTCGTAACCGTAGCGCTCAAGCCAGCTTCTGCACTGGAATGTGTCTCCTCGGAACCCCCATCCCTTGTCTGGATCCACAACGCCGGCGAGTGTGTAAGCGACAATGTCCAAGTCTGGGGAAACGTGGAGGCCGTAGACCTCGGTGTCGTCGCCTACGTTCCCTATTATCGTGAGCTGTTTCTCAGGAATTACACGGATCAGGCCTTCAAGAAATCTTGCGGCTCCGACTCCTCCAGCTAATGAAACAATCAAGAGTCCACACGAGTGAATCGGTTCGCGGCTTCGATGACTATTGTCTACTAGTAAATCTGCTAATCCAAGGCTGACCTGAAGCGATTTCTGGAATCTTGAGAGTCAACGGTGTGAATATGACGTATGGAACTAGCACTGAGAAAGCGGCGTGCAGTCCATTGAAGATACTTGTGTAGAGGAGCATGGCAGTGAGAATCTCCCAAGATCCGGCCAATTGTAGGCCAAGCGTGGCCTCAAGTGTGCGTTGGCTGAAACCGAGGTAGTCGATACCGAAAATTACCGGACCGATATATGTGAAGACGAAATAGTTCACTATGAGCAAAATCCCGACTCTAGCGAGTATTGCCCACGCAAGCATCAAGCCGATAGCTACCGAGACGTTACGATACTTGGCCGCCACGCTCTGGTACAGCCTGCCCCCGATCCAGAGTCCTAGAAGCGTTGTCAGAACTGCGGCGAACTTGACCGCTGGCCCCAGTGGACTAGTGGTTCCCGTTGCTGTGAGAAAAAGCCAGTGAACCGTCGCGGCAATGAAGCTTGGGGTCGGACCGAAGATCAGGAAGGCTAGAACAGAAAAGAGTTCAGCGGGATCAAACCGGAGGAAGGGCAGTACGGGAAACGATGGCTGGACCCTTGCAGGGATTAACACCGTAGAAAGAGCTGCCAAGCTTCCGAATACAGCAGCCCCAGTTAAGCTAACGCTCCTTCTCGCAAACACAGGCTGCTCCAACAGAAACCACGGAATATGGCAACAACAAGTGACAACTACTTAACTCTTTCATTATCTTATTCATGCTCAATAACCATAATATTATGACTCAAAGGCCCCGGTATCACCTCTTTTTATGGAGGTTTTTCGTTTTCGAGATCAATTCCTTGATGAGTTCGCTGTTGAGGGGGGAAAGGACTCTGGACCTGCCGACCTCATACACCTCTATCAGACCGGCCTGTGTAAGCACCTCTATGTGCCTGTAGATACCGCCGTAGTCCATTTTCAGGTTCGCGGCCACAGCAGTGATGTGTAATGGTTTCTTGCTCTCCATAAGCATGAGCAAAATGCGCAGTCTGACAGTGTTTCCCAAGGCTCCGAACATATTGGCGGCAGATTTCAGATCTTCGAACGCCGACATAGTGGGGGGTCCCGCTTTGCTTCCTGTCCGCTGGTTATCATACGTCCTTGGAAGTTAATCCTTGCTCAAAGCCAGGCCCTTTCTCTGAGCGAATTCTTCCATATGCCTGTCTGAGCAAAAATGGTAGGTCTTCACCCGCTTATCTTCTTCTCCAGCGAATGACCTTGACATCATCAGGTCAAGTACCCTGCCGCACTGGTTACACATGACTTTCATGATGAATCCCATGTGATTAGCTGACGTATGGGAGTTCTCTTTCGCCACCTTTGCGCATCTCACGCGGTAAACCTGTTCTCGAAACATCCCTCGCTCGCTGGACAGCCTCAGCGTTCTCTTTTGCTTGTTTCTCCAACAACGCAAGGTCGAGGGAGATATTGAGTAACCTCGAAGTCACTTCCAAGGCTGCCTTAGCTCCATTTGCATCTAAAGAAAGGAAACCTGGCGTTTCGGCGAGTAGGCATATGGCGGGTATCTTACGCGGCCTAGCCAGTCCGAAAATCAGACCGTTCGCACCGGTAATGGCGCCGCCTGCAAGCTTTACGGCACCGAACCCCTCCAGCTCCTTCACGAGGTCTACATCGGTTGCTCCAACGTACACCTTTGGTTGTTCAGTGAACTTGTCCGTGGCCATGCCGCCCATGGTGATTATTCTTCCAACCTCAAACTTCTCAGCAACATCTAACACTACATCAGCCAGTTCGTACTGGCCTTCAGGCGAGTATGGTTGCTCATTCGCTGTGAACAGTATGAGATCAGTGCCACTGTTGACATTTTTCCAGTAGTGGAATTCACCTTTCATTAGTTTGACGATGCCATCATCAGTCAGCCACACCTTCGGGGAGAACATTGGAGAGAACACTTCTGCGAATAGTTCTGCCTTGAGTTCTTTCTGGAGATGATTCACTGCTAGCCATGCCACAGATCCTATTCCAGGAAGACCGCAAACCATCACGGGCTTGCTAGTATTCGGCTGTAAGTAGTATCTCACTTCAGTCTCCATTGCAATCATCCGAAGGTCATTCTTGCTCCTCTGGACATCGATAGAACACGGTTCTAGATTAGTATGCTTGTCCATGCGTGCAGCGTATTAAGGCCCGCTTATTGGGTAGGGAGCTTCTGTTGCCCGAACGGGGTAAGTTGCCATAAGAATGGTTTCTTGTGGGTTGGGGTCTCGACTAGGCGATCTTTTCTCATTGCCTTTAGGTGGTAAGCGACGCACTCATACGAGAGTCCCGTTTCGTTCGCTATTTGACTTGCTTTTTTTCGGGCGCTTTCCAGAGTAACCAGGATCTTAGTGCGTGATATCAAGCCCGCCCTGACGTTTCTTCTCGATCTCAGATATGCCTTGGGATGAAACGTTGGCGCTTTGGCCATCCTTGACACCTTACACAAACTGTGCGAGCGAGGGCTGTTTCTTCCTCTCTTCTTGCTCGCTAAAGAGCGAGTTGATCTCTTGGCGTAGGAGCAACAGACGTTGCTCATGGTACTTGCCTAGATTGTATCGCTTCACCAAGTCCTCGGCTACGTTGAGGTATTTCTCAACGCTTCCTTTGTACACCGTCAAAGAAAGCTTTCCACCGCAGCGGGGACAGTCGCCCTTCAAAGGGACTCGTCGAAATTTCGAGTTGCACTTGGTGCAACGGAATCGCTGACCTGCGAAAGCCTTTAGATTGCCCGTGAGATCGCGCATAAAATGCGTTGAGAGAACCCTTTTCGCAACTTCCCCAGCGTCTACAGCATTAACCGATTCGGCCAGTTTCAGCTGTGCAGTGACCTTGTCAAGCATGGAGGCCAGTTTCTTGTATGCGCTCTCTAGGTTTCCGTTGTTCACGTTGTCGACACAGTGAGTGAAGCCGAGCGATTCGAACACGACTTCAGACCCGAGTCGATCATGAACCGTTTCAATTAAGGCCGTGATGGATTTGGGATCGGCTCGTTTGAGTGTTTCCTCAAAGAATCTAAGAGGAAATCGATCCACAGTTTCAATGTTGAAGGCTTGGCGGGCGATTTCTCTCGGTTTGATCCCCAAGGTGAGTAGGAGCGGGGCGTCCATGATTCCGCCTATTCTGGAGGGAAGGAACTCTCTCGAGAAATTAACGAGAACATCTAAGGCTAGACTGACGGAATCCTCATCACCATCACAATCGCGTCGCTTGGCGGCATGCCAGAAAGGATGCGCGAAACACACACTTGCTCGAGTAAATCCTATGATGCGTCCAATCACTCCTACAGAGGTGTGAGGCGATAGACCGATCAGCAAGTGCCCCAGCAGGTCTTGCCTCCTTCTAACATTGTAGAAGGCCGGAAGGTTGTAGAAGCTTTGGAGGAGTTCGTCTAAGAACCTCGCGATCCTAACAAAATAATCTCCGCATTCTATTGGGAGGATTATGTCGTGCACCTTGAGAGCGCAATATTGACTGCTTGACTCGATCGGATCCCCATTCACATCGAATTGATATCCTAGCTCGCGAAGTTTTTCAACTTCAACGCCTATTTCGGTGGGTTTGAAGTGTGTAAGTGGCGCGTTGGTCGCGTCGAATCTGACCGTCCCGTCCTTGAAAACTGAGATGTCATGCTTTGCGCGCAGTAGACCCTTCTCGAGGGGCTCCGGTGTTCTCGCCTGGTTTGTCAGACCCCTAACCCCCTTCACCGACTCGGGGATAATCGCCATTGATATCTTCCTTTGAGCTGCATTGAGACTATCACGAAGCGCTATGCTGCGTTGACTGTAGGCTTCAGCAGGAACCTTACAAGCAGGGCATATCCGCTCGTCGGTTTCAGCCCCGCACCTATGGCAGACATATGTCTTGCTAGTCTTGCCGCCGCACCTTTCACAAATGCCAGTGAAGGACGTGTTGCCGCAGTCCGCGCATTTTCGATAGTTGATTTCAACGGAGGTAAAGTGTTTGGACGCTGCTTCGATTATGTTCCTTCTGGATCCCCCCGCCAAACCCACAGGAAAGAGGCAGTGGACTAGGGGCCTCATCTCACGTCGCTTCGCCTTCTCTGGGCGTCCCATCCTAGCACCAACGTATACAGGCGCCTTCTTCATTACGCGAATCCCGGATGCATTCGCGACTTTTTCGAAAATGTCGCTTCCGTCGATACTCCTAGATGGCAAGTCCACACCTAGACATTCGAATAGAACGCGGGCTTCCTCGTCGATGAGGAGAAATTCCCCCTTCACTTTGTGAGGAGCGCAGAGCTTCTCCAAGATGGACTTGGTCCTGGCTTCGGTTCTTGTTGCAATGCGTTCGCGGGACACCTGAGTTAGCGTCGAATCGCGTAGTCTGTCGCGTAAATAATCGAAATCGTCTGGATCCAGATTCTCCCAAAACCACGTATGTCTTGGATGCAGGGGCACTGGAGACCTCTTGGCTATCAGGAGCGCGTTTTCTGCGGATGGAAATCCTCCGTTCCACCTTTGGATGCATGTGGAGAGGGCTCCGGCATCCATCCCAATATGTTCGGCGAAGCCTTCTATTCCACCGTAGGCGGTAGATCCATGAAGCTTGACTAATTCGGCCCACCATTCTTCCACGAATCCTGACGGAAGAAGATGCCGATTGTTCTCGAGAAACTCTCCATATCCTATCAGAATGTCGCCTAGGAAGAGCACTCTGTCTATCGAATCGACCAGCTTTTCAGCTTGACGAGGATCCTGTAACCTGGCAACGGAACCATCTTTGAATCTGACGACTGGTGGCTCAATGCAATCAACAGATGTGGCTATGCCCGCCTTACCAGGTTTCTCTAGCCTAAGTTGGGTTCCTATGGCGATGAACCTACCTAGGACCACCATCGTTGAAGGATGGAGGCCTATGGCGGCCAATCCTGTATTTCGAGCTCTACCATATCTGAGCCTGAAACCACCCTTTACTTGGGGGAAGGAAAAGATTGGTCGTCCAGCAAGGACGTCTTCCATGAACATGAATTCGCGTGCTTCGTCGGCCTCGGCGACAGGGGGTTTAATCTCTTTCAGCCAGCTCCAACCCTCGATGCCCAAGCTATCGATTATCTTTAACAGCTTGTGACTTCTGCCGATCAGCCCATCATGGACAACTCTCAGAGCTCCACCTCTCACTCTGTTCGTCTCAACTCTCGGCACATTCCTGTAGGATGTGACCTCTACTCGGTCTGTTTCTACACCATTCACCTCAATCGGTAGCCGCATGATGGCGTTGAACAATTCTTCGTCTGATACTTTGAACTGGAAGCGTCCGACCTCCCTCTCATAGAGGCGTAGTTCTTCAACGAACCTCTTGGCTTCCACTTCCGTTGCTCTGTACTTTCCGAGTCCAAGCTGGTGACGTACGTAGTCTCCGATAACGAGAATCAGGGCCATGTCCGTGCCACCTGCCGACCTTATGGGCCCAGCGAAGTAGACTGCGAGATGCTTCGTTCCATCTTGGTTCAATCTGATTCGAACGGATGCGATTCCTTCAATGGGGGCGGCGGTAACACCCTCGTCGAGTACTGCAGCCGCCGTTCTAACTGCTTGGTTGGCTGCTCTCTCTCCGTTGACGCCATAACCACCTAGCGCAATCTCTTCCGCCAGCTTTACCGCTACAAGTTCACGGGGCATGAGAAGCGATAGGTCGCGGATTCTTGAGGCAACTCCCGGTGGGCCAACCGCCTTCTCGACACGTTCAGCTACATCATGCGTTACCAGCGATTCAGGCTCTGGTGCGGGATCAAACCCTCTTGCACGTGCTTTCCTTGCTAGATCGTAGATCTTGTCAAATTCCTCCGTGAGTTGTTGAAAATAGTGGCCGTGTTCGCTGAGTATGTTTGTCTCCATCAGATTGGCCCGGACTACAAAGAGCGTCAGTGCAATTTAACGGTGAGAGGATCTGAGACTCTACATGCTTTCTTCCACGGGACGGGATGTTGACATAGCTTGCTCCGGTTTCTGGGCGGCTTGTTCTTTTGTGTAGAAGCTATCAGTAAACATGCAGTATATGTCCACAACTTGGCTTGATGGCGTAGCCTCAAACTCTCGCTTTAGGCCACATGAACCGCATTGAACAATTGCCGGGCCTGCGTCCTGAGGGAGCTTCACGTGTATCGCCTCCTCTCCGCATGAGGGACATGTGAAGACGGAGGGCAGTTTCTTCTTGACAACCTTGATGACCCTTCTACGCCGCCTACCCACGACAAATTCCTTCTCTTTGACGCAACACAGAATAGTCACGAGTTATTTCAAGATTGCATCTTCTAGGCGCCAGGCTGCTGGCGTGATATCACATGCAATCCTCGCGATTCGTGGTTTGGGAAAGTGTCATAAGTGAATACAAAACTGTATCCACCGGGTTGACCGAATGCCTGAACATTCTCGCATGATCAGTGAGGTCCGTGAATCGATTCGTGACATCCTGCGTGATCCCGTGACTAAGCTGCTTCTAGAACACAGTCAACTTACCCTAGGCCAGCTGGAAACGCTCCTGGCGGACACTGTGTCCATCGAAAATGCGGTAGCAAAGGGCCTAAGACGCCTCTTTCGACCATCCAAGGGGCGAATTAGCCGCGGTGCCTTCAATCGCACACTGCTTCAAGCTCAGAAGAACGTAATCAGGTCGATTTACACCCTTTTGCTCCTAGGGTACGTGGGAATGTTCGACAGCGTGGCGCTGCAGCCATTCATCGAGCTAGCGGACGCTGTACAAAGCTATGTTCAAGAGGCACGCCAAGCTTCCCAAGGGCCCTCGACCATCAGTCCTGATACACTCCGACAACTCAAATTGCGCTTGTCGGAATCAATCTCGGCCCTCGGAAGACGGCAAAGCTTCAAAGATAGGCTGTGACATCACACCTCCGTATGCACATTTTAGTCTGGGTTCAGCTCCATTGTGACATCACGTGATGTCTATGTCATTCTTACAGTGCGGGGCTCGAGCCTTCTTCAGGGAAACCCCAAAATGAGCCCGTTTCGAAGTGGGCATAGAGGTCTAGCATTGAGCGTGTGATATCAGCGTGACTAGGAGCAATGTCACCAAAACATCACCCATAAATCACCGTGACATTGTCAAGTAGTCGTGATATCACACGAAGAGGTCAAGACTTCCGCAAGAAGCTGGGTAATGGCCCTTGGATCCGGTGGCGGCTGCAATCGATGCTATCTCCATACTGGTTCTTCTATTCATACTCCTCGTCGGCAGAAACGCGCTTCGCTCGTTCAAACAGAGCCGGCAAGCCGTTACGGAATCCGGATCGTTGATCAGTGTAATCGTGAATGCGCTTACTTCACGCATAGAACGCTCGGAATCTGTTGTAAAGGACCTTCAGTCTGGCTTCCAAAGAATTGATAGGCAGACAACTCGCCTCGATGAAGGACACGCAAGTCTGCGGTCTTCGCATCTACAGGTACTCCAGTATTTGCAGGAGATTTTGGCTAACGACAAGCGACTGATCGGCGAGCTTCAAGGACTCAAGACTAAGCTAACGTCATTTGAAAACAAGACCGCGAAAAGAGACGTATCATCCCCGCTGCCACAGCGCCTAACGACGTTACTAAACACAAAGGACATTACGCTTTCGTTGACGCCCACAGAACGGCAGACTATAGAGATGCTGCAACGTGAAGGGCCAAACGCAGCCCCCGAATTGGGGCGACGTCTGAGAAAGTCTCGAGAACATATGGCGCGACTGATGAAGAAGTTATACATGGAAGGTTACATCGACCGTGAGTCCAATCGCCCGCCATTCAGATACAGGTTGAATGAAGCGGTTCGTACGGCCCTCGAATCTGCTGAAGCGGTTACCGCTAAAGCGTCGGAGAGGGCTTGAGCCTGTAAGACCAGTGCGCGGGAGAGCCTGTCCTTTCAAGAGTTCCTCGGTCCACAAGCCGCGACAAGTAAGTCGAAACCGCGCCTAGGCTGAAATCCTCACCCCAACTTTCTCGATACGCCTGCCATAGTTCACGGGAATCGAAGGGGTGGCCAGCGAAACGGGTGTTGATCACGTCGAGCAATCTGTTCATCTTGGAGTTTGACGATGCTGGGCGAAGGGGTGGTGCTTCGACGCCAGCCACGATCTCTGCGTATTCCAGAAGCTTAGCTATGTTTTCGACGGTGACGTCTCCTTCGATTGTCATAACATGCTTGAGTCCGCTACGGTCGAAGAATTCCAATCTCATCCTCTTCTTCATGGTCTCTACAGTTTAGTCGGGTCCACGCGTTATAAGTTGGCGGGCTGTGCTGGGGGGTGATTTTCATCCCGTTGCAGGCGTAATCCTGTGCCTCCAGTGGAAAAAGGGGGGTCCACTGTTGACAACATGAATAGCAGCTTGAAAAAAGGTCAGGGCTCGTGGCCCTAACCCCTGCATTTCAAGTGGACCTGTCCTTCCCCCGAACTTATCTCTAACCTTGCATTGTCAAGGTGATTGGCTAAGATGAGTGAGGATCACAATGTTATGAACTTCGTTTCGTCCTGACCCTGAATTTCCATGGGATCCAACCCAAGGTTCTAGTGGACGCAGAGGGGTGCGGGGCAACCAAACATGCTTCATCCAAACAAGCACAACAATTTTTCAAAGTGACAAGCGCCAAACAAATGATACCCGTCCAGTTGTCATACTTGGTTTTCTTGTACAAGAATGATTACTATCGCTCAATGCGCAACCATCCCTTTACCACTGGAGGGCTTCACCATCCCCACAGATGTCTTAGAGAGCATCTTCGACAAATACCTCTCGACTGCTAGAATTTTCGCTTCACGCGACGTTCTGCGTCATGACTACATTCCCGATCACCTTCCCCATCGCGACGAGCATATCCAGCGCCTAGCCGGAATATTCGCACCCGCTCTACATCATTCGAAGATTTCCAATGTGTTCGTCTATGGCAAGACGGGGACAGGTAAGACAATCGTTACCAAGTTCGTCTTAGACAAACTGGAGAGGAAAGCGTCGGAGATCGGTGCACTCGTGAGAATCGCTTACATAAACTGTCGTCTTGTGGGAACGAACTATCGCGTTCTGGCTGAGATCTGCAGGGCTATCGGGGTCGGGGTGCCATTCACAGGTATCGCAGTTGGAGAACTCCTTGAACGTTTTTCTAACGGGATGAATTCCGACAGGTCGTCGCTTCTGGTCGCGCTGGACGAGATTGATGCACTCATAAAGCATAGCGCTGATGACACCCTCCTCTACGAACTCACACGCATCAACGAAACGTTAAACTCCTCTTGGATTAGCGTTATCGGGATTTCAAATGATCTTCACTTCAAAGAATTCTTGGACCCAAGAGTACTGAGTTCCCTTAGTGAAGAGGAAGTCGTATTTCGACCATATCTTGCTGATGAGCTTTTCGACATTCTTTCGGATAGAGCTAGACTGGCTTTTGTGGGCGGGGCCCTCGGCGAGGACGCACTACACCTCTGCGCCGCTCTTGCTGCCGGCGAGCACGGAGACGCGAGACGAGCCCTGGATCTTCTGAGAGTTGCAGGTGAATTAGCTGAACGTGAAGGCCTTTCCAGAGTTCTTGAGCAACATGTGCGCCAAGCTCAACAGAAAATCGAACATGACCGGGTTTCTGAGGTTCTAAAATCCCTTCCTGTTCACTCCAAGATATTGCTCGTAGGTGTCTACCTGCTCAGCAATCACCTACCAGGAGGTGCCATAACCGGTGATGTCTATGAGGTCTACCACGAACTCTGCTCGGTAAGTGGCCTCGAACCGCTAACTCAGCGGAGAGTGAGCGGGCTGATCAATGAGTTGGATGTCATGGGTATTCTGAATGCCCGTGTGGTAAGCTTCGGAAGGTACGGAAGAACCAAGAAGATAAGAGTGGGAGTTTCACCTCGCGTCATTGCGGAAACCTACGCGGAGGACAACCTTGCGGGGAGACTCTTCGGCTACGTCCCGAACTCGCTGCAAAAACACCACGCCTAGCGTCAGAGTTGTGGGGGTAGATGATGGAGCCTTCCGGGCAAACAAACGAGTTCAGCAAAGGACGCTTCTAGCAGCCGTTCTGTTCCGAGGGCTGCACGTCGATGCCTTAAGGCTAGGCCGAATAGAAGTTGATGGTAGGGACGCCAACGAAGTCCTTGTATCTCTCCTCAGAAGCCTTCGCTTTGATGCCGTAATGCTTTCAGGAATATCGTTTGGGGGATTCAATCTAGTGAATATTGCGCAATTGGCCAAAGCAGCACGCAGACCGGTCATTGCTGTGGCGGGAGAGAGGCCCGATAATTCAGCAGTTAGGAAGGCGCTTCGCATGCATTTCAGCGATTGGCCAGATCGTTGGGAAATGGTTCGGGCTGCAGGTCGGTTGTACTCGTTTAGGCCGCTTCCCGAGGAGCCCAGGCTCTATTTTGAGGTCAAAGGAACTAGTCCCGCGGTTGCGAAGAAGATTATCGGTTCCATGTCAATGATCTCGCGTTTGCCTGAACCTATTAGGGTGGCGGGGATTCTGGCGAGAGGGCTCAGCGCCATACTTAGCCTTGGAGCTCATTGAAATTAATGAGGCGAATCTGAAGGCTTTGGAGATTGACCGCAGTAAGTATGCCAGGAGTCGGCACGAGACCAAATCGCCGCTGGTAATCAGTCTGAGATTGCCAAGCACCTGAATTGATCATCTGGGTTCCACGATAGTTCTCGTACCTGACCACATGTATATGCCCTGATTGAAAGATGTCGGGCACTCTTTGGATCACTAAATGGTCCAACTTCTCGGGAGCTATTGATGTCCTGTTTCCATATTCTGAGGCGAGATGCCTACATTGGAGTTGGAGGCGCATGGCTTTCTCGGGTTGCGAAAAGTCCATGTTGGGAACGCTGGCGATCACGTCGTCAAGGCTTCGCCCATGATGCAGCAGAAATCTGACTCCATGCAAAGTAACTTCTGAAGGATTACCTAGCGAGATGAGGCTTCGCGATTCGTAAAGCGGTTCTCCGAAGTCCTTGGGTATCGCAGGCTGAGGTAGCGCTTGTCTCACGGGGTCATGGTTTCCGGGCAAAACGATTGCTTCGATGTAGTCTGGAATCATTCTAACATATTTTGCAGCTTCCTCATACTGTTCGTATAAGTCAACTACTGCAAGTTCCTGCTCTTGTCGAGGGTAGACCCCGATCCCGTCTATTATGTCGCCGCATATTACGACGTACTTCGTGCGTTCAGCGATGGCTCTCTGACTGGGCGTCCCAATTTTCAGATTCAGCCAATCGAGTGCTCTCGTCAGCGTTTCCGAGAGAAAGCTCTTGCTTCCCACATGCAGGTCCGAGAGCAAGACGGCCCAAGCTTCCTCATCCGCCAAATGCGGTTTGTGGTCGGGAATGTCAGGTAACAGTATTTCCTTTGCCACTATCAGATCTCCTTTTGCCCTAGTGCCGGATACGCAGATGACTTGGTCCAATGGAACCTTCTGAGCAGTCTCATAGGTCGCTCTATCATCCGGGGAAACGAGAACGGTTGCACCATCCTCCAAGTCATCTACGACTAGGAATAACTTACTCTGCCGCTCGCGTTTCTCCATAACCATTGCAAGAAATTTCACCTTCTCATTCTGATCCGCCCTTAACGCAAGTCCTATCCCGAGCGCGTCCCTTGCGTCTTGCCTCTCGTGAAAGGCGTAGGCTAATTTCCGAAATCGGTCTCGAAAGTAGTGCGAGAAGTCTTCGATTCCTCCACCGGTTCCAATTTCGTTTGAGGGGTCGCTAACGACTTCGACTCTTGGTGACATCTGTTTTGCGGCCATTGTCGTTGCAAGTGAAGGGGGCATCGGAGAAGCGGAGGGTGGAACGATTTCCAAGAGCCCTTCCTTCGTGAGAATCGGATCCAAGGGGGGTTTCTGAGTGATCCGAAGAAGCAGGTCTTTGGCGATAGTGACCGCTTCAGTTTCGTCCATTGTCTTGAGATAGTCGTATGCAGAACGGTCCAGCTGATATCCTGCCAACGCAAGTTCCGTCACCAACCGGCGTAGATGTTCCATCAGCTAGGACCCTTGAATGACAGGAATGGCCACCGACCAATAGGTGCTTGCTTTTTATCTCGCTATCGCAACCTAGCTGAAAATAGAATATACCACCTTGACAGCTAAATGCGAAGAGAGGAGAGTCTAAGCGTCAGAGGTTCGACTTAGTTGAGTGAGAGAGTAAAGACAGGAATCAAGGGACTCGATGAGTTGATTGAGGGTGGTTTCCCCAGAGGGTTCAGTTACCTGCTAATGGGAGGACCTGGTTCAGGAAAGACAACATTCGGAGTGCAGTATCTCTTCAAGGGACTGAAGGAAAATGGAGAGAACGGATTGTACGTCACCTTTGACGAGCCACCCTACTCGATCAGCAACAACATGCTCCGATACGGATGGGATCTCCCAGAAGTTGAGCGTCAAGCCAAATTTGGTTTCGTAGATGTTTCGCCAATAAAACGTGAAACCAAGGGAACATTCGTCCCAGCCGCACTTCAGCAAAGCTTTCTCGGAGCGGCGAAATTCAATATCGATGATGTCGTATCCGTCATTTCAGAAGCCAAGCGGAAAGTGAACGCGCAGCGCTGTGTCATAGACTCCATATCTGCCCTAACCCTGCAATACAAGGATGAGTTCGAGATTCGTCAGCAAACCTTACGTTTGATCAAGGTCCTGACTGAAATGGACCTCACGACGATCCTGTTGGCTGAATACCCTGAAGATCGACAGGATTTAACAAAGTTCGGTGCCGAGGCTTTTCTGGCGCAGGGTGTGATCGTTCTCCATATGTATAGGGTTGAGGAGTCGAATCTCAAGGCGCTAGAGGTTAGGAAGATGCGTGGAGTCAAGCATACGGATAGGCTCTGCCCATACCGCATAACTGCAGAAGGCATCGAAGTGTACCCAGAAGAAACCGTCTTCCGCTCCGCGTAAAGGCGCTAACTGTAGAGAACCATGAGGAGCGAAATCAATCCTCAGATGGAACCCATAACTTGTCCGAATACGATCTAACCCAGGAAGAAGAACAGAAACTCATAGACAACATCGCGAGACTTGTCGTCAACAAGGGCCTCGAAGCTCCTGCAATCATGTTCCTCGAGGCTACACGCCCATTCTCCTTCATCGCGTCGCAGATGGCGGTTTTCGCACTAGGACCGCTGTGGTGGCTATTCGAGCTGGAAGGTCCGAAGTACACAGCCTTGTTCATGGAGAAAGAGAATGTGGCCAGGATAATAGAACGAATAGAAGAACTCGCCAAGTCTAAGCACTAGCTTGGTTCTCCGGTTTTGCCTTGCGCTCACGGTAGAGGTAGAATCCGAATACAAGAAGGAAAACCACTATCGCTGCCGGAGCTAAGCTACCTTCTTCCGCAGTTCCCATCCTCAACGCGCGCCAGGGAAAGGCCACATCGCCTGCCAAGAATTGAATCCTCTGAATAATCAAAGCCATCCTACCCAAGACCGTACTCCCAAAGACCGCGCCAAGGGTCGCAAGTACGAAATACTTCCCAGCCCTCGTCAGGCCGCCATACATACCTTTCTGCTCGCGATGCAAGATGAAGTAGGATATCGATAGAACCGTGCCGAGAACAATCACCCAGTTGTCAAGCGTTCCTATCGGGCTATCACTGAAGAGTGGAACCATCGTTGCTCTCAGCTGCCTCACAAGATACGCC
Organism: uncultured Candidatus Bathyarchaeia archaeon; assembly: GCA_964598845.1. GTDB lineage: Archaea > Thermoproteota > Bathyarchaeia > 40CM-2-53-6 > 40CM-2-53-6 > FEN-987. Next base: position 121,742 of record CAZRDM010000001.1, read on the forward strand.
TGCATTACACTCCAGATGGTTATGCCTAGACCGTAACCGATAGCCAAACTGAGCGGAACTCTGTAGAGGAATGAGTACTTCTTACTGAACTGCGTGTAGAAGAACAAGCCGAGTATCAGCGGAAACACGAAGTCGAGGCTATGATCTACGAAGATCGGATTCAAAGCTTGGTTCATGAAAAGCCGCAGCGTGGCCGCAAAGCCGTATCCACTGCTCAAACCAACGAACATGTATTCCGTCAAGCGGAAGAATGGATTCTCTTTGTACAGAAAGCTGAGAACCATCAGCGTAAGAAATACAGCGATCCAGATACCTATGACTTCGACAAGACTGACCACCTATTTAGCAGCCTCCTTCGATTGTCTTCTCCGCGCGAGATATGCCACGTTCCCAAAAACGACCATAATGACGATCAAGATGTGAGACATCGATTGAGCCATCATCGCGGGGGTCGCTCCGCTAATGCCGATCTGGTTTATCAGAGTCTCATACTCTGCTGCGGCTCGCATGCTAATTAGGATGCCAACTATCTGTCCCGAGTTGTAGAAGGGCATGAAGCCAGGTGCGCTAATGGCGGTTGAACCCACGGCTACTGGAATATTGAGACGCGCCTGCCAATACTGGAGATATGCTGAAAGACCGGGCTCGCCGGCCGCGAAGGTCACAACCAACGACGTCTCCTTTGCCGCGGGGTATTGTTTGATTACTGAGAGTGTGTCTGTTGGCGTTGCCATTGTGTCCACTGGAAAAAACTGACGAATGTCTGTTGTCATTCCGATCAGTGTCGCGGTATTCGGAATGTAGCCCAGAGTTGCATAGTCAACGCCGTATCTCTTGTCGCCCTTGTCGATCGAGTCTAGCACGGCGTCAGTAAGTGCCGGGCCGTCAGTCCATTGGGCGAGGAAGAGAACCTTTAGGGGTCTGGTGAAAAGGTGCTGCGTAACTACGATGGCTTGCGGATGGAGTTCAGGGACGGTGCTTGTTGAGTAGTCAAAACTGAGAACAACGAGACTGTCAGCGGGGAGTCTCTCGATGAAGTCGTAGACATCGCGCGTGGTCTTAGTCACAGGGACGGGGAGCACCGCGTGGCTTAGTACCGGAACCGTGATTACCAAGCCCAAAAGCAAGTAGATTATCCTAGGTTCAGAACCTTTGATCAGTCTGCTCATCATCAGCGTCCCCATGGATACCGAATCATCCTGCGAACACTGAACGCCAGAATGCCCAGCGCGGCTCCAATTATGATTCCTCGTTGCCCAGCAGTGTTCGGATATGCCATAATCCAGTCTCGTATTGAGCTGAAACCAGGCCAGATCAAGTCTGCAATGGGAGCCTGTCCTATAACGACCAGTAGTCCCGCGACAAGCAGGATCGATGATTCGAGGCTTCTCGCTTTGAAAGCCCTGTACGCAGCCGAGGCTATGAAGAAGGCTAAGAGCGAAAAAATGGTTGCATTCACCGAAACCAAGACCTTGTAGTACAGGAACTCCCAAATTGGATCCACAAGCGACACGAGACTGGCGGGGATCACAACGTTTTGCGGGTCCACAGCGAACGGAGAAGCTATCATGCTTGCAACGGCCATACCGTACATGCAAACTAACAGAACGAGACTGTATTTCCAGGCAGGGCGTCTGCCTTTCACGTTCCCCCAATGAATTCTGGTCAAGTTGATGATCCCAATGGCGAAAGCGGCGGTAAGCATTGAGGTCAAGTACGCGAATAGCTGGTCCGAAACAGCCTGTAGATCCACCGGCTCTGTGACTCTCACGTAGTAAACAAGCGCATAGAAGAATCCGAGAGAGAAGATCAGTACTTGGAGAAGGAGTTCTGCTCGAGTCATTTTGCTTTTGCTTGAAATCATACCTCAATCACAACTTGAGGAATGTGGAGATCAGCTGATTTCCGAAAGAGGCTAGTAGCGCTCCAGCGAGGATTAGGAGAATTGCTATGATCTTCCCTGCGTCAGGACCAACCAAGGATGAGATGGCATGAGGGTCATCAGTTAGATATCCCTGAGCGGTGTATAGCTCTTCGCCAATCAATGTGTGATCGCAGGTCGCCATGAAGAAGGGCAACTGATCAACGTTCGATGTTCCTCCGAATTGAGCTATGGCTTCGTCCCTGCCAGCCTCCGCGATTTCGAGAGCCTCCGCCTGATAGTCGCCCACAAAGATGTTAAGGGCGGGTTTCTCACGTCTGAGAAGTCCCATTACGCCCGCAGCGAACGCGAACTGCCTACCTGAGATGTACCTCACCGAGTCGGAGCTGTAGAGCTGTCCGTTCCCCGCCTTGTCGTAGGCGTTCCTCACCATGTCCTCAGTGACTTGATGAACGTTGAAGTCAGCGTTGGCCACAATTAACCGAACGCTAAGCTCGGCGCAACGTTTGGCCACATGATCAAGAAGGGCAAGAGCTGCCAGCGTATCGGGTGTCGTAACCGCACCTGTCCCGGGTGTGAAGAATACTGGTCGGTTCAGGTCAGCAGCTTGTTTGATCCACTTGTCTAACCTCTCTATGCCCGGAATCCCTCGCGTCTTCAACTTTCTTTTCGAAGCAATCCTAGACGCCGCAAAAATCGCGGTCAACACAATCATGAGTAGCAGGGCCTGCGCCATTCGGCCCTTGGCTAATTCAAACATAACATAGGCACTTTTCTTGCAGTTATCTGTGGAAGGATTTAAAATATTACGTATGGACTGCTGCACGGGCTTTCCATGGCAAATTGCGCACAGGAAGTCCGTCAGTCAAGAGACCAAGATATCTGAGCCAAACTTTCGAAGGCAGAACAAAAAGACGGGGAAAACAAACAGGTTAGTGCGGAGCGGTTGAAAACCGCCCTTCTGGCACAACTGGAAGAGCCCTTTATGCTTGGTATTCTGTAGCTGCACTCTCAGCTCGAACGTCTTCTCCTGCGATCTTCATCTTAACTTTGCGCTTCTTCGCCAACCCGTTTCACCCCCGTTCCCTGTCACATTGGATTTGTGAGGCGTGCGTAGGCACCGCGGAACTATTTAAGTGGGCTTGGAGAAAAAATAAGAAGGGGACAATCTTCTACATTTCCACCAGGGAGAACTAGTGTCAAGAGCTTTGGAACCGGGTAGGAAGAGACGCCTTACGCGAAGCGTCAAGATCAGTTCAGACATGTACGAGAGATTGGTTAGTCTCCAAGGGTTTCTCCAGTTGAAGGAGAGGCGGAAGCGGAGCATGGACGAGCTGATCGAGTTTATTCTATCGTTCGTTCCGGATATGGAGATCGATGTGGACGAGAATTTTTACATAGTACAAAGCAGACCAAGAAAGCAGGGTGTCTAATCAGCGAAAGATCGGCCATTCCATTCGCATTCAAAGAATAGGAGTCACTTTCACGCTCAAAGACAGATGAAATGCATAGTTCTATTCGCAAGCGTCCCACACAATCGCAATTGAGCGGATCAGCCGATGTAGGGTTCAAACGCGAATGCGACGAACTGTTTTTCCCAGAGTACTGAAGAAGATGTCATAAGCAAGAGGAGGTATCCTTCCCAGCTCTCGTCGTCAGAGTTGAGCGTGGTCCGGGGGTCAGCGATGCCACTTAGAGTGTACGATTCCTTCTTGAGACGAATGGAGACTCTTACCCCTTCACGGGATGGCACTCTGAGGGTCTTTGTGTGCGGACCTACAGTGTACGATTACGCTCACCTTGGCCATGCCAGAACTTACATTTCCTTTGACATAATCCTCCGCTACCTGACATTTCTGGGCCACAAAGTCCGGTATCTCATGAATATCACCGATATAGCAGAAAGCATTGTAAAGCGAGCCGCGGAGCTGAAAAGAGACCCATTTGACATCGCAAGGGAATACGAGAAAGCGTTCCTCGAGGACATGGAATCTCTGCGGATAACTAATGTAGAGCGATACGAGAGGGCGTCCGCGTATATTCCTGAAATGATCGCTCAGGTCAAAGGTCTAATGAACAAGGGGGTCGCTTATGAAACCGAAACGGGCGTATATTTCGAAGTCAAGAAGTTTCCGAAGTTCGGTCAACTCTCAGGGCAGAGTCAAGAAGAACTTGGCCTAAGGCGCCTCGAACTTTGTTCTTCTAAGAGGAACGCTGAAGATTTCTCTCTATGGAGGAGATACGAACGAGGACTCGGCTGGGATTCTCCGTGGGGTTACGGTCGGCCGGGTTGGCATATCGAGGATACAGCCATATCCATGACCAATTTTGGTGAGACATACGACATACATTGCGGCGCTTCAGAACTCATATTCCCTCACCACGAAGCAGAGATCGCTCAAGCAGAGGCGCTGACTGGTAAGTCGCCGTTCGTCCGTTTCTGGCTTCACACAGGTCTTTTGAGCGTAAGGGGTCGCAAGATGAGCAAATCCCTCGGAAATGTCCTACGCATTCGTGACGCTCTCGAGACTTACACAGCCGCGGAATTGAGGTACTATTTTGCGTCATTCCACTACCGACAACCCATGGCTGTGTCGAATACAGGGCTGAGGCTTGCAAAGCACAGGTTGAATTCGATGGTGAAGAACTTCCAGGCCTTCCTAAAGAGTAAGTCCGGAACTGGTGCGGCGTCTCAGGATAAGAAGCTGATGACGCTCGTGCAAAGAGCCAAGGCTATCTTCGTACGACGCATGGACAACGATTTTGATACCCCTAATGCCTTGAGAGCGCTTACTGATCTGAGCTACAGGCTATCAGAGTTGGCCAAGCCGGGCTTAGGGGCTGAGCAGGCAAAGCGGTATGCCGAACGTGAGTTTCGCAAAATGGCAGATGTTTTTGGTATCTTGTGAAGTTGATATGGGAAGCTAATACAGCCAAGCCCTCAGCGGTCGTTTCGCCTCTTTCAGCGCGAAATCAAACGCTTGCCTAGGAGCGTCGAAGTAGTACCACTCATCTTTTCCCCCAGGGACGTATTTCCGAAGTCTCTCACTCCAGACTCTGTCGCAGATGTTTACGCAGTAGCTACCCCTGTAGTAGCCAACGAAAACGAAGCCACCGTTCTCATGGTTCTCCAGATTGCCCTCAACTCTTATGCCTTCATCCTCATCAAGCGCTTGGATGAAATCAAGCAAGTCATGTTCGTTTCGAACTGGACGTTCCGAATACAGTTCGATCGTTCGTGAGCTATGACGCTTGATTTTGGGCAACTGAATAAATCCCTACAGTTAGACGCATAGAAAGAAGAGCGTTCCTTTTGAACTAAGTGATTTGGCACGGCCCTTTGATCCAACTCCCCTCCACATATCAGCAAAAGCTCCGAGGGGTTTCCTCAAACCCCAGAGAGAGAAGCGCGCTAATCGTAGGAGATTGTGGAACGAGTCGCTTTCTCGATGCATACGGGAATTCTCGGAAGATGGGTTGCCCGACCACTAGAAATCTGCTGGCTACCTCTTGGAATCAAAGTGGTCTATGGCGTTGAGAGTGGGAAATCGAGCAACTCTTCTCAAGTATTTTCATGGAGGAATTCCATTCCGCCCGGGAACAAGCACATATACCCTGTCACCGTCGCATCGATTTCTTCTTTAGCGCACTAGCTTGGAATTGCTTGGAGTTGGAAGACGAAGCAACTCGCGGTCCCGGCATCCGCCGCCACTAGGACTTTTGGCTGGTGATCGAGCTCAGACTGTCTGCGAGAGTCTCGAATGCTTTTCATTCTAGCAAATGAATGAAGAGATGACTTACAGATGGCAAGGTCCACACGCAGACTAGCGAATGCGTCAGATTTACCTCGGGTTCAAAGATTCCTAGAGGATAATCGTCTACCCACGACCGGCATCGAGAAGTGCATAGAGAGTTTCGTGATTGAGGTCGGCGAAGACGGTAGCTTGATTGGTGTTGCAGGGATGGAGTTGTATGGTGAGAGTTGCCTACTCAGATCTGTTGCTGTTGACAAAAGGTTTCGGAGAAGAGGCCATGGTCGAAGCTTGGTCAATTCTGTACTGAAGAATGCGAAAGCTAAGGGTGCAAACACGGCTTATCTACTGACTGAAGACGCTATCGTCTATTTCGCACGACTAGGTTTCGTAACAGTTGATCGAGCGGATGTCGATGAACCAGTTAAGACGTCTCCCGAATTCACGGAATGCTGCTGTGAGACTGCGGTTACAATGCGGAAAGACTTGCAGAACGGTTAGTAACCAGCAATAGAAAGCTCCAAATCCGACATTGGTTGAAGCTGCAAAAGGGATGATAAGTTGCCTGTCTACGTACTTCTTTCAAGACTGACAGCAGAAGGGCGAAAGACCATACGAGAGAACCCTGAAAGGATTCAAGAGGTCAACAAAGAAATCGAAGCATTTGGTGTCAAGCTGCTGTCGCAATATGCGACGTTAGGTCCCTATGATTTCGTTAACATCCTTGAGGCACCTGACAACAGGACCATCGCGAAGGTATCGGTGGAACTGGGAGCGAGGGGGACCGTCGAGATCACGACATTGCCTACTATACCGATGAACGAGTTTGTCGCGACTGTGAAAGGAAAGTAGCGCGCCTATTTTCGTGGACTGCTACAGAAAGAGCGGCATAGGTAGTGTCTTCTCTTCTGCGGCGGAAGATCGCCGTTTAGACTAAGTTAGAGCGTTGTAAACGCAACCAGCAACTCACGAACAGACCTCTCGACCAAGGCATCTGTATCAGCCTAAAGTTATATTTCACATTCTTGAACTGTTGCGCCACGTTGTGACCACTGGGACTCAGGCGGCACTCATGGCTTCAAAGGAAAAGGACGTTTTCTACCTGAAGTTGCAGTGGATTTCTTGCAAGGACGAAGCTGAACGAAAGAAGCTTGCAGAAAAGATTAGGCAGTTGTTATCGGGAAGCCAGACCGCCGCAAAATAACTGGCGGGTAATGTCGTATTTGCAACTTGCGAGGAGGCCTCGTGGTGTCACGTTGCTCGCCGTACTTCACGTCACACTTGGAATATTGCTACTCATCGGGGTGTTTGCCATGGCAGTGCTTGGATTAGGCTTCCCCGAAATGATTGTTCGCGCCAAGCTGCTCCAGGTGAGAGCTTCTATCTTGGCAATGGGCTTGGCACTGTTTGCAGCAATTGCTTTTCTCCTAGCATATGGTCTGTGGAACGGGAAGAGCTGGGCTTGGGTCGCATCTTTGGTATTCGCGGTACTTGGGATAATATCCGCGGCGGTGTCTCTTTCTCTCAGACTGGGTCTGGGAGAAGTCATCTCACTCATCCTAGACTTGCTGATAGTCTACTGCCTCATGCAGCCAAACGTCCAAGCATATTTCAGAAAAAGTCCCGCGTCTCCAGTAGGGGAATCGAGTCAAGCGTAGGGCTCTGGGTTCGGAGGCAACTATCATAATTCCATGTCGATCCGGACGCAAAACTAACTAACCCATCCGTCCTCTTCACCATCGGTTCTAGAATGAGCAACGTACCTGTTACACTCAGCGAAATCCAAGAAGCGAGGCGCCGCATTGTCAATGTCGCCCATAGAACTCCACTATACTTTGCTCCACGTCTGAGCACGCTCACGAACTCCAAAGTGTACCTCAAAATTGAGTCCTATCAGCCAATCCGTGTCTTCAAAATTCGTGGTGCGGCCAACAAGATACTCAAATTGAGTTCTGAGGAACGGAGGCGTGGACTGGTCGCGGCGTCTTCTGGTAATCACGGGTTGGCAGTCGCATACCTAGCTCAATTGCTTGGAACAGACGCGACCATAGTAGTTCCGACGAACGCTGTGCACGAGAAAGTGGAAGCGATTAAAGAGCTAGGCGCGAACATCATAAAGTACGGGTTGTTCCACGATGAACGCACGGGCAAAGCTCTAGAGATAAAGAAGACCTCAGGAGCCGTTTTCATTCATCCTTTCGATGACCCGGATGTTATTGCAGGGCAGGGAACCATCGGACTTGAGATAGTTGAGGATCTCCCGGATGTGGACGCAGTCATCGTACCGATCGGTGGGGGAGGACTCATCTCGGGAGTTTCTAGGGCAGTGAAGAGCCTGAGGCCTGCGACGAAGGTGATCGGAGTAGAGCCGGAGAAAGCGTCGTCAATGTATCAATCCATCAAGAACGGGAGGATCACGAGCCTTTCGGACACAAGGTCGATCGCGGACGGATTAGCAGCGCGTGAGCCCGGACTCAATACCTTCGAGATCGTGAAGAGCAACGTCGACGAAATAGTTCTCGTGAGCGAAGAAGAGATCGAGAGAGCGGTCTTTACTGTCATGAGAGAATGTCATCTCGTTGTAGAGCCTTCAGCGGCAGCAGCCTTCGCAGGTCTCCTGAAGATTAACCCGCACAAGCTCGGAGAGAAGAGAGTGGTTGTTGTAAGCGGAGGGAACATTTCGCTGAAGACATTGAAGGAGATTCTATCCAAGTACGCTTAAGTCTTGAAGCCTATCTGAAACATGTGCTAAGTCATAGTTGGAGCAAGACGCGAAGACGACCAGGGTTGTAGTCCTTCCAGGAGTTCATCGGGCATTGCTGCGATTAGGTTCCGTTCCGCACTCATTATCATGAACGTAGTAGTCACCTTGAAGACATTGGAGCACAAGCTCCGGTGCATCATGTTCATAAATGCTCCGCGGTTTCAGGAGTGTCTGGTTGGGTGAGCTATGAAGGAAAGGCCGCACCAAGATTCTAACTCACCCGTCCTTCTTCATAGATTCTTCGTCGGCTTGGAACGGTTCTCCGCGAAACCGCATTCAACAAGAGCCGTATATTCTGTGGCAGTAGCGTTTTTCATGCTTATCGTGATATCACCAGCAATAGCGGGTATCCTCGTTCAGCTATTCACGCTTCCCAACCTCAACCTAGCGGCGGAAGTTACGAGCAGGATGCAAGGAGCGGTCGCCTGGTCATTTCTCATAGGGCTCGTGGTGTCGTCTCTGGATGTTCTAGCTGGAATTCCCCTAGCTTGGCTGGTCGTGAGAAGACGAGAACACTGGACCACTATTCTGGATAGCTTGGCCGATATTCCATTCATTATTCCCACGGTTGCCTTGGGATTCTCGATTCTAGAATTCTGGAGCGCCCCTTCCGGAATCGCGAAGATCTTTGGCGCAAATAGCCTCGTATCACCAGGGACTCTTCTGATCATACTTCTCCACTTCGCATTCTCTTTTCCAGTTATTGTCCGAGTCATGGTCGGAGAATTTCTGAACTATCGCGAAACCTTCGAAGTAGCAGCGCGAACGTTGGGGGCATCAGCTTTCACGGCAGTACGGACAGTGACCATTCCAATACTACGTCCGGGCGTCCTAGCTGCGTTTCTTCTAGCTCTTGCTCGCTCCTTGTCAGAAACTGGGGCAACAATCGTAGTAGCAGGGACGTTCGAAAGCGGAACAGTATTCGTCAAGAACGCTAGGGACGCTGGTCTAACAGCAGCTGTAGTCACTGCGAGCCTAGTCCTAATCGTGCTATCCCTACTTGTATTTGCTGCGATCAAATTGATTGCGCCTCGAATCAGAATTGCTCCCCTCAGAGTTTGGCCAAATCTTGAGAGAAGCCTGAGTACTAGTACAGTAGTTGCAACCAGAAACGCAGTCACCTTGTTTGTGTTCGTCTTGTTTGTTCTCTTGCCATGCCTTTTCATCGCCTTGCCAGCCGGAGAGGCAGTGGCCACGGGAACGATCAACGAAGCCTTAGCAGGCGTCGGACCTTGGGAGATGTTCTGGTCGAGCATGCTATTGTCCTATGTCGTAGCCCTGCTCGCCACACTTGTCAACATACTATCTGGGCTACCTGTGGCAGTGCTTATCGCGAGAAACAGATTTGGGCACAGGGCTACAAGAATAGTCGATGCACTCGTTGATTTGCCCATAATCGTACCTTCGCTGGCGTTGGGGGTTTCCTTGAACTTCTTCTGGCGCAATATCGGGGCGCTGCCTGAGTTCTGGGTGCTTGTGTTAGCACACACGACAATAACGTATAGTTACTTTGTTCGTGCGATGGCTGCCGCGATTCAGGGAATACCCACTGAGCTTGAGGAGGCCGCCAAGACGCTCGGTGCTCTTCCGCTGCGGATCTTCCGAAAAATTACCCTGCCCCTCACCAAGTACTCTTTGTTATCTGGCGCAATCTTGGTTTTCACAAGGAGCGTAGACGAGACTGGGGCAACTTCCGCGGTGTCGCAGGTACTTAAGACTGCTCCTGTCCTGCTTGTCGACTGGATAAGAGGAACGATCCCAGTTACGCCATCCGAACGCGCGCTCGGAATCGGTTTTCTCGTATTGACCTCATTTTTGGCACTGGTGGCGTTGCGGTCGATCGCGCTTAGAAAAGAAAGGAGAGCTTAGTATTTTGGCTAAAGTGAGTTTCGTCAATGTGACGAAGAGATTCGGCAAGGTCGTGGCGTTAGACCGCCTTTCCTTCGATGTGGAGGACCGGGAGTACCTTTGCGTTCTAGGTCCTACCGGAAGCGGTAAGACGACTCTTCTCCGCTTAATCGCGGGCTTACTGAAACCCGACAGGGGCACCATCTACGTTGATGGAAAGCCCGTCAACAACATCGAAGCGCATGATCGGAACGCGGTCTATGTTCCTCAACAGTACGCTCTCTTTCCGCACCTGACAGTCCTACAGAACGTCGCGTTTGGACCATTAGCAAGAGGAAAGCTCGAGAGTGCGTCGCTGGAGATTGCTTCAAAAACATTAGAATTGGTCAGGTTAAGTTGGCGTGCCCAATCGCTCCCAAGCGAACTCAGCGGGGGCATGCAGCAACGTGTAGCTCTTGCCAGAGGTCTAGCCTCTGGTGTAGATCTGCTGCTCTTGGATGAACCCTTAGGTGCTTTGGACGCACGTTTGAGGCTCGACTTGAGACATAAACTGCGGGAACTTGTGAAGCAATCGGGTATGACAGCGATTCATGTCACTCACGATCGCGATGAAGCCATGAGCGTAGCTGATCGTACCATGATTCTGAGAGGAGGAAGAATCGAAGATTATGGAACGGCATACCGTGTTTACACAAAGCCCGCAGGAGTCTTCGTAGCAAACCTTCTCGGAGGAGCGAACTTCTTTGAAGGAATAGTGCAAACCACCACCAAGAACTCGTCTCTTGTTCGTGTGAGGGGTGGACTGGGTTTGCGAACGGCGTCCGGGGCGTTGACTGTTGGTGAACCCGTAATTCTAGCTATCAGAAAAGAACGTATTCGTTTGTCCAGTCAGAACCTCCGATTCGAGAACGCCGTTGAAGGCGAGATTCACGATACGAGGTTTCTTGGAAGTTCACGAGAGTATCTAGTCCAATTATCGAACGGCGACATCATCTTATCACGCCACATTTCGAAGAATTCCGAACCAGCATTCCGAGTAGGGGAGAAAGTCACTGTTGGCTTCGAAGAGAGTGACGTTATGGTCTTCTCATACCCGCCTGCAGGACTGAGGAAAGAACTGGAGATAGTCTGATATGCCAAGTCTTGACCTACTGGGTGTTTCGAAATATTACGGAAACATCACGGCACTGGACGATGTGACACTTCACGTTGAAGACAAGGAGTACTTGTGTATTTTGGGCCCGAGTGGGTGCGGCAAGAGCACACTAATCAAATGCGTAGCTGGGATAATCCAACCAAACCGCGGTAACATTCTAATCGACCACGACCCAATTCAATATGTCTCCATCGAGGATAGAAACATAGGATATGTTTTCCAAGAAATTGCGCTCTTTCCTCATCTCACAGTAAGAGACAACATATCCTACGGTCCGGCAGTGAGAGGCCCAGAGCAGGAGCGAATTACAAGAGTCACAAACGAGATCTTGGACCTTATTAACATGAGAGAACGGTCCAAGTCTTTACCGACAGAGTTGAGCGGTGGAGCGCAGCAGAAGGTTGCCGTCGGACGAGCCATAGCTACCGGGTCGCATCTATTCCTTCTTGACGAGCCCTTAGGCGCTCTAGATGCGATCGTGAGGGCGGAACTACGCTATGAGCTCAGAAGATTGGCTTCAGACCTAGGACTCACTGTAATCCATGTTACACACGATCAAGAAGAAGCTCTCTCAATAGCTGACAGGGTCGTCGTAATGAGACGCGGTAGAATAGCAGAAGTGGGTAAACCGTCAAAGGTGTACTTCTCACCTGAAACCCTGTTCACCGAGAACTTCGTCGGTGAAGCAAATCTTTTGGAGGGTAGAGTGGAGAAAACCAACAGCGTCTCCTGCACTGTTAAGATCAAGAATCGAAAAATCCAGGTTTCAGGTTCTGGGAAAGCCGTTGGCCAGCGAGTTGTTGTCTCAGTTAGACCTGAATTCGTCAAACTCGTTGCCAAGTCAAACTCGGGGAGGAGAGCGTTGGATGGCCGAATTAGGCAAGCGACTTTTCTTGGGAGCATCAACCGTTACGTGGTCGAAGTGGAAGAGGGCCTAGAGATCTTGGCATACGTACCGACTACCGATGAGAGTGAAGAATTTCGCGTTGGTGACAGTGTTGGCGTGCTTCTTGGAGACAGCAAACATATGCTCTTATTCGACTGGCCCACAGAAGGATTGGAAAAAGAGATAGCCCTAGAATGATGTAACCGGAACTCATGGTGAAATTCACGTGTCTATAGAAAGTTGGTTGATGGCCAGACGGACGGTGAAAGCAATGGGACTTGTCTTGGAGCACTCCAAGATGACAACAATCACAGTAGAACAACTGTCCAACTGTATACAGAACGCTATCCAAGGAAAGAAGGAGGAGTTGAAGAGAAACTTCGATCTGCTTGAGGAGAAAGAGAGAGAAGCAGACGCCTTACGAAGGAGAATAATTGAGGAACTCGCCCGCGGAGAGTTGCCTACTGACGAGCGGGTGGGGTTGATGAGACTTGGCCGACAGATTGACTGGATAACCGACTGGGCCCATGAGGCCGGGAGGATCTTGGTTCTCTTTGATCTATCAGTCATGCCCAAACAGATCCAAGAAGTAGTCGTAGAAATGTGTTCGACTGTGATGGACGGCACGCTCAAAGTAGCCTACTGCGTTCAGAAACTGATAGACGGCGGCGTTGATGAATCTCTAAAGGCGGCGGATGAGGTTGAGCGCCATGAGGAAAAGGTCGACAAACTATACCAGAAAGCGCGTAGTAATCTCAATAATATCAAGACAAATGGCATCTATGTCGGGTCAATCATACTGCTGAGTCAATTCGTTGACGCGATAGAAAACACAGCAGACCGTTGTGAGGACACCTGCGATCAAGTACGAGTGATGGCGGTGACACTCTCAAAGAAGAAAGACTAAGAAAGCTTCTTCTAAAGAAGATCTTGGCGCTCTAGCGACATCCCCATGAGCCCGGGGATCCCCAAGAAAAAGGCGTAGCTCAACTAGGTGGAAAGATACGAGAAATAATCCTTCGCCTGGAACAACATAGACGATAATGTCGAGGATGAGGTTGAGTACCACTACGGTTACACCAACTTTCACTCCATCTTGCGTCTTCCGACTTGTCCGGTCAAGGCAATATCTAGTGAAAAGAAACAACAAGATGAGATAGGGGAATAGCAGGCCGGCACTTATCGCCGGGTATTTCGAGACATACGGGATTGTTGGCACAATCTTCAACGAAGGCGCAACGAACAGACCATTCCCCAAACGAATGAGTCACCAGCTGGGCGTGAAAGAGTAGAGCGAAGGACATCAGCTATGGCTCTCGAGGGATACAATTCCCCTTGGGATCCCATGCGCTATAACCCCGCAAACTCCGAAAACAAATGTCAGCGGGACGGATCTGAGTTGGGAGCGTCAAGCCAAGGCTGTGTGAACGAAGACTTTTGCATCATTCACCAAGTTGTCGATCCTACAATACTCATTCGGTTGATGAGCCATGTCGTCCTGCGTAGACCAGACCGCGGTCTGAATACCTTTACGCCTGAAGTACAACGCCACAGTCCCACCACCTATGCCAATCGCCCTTCCCTCAACTCCTCGCAACTCCTTGAGCGCCCTCATCAATTTCCGGACGACCTCACTCTCGGTGGGAGTGGGCGAAGTGTTCTGTTCGTAATGAGTAGGTGAGACTTCGATCTGAGCACCCGTCTCCTTCTCGAGCTTCGATCTGACGGCTTCAACGTCTTTCATGACTTCGCTAAGCAGATACGCTGATAGAACACGGCAGTCGAAGTACTGAACGTCAAGCCCGGAAACAGTGTTCACGTTGTCAACATTCAACTCGTGCTTTGTAGGCTCGAAAGTTGAGGCCGGTGGGTCGAAGAGTGGATCTGTCGCCGCATACTTCGAATGCAGAAGTTCGTCGAGCTGCAGAGCGAATCTAAGGCACACACGGTGAGCGTTCAATCCCTTCTCCGGCATGCTACCGTGAACCTGTTTGCCTCTAGTTGTGACCTTCAACCAAAGTATGCTCTTCTCTGCGACCTCGATCTGCGTACCATCTGGGTTTCCCGCATCTGGGATGATAGCCATATCCTGAGGTCTGAAGACTCCTTTCTCAAGCAGTGGAATGACGCCATACTTGCTGCCCGACTCTTCATCGGAAACGTACGCGACACCGATATTCACAGGGGTTTTCGCGTCATGCTCTTTCAACGCTTTGAAAGCAAATAACGTGGAGCATATGGCTTGCCCATTGTCTTCCGAACCTCTTCCGAAGATCTTTCCGTCCTTGACAAAAGGGTCGAAAGGCTCGCTCGCCCACAACGCTCTTCCGCCTTCGGGCACAGTATCTAAGTGGGAGGCAAACCAGAGTGTCCTGCTTCTATCCCTACCTTCGATCAATGAGGTTAGGTTAACGCGTACTCCTTCCGATAGACGTTTGTCAGGCACATCATGCCTCGCAACTTCTAGGTCGGCACTCTCAAGCCATTTCTGAACGAAGAGGGCACGAGCATACTCACCATTTCCTCCGAAATCAGGGTTAACCGCCTTGATCTTCAACATTTCAACCATAAAACGAACCATGTCATCTCGAGAGCCTTCAATCCATTTCGCGCAGTCATTGATCGCTGCCATTGCCATCCTTCCGTAACAGTAAAGGCTGAATCGTGGTCGACGCGAAGATAAAACTTAGCCACAATCTTCGTCTGTGGAATGCATCCGGGTGAGCGATCGGGTGAAGTAGTTGCCTCTTATTGAAGTTGAGTTTCATCCTGTTTATGGCTCGGTTGGGAAGGTCTCGACTGCGTAGATGTGGAGTACGTCGGGCTATTCACACACTATGAGTAGTAGTTGGCGAGGTTTCATGAGGCTAGATTGGAGATTGCCTCCTCGTGATCAATGAGAGTTCCTAGAAGCTGGAGACAACTTTGAATTTGTTGCGCCTGCTAGCTGTTGGGGCACTTGCCGCCTGGCCATCTATACCGATATTCTTCGTACAAGTTCATGCGAAACCGACAGTTTGGAGAAGACTCGGATCTTCCGCCTACTTTCTGATTCTTCTGGAATGGGCACCTGTCGCGCTCGCCATAATAGTCTTTCAGGATTTCCTGCTTGGAATGAAGCTGAGGCTGGGCATTCTTTCGTGGTTAGGCTGGGCTGTTATGCTCATGGGAGTTATATTGCACACTTGGACTGGCAAACTATTGGGTTGGAAAGCCCTGATCGGTTATTCAGAATTGAAACCCACAATGGTCCGCCAAGAATTAGTCACAAAAGGACCATTTTCAGTCATCAGACATCCGACCTATTCCGCCCACACACTCATGTTCGTTGGCATTTTCTTTATGACAGGGTTCTTGGCAACAGGGCTCCTTGCCATACTTGATCTTGTAACTTCCTATTTTCTGATAATCCCGCTTGAGGAAAGGGAACTGCTATCACGCTTTGGAGAAGATTACTCCAACTACAAGCAGAGTGTGCCAAAGTTCTTTCCGCGAATACTCGAACATAAAGAGAGATGACAGAGACTACAAGGCTGGTGTGAATATGACTCCAAGTAGCAAATTTGACATTGCGTCGCTGAAGTCGCGATTGCTGCCCGCGGACTCGATCCTTCCAATCGAAGGGTTGGGTCCTCCTGTCGCGGCTGTAGCGATTGTGATTAACCCCAAGGAAAGAGATGGAACAGTCCTTCTGATCAAAAGAATGGAACGCGTGGGTGACCCTTGGTCAGGACAAGTAGCATTCCCCGGTGGTCATATTGGACGAGGGGATCGAACACTTTCAGAAACCGCAATTCGAGAAGCCCGAGAAGAAGTTGGGATCGAGTTGCGTAAGCACAAGATGCTTGGCGTTCTTCCGGTGCTTCATGCTCGAAGCGGCCGCGCTGTAGTCACCCCCTTCGTCTTCGAGCTCAGCAGGAATGTGCGAGTTCGCCTGAACGAAGAGGTCGCGGAGAGTTTCTGGGCGCCTTTAGTCGAGCTGGGAGAACTCCAAGTGAGCAAATCGGAGGTTCAAGTCGAGGAGGAGAATATTACCGTTGATTCGTACATTTATCGAGGCCGTATCATTTGGGGGATAACCTTCCGAATCATCAATATGCTACTCAACAGGACCCACCGCTCAAGCCTACAATAGTTCGACGCTGAATTGAGTAGAAACCGTCATCCACACTCGTATCCGCGACCCCATTAGGAACAAACGAATATGTCAGTATCTGTACGACGAGGAGCTAGAAGAACTAAGACAATTGCAGAAGATCAAGAAAGCCTCAAAGGAAGCCCGCACCGAGCCGGTACCCATCGAGGTCGTAGCCTGAGAATAAATCGCTGGATCCTAGGAAAAACGCGCCTTCGAGTATAGTTTAACAGGTTACGCTACACTTGGGGTAGCTAGCTTCCTTCGTGCATTATCAGCCCAACTCAACGGGTGCCGCCTTCCAAAAGAGCGTACGCGAAACCACTTATTTGTGATTCTTATAAAGGAAGAATCGAAGCCTCAGCGTGCGCTAGGAAGGAGAAATGCCTCCCGAAGTCAGTAGTGTCACCTTCGTAAACCGTATCTTTCGCAATCTAGAGCAAATCAACCGCGCTGAGGTTGAGGCGCTTTACCATGACATCAAGGGTTCAGGCGTTATCCTTCCGTCCGCTGAGGGCCGGTCCAAGGGTGCACTCAGTATTGCATGCAGTGAAATGGCTAAAATGCGCGGAGGCAAACTCGTCCTAGATCGAGGTGACATCGGTTTTCCAGGGCGGACAGTCATTGAAGCAGCGCCGATTCTGAAGCAGCGTTTTGGACAGGTGTGTCTGCTAATAAACTCGGGAAGTGGTAAATCCTTGATGCCCCTCCTCGACGCCCAACAGCTAGCTATGCACATCGCTCAGAATAGCAACCCGCGAGATTTCCGTATTGATGTCATAACGTCCCATCGTGATTCCCCCATAGGAAAACTTGGGACGCGTTATGGGAATGTTCTGGTTTTGAAGGGCAGGGAGCCCGAGGAAGAACCAACCGAGTCTAGGGAATTCCGATCAACTGGAATACTCGAGGATCTGTTCATACTCGGAACAGGCGTTCTCTTCCACTCGATAGCGGAGGCGATCTACGAAGAGGCGACCGCCGATCGCGTGATCGCACGTTCGAAGGAACTATTCACGGAAGTAGGATCCCTCCTTGACCAGATAGTCGCTTCTGATTTCTTCAAGGCCCTTGTCGATGCCCTTGAGCAGAGGCATTCATGTTTCTTTGCGGGATTGGGTAGTGGTAGAGAAGTCGCGCGAATGACAGCTGTCCGCATTGGGCATGTGAAGCGTGCTGTGGGCGACCAGATATATGTCGCAGGAGAGTCGAATACCCCAGCACCGCGCGCTGGCGATGTTCTCGTAGCTATTTCACATAGCGGAGAGACAGAGATCGTGGCTGGTTGGTGCAAGAACTTCAAGCGCATGGGAGCTTTGGTGGCATCGGTTGTCGGTAATCAAGATAGCACAATCGCTGCAGCCTCCGACTTATCCTTCACCATACGCGGCAATGGAATCGAAGGAAGACCGAACAGTTTCTACATGAAGTCAGCTTTCGCGTTAAGTCCTCTACCGATCTACTTGGTTGAGAGGGTTGCGGAGCGCGGTCTCAGATTGCCCGAATACATACTAAGATGGCACCATTCTGTTACGGCGTAGACCTAGGACTTCATGAAGGGAGAGAAAGTCGATCTTATGACAAGTAACACTATCGCTGTGGACGGCCTTACTTCCTAGAATCGGTGCGGTCTCGTTTAGAACTAGTCTAGTTGAGCCTGTCTTCCGTGACTTCTATCTTCAGTATGAGGTTTCTCGCCCCCTCCGTAAGGGAGTAAGTTGAGATATCATCGAGGAGTACCCATTTGACGTCAGAGACGTCCGATCTAGATTCAGCCGTTCGTGTCATCGGGCGTGCGAGGAAATCTATCAAGACATAGTGGAAGCGGATCTTGCCTTTATCATCACGGACGATGTTATCAGTTACATCGAGAAGGCGCTCAATCTGAACGTCGATGCCAGTCTCCTCTTTCACTTCTCTTCGAGCGGCTTCTTCAGCAGTTTCGCCGAGTTCAATCAAACCACCCGGCACAGACCATAGCCCCTTGCTAGGATCCTGAGCCCTCCTTACCAATAGGACACGTGAGTCATCTACTACTACGGCGCCAACTGCCACTAAGGGACGAACGGGATACTCTCTCTGCAACTTACTCTACTGCGACTGTGCGAACCGGTTTGAACAAGCTCTCATAATATTCTCTCATCCATGGTAATATCTCGCGTCCCAAGAGGTTCAGGAATCTCTCCTCAATCGGGCTGGCGCTGTGGATGTATACGCGCTCGAAACCCATTTTCAGAAACTCTCCGAGGCGTCTGATGATGTCGTCTGAATCGGTTGTAATCAACCACGAGTCTTTGATCTTCTTCTCTTCTTCCGGTCCAACGAGGGCTTCAAGCTCTCGAGGATCCCATACGTGCTCTCTTTTCTCGCGAGGTATGGCGGTCGTTGCCCAAAACATTGCAGATTTCAAGGCACGGTTGTAGTCGATGTCATAGGCGACCTTGAATTCCATGCTCTTGCTAAGCTTCGTGGGGTCGCGTCCTACTTTGATCGCGGCTTTCTCCATCGCGTTAACGATCCTTTTGAATCGCTCCAGTCCCCTAGGATTGGTTAGGATTCCATCGCAGAATTGCCCGGCTATCCGCGCAACACGCTCGTTAGATGTAGCCAAGTAGATCGGGATCTTCGTCTTTGGTTTCGTGTAGAGTTTCGCCTTATTGAGTTGGTAGTATTTGCCTTCGTAGGTTACGAAATCGCCTTTCCACAGTTTCTGTATGATCTCAAGAGCCTCTTCGAGCCGCGAAACTTTCTCCTCAAAACCAGGCCACCTGAAACCAAGCGGTGTTTCGTTCATCGCATGTCCGGTTCCCAATGTCATGAACATTCTTCCAGGATAGAGGTAGTCCAAGCTTGCGAAAGCCTGCGCGACAATAGCGGGATGGTAGCGAAAGAACGGTGTTGTTACCGCGGTCCCTAGCTCAACCTTTCGGGTCCTCTCCGCAATTGACGCAAGCCATATCCATGGAAAACCTGCTTGACCACCTGTGTTGCTCCAAGGATGGAAATGGTCGCTTGTCACTATTATGTCGAACCCAACGACTTCAGCGTGAACAGCATACTGAAGCAACCGTTGGGGGTCATACTGCTCTTGAGGAGCCCAATAGCCAAGCCGGAGCGTAGCCAACCAAACGCGCCCTTGGAGCGGGAGATACTAACACTATCTTGCGCTTAAAGCTTCTAGAGCGATTCGCAGCTCGAAATTGCCTTCTCGTTCTCGCAGAAACCGCTACCAGCCTCGTCCTTGAACATTGCTAAACAAACTCAAGAATGTTGAACAGTCAATTGCCACTTCGTCCATCAAACGCGTGTGAAGGCTCTCAAAAGATTTGGCAAGCCGCTGAGTCTGCTGAACCGGATCTTCGAGGCAATCGTTTCAAGTTTCTCGATTTCTTGCTGCGTCAGGCGCAAATCCGTCGCTCCGACATTGTCTAGCACATGCTCCGGTCTCTTTACTCCTGGAATCGCGACCACGTTCTCCTTCCGAATCAACCAATTGAGAGCGACCTGTGATGAGGTCTTACCGTGAGCGCGTGCTATCTCAAGCAGAGTATTGGTAAGCTTTCCGAGGCGGGACAGATTAGCAGGTGAAAATCGCGCGTTCATGCTCTGGACTGCAGTCTGAGGAAGGCTTTCGGGGCTGTATTTTCCAGTTAGAAGGCCTTGCGCCAAAGGACTGTACGCGATTACCGTAATTCTCTCGTGATTTGTGTAGGGAAGCAGATCCTTTTCTACGCGTCTGTCAAGCAGGTTGTACTTGACCTGGTTCGACGCCAGCTCTGACGGGGGGAGGGCGTCTTGCGCAGCTTTCATTTTCTCTAGGTTGAAATTGCTGACGCCAATGCATCGAACTTTTCCGGCCTCCACGAGTTGCTTCAATGCTTTCATGGTGTTGCGAATTGGGATGAACGGATTTGGCCAGTGAATCTGGTAGAGGTCGATCACATCGACTCGTAGTCTTCGAATGCTACGGTCCGCGGCTCTGAGGGCTCTACCGTATGTTAGGTTCATGGGCGAAACTTTTGTCGCTATTACAACTTCCTCGCGGTGTCCCTGAATGGCTTCCCCGATTAGTTCCTCGGATTTGCCTTTTCCATAAATCTCGGCAGTGTCGACGAGGTTGATTCCAAGTTCCAAGGCTTTGTGGAGGGCTTCGAGTAGGTCGCGTTTTCCGTACGTTCGGCTCCAGCCCCATTCGCGGCTTCCCCACTGCCACGTCCCGATACCGATCGCTGAGATCCTGATTCCTGTCTTTCCAAGTTCCTTGTATTCCAATTCGGATTCCACGAACGTTCTTGGGAAAGGAGCTGAAGGGGCATTGCTTATTCTGATTGAGTTGAAAACTATTTGGGCGTAACAATCCGATGGCGAGGTTAACCTAAACTTTCCGTGGACCTCGCCGGATTCTTGCGAACATGTCTTTAGGTGGATTCCGCCTGCGGTAGACGCTTTCCAACCACCATGTGGCGCCTGCTTCGATACCATCCATACCGTATCGTATTATCTTCTGTTCATCCCTAGAGCGACTTTTGCCGGTTGCCCAGTCGATGATGGCGGCATCAAAGGGTGTCTTGCTGGTACGATGTTTGCGAATGTACTGGAGAATAATTCGGAGGTCTTTTGGTTCCCGTCTCAGGGGATTACCTAGCTTTAAAGGAATGACTCCATCCCATTTTGCCGCGCGACGGATGGGAAATCGCGCTTTGCAACCGCGTTGAAGAGTACTCCCGCGGCTACTTAGAGAAACTGCTGTACGAGAGGAAGCTCCTTGTCAGGACTTGGTGTATGAGAGGAACCCTGCATGTCATTCCTTCGAAGCCCCTTCCAATCTTCGTTCAAGGCACCAGAAGGAACTGATTGGATTCAAGTGCTAGGGCACTAGTGAAGCTTAAGTGCTGATCCCCTCAAGAACGCGTTCGCAGAATATATCCGCTCATCGAGAAGATCTTGGCAGAAGGTCCCAACACAAGAAGAGGCGTGAAGCAATCGCTCCTCGCAAGAAGTATCCCAGAAATCCAACTCAACGAATTCGGATTGGCTATGGAATCTGGGTAGCTCGGAGTGACCGAAAAACAAGAAATCGGAACGTGCTGTTTCGAAATCGGATTAAGAGACTTCCAGAATATCACGCAGTGATTTAGCTGCTTTCTAACTCCCAAACGGGCGGATTACAAGAAAGCCTTCGAGCCTAGCTCAGGGGTCAAGGCGGTCATAAATTTCTCATGACCCCGAAGCTTAGATTCCACTGGCGTTGCTCTTGAATTCGCTTCTGGCTTGGTCATAGGATTCTGGAGTACCTATGTCCCACCATTTCCCTTCGAGGATGTAGCCGTAAACGAGCTCTTTTTTCGCAAGCCATTGCACGAAGTAACCTGGACTGTCAGGATTTCCTCCCTCCTTCAGGTACTCATAAATCCTGTGCAGGCTTCTCTGCGGAAGAAGATAGATGCAAGTTCCAATGAAAGTAGTTGTCGGCTGTTTCGGTTTCTCCTGAAATGCGATGATCTTGCCTTCCGCATCCAATTCCAGGACGGACAACTCCTTTGCTAGGTCCATCTCCATGATATCGTAAATGGCAACTACTGAACATTGTTTGTCTCGGAAGTACTGGAAGAAGCCCTGCAGGTTCGACGTGAAGAGGTTGTCGCCCGCTATTATTAGATATGAATCACTATCGAATTCTCTTGCTAGGCCCGCTAGGGATCTGATGGCGCCCGGCTTATTGCTGTCGCTTTCGCTGACTTCAGCTCTGACAATGACATTCGAATAGCGGTTCCGACTGAGCCAATCCTTGAACTGATTTTCAAAAGTTGTATTTGTTGCGATAACAACTTTGTTGACTTCGCTGCACTTTCCGAGTCTATCAATGATGTGACCAAGAATCGCTCTTCCGGCTACTTCAAGAAGAGGTTTAGGCCCCTTCACTGTCAACGGTCCCAGTCGAGTTGCATAGCCTCCCGCCAAGATAATCGCGATCATTGAAATTACCCCCTCGTTAGAGTAAGTCTTTCCATTCTTGAACCCAGAGCTCTATTTGCTGTTCGGTTGCGTGATGCGGATGGTCCTTGTGGGCTGGGGATTCCATAAAAGGGTCTCGTGAACACCTATTGTTTTCCGTCCGAGAAGGAGAAAGCGTCTTTAGATTTCTCTTAACGAACGGCCTCACCTTGGCGCCTTGTGGCCAAATACGGACCTGGGATGCACGTCTCGCGGCTTCAAAATCCTATGCCAACGTAGACCAGATCGGGTGGAGGCGTGAGGCTCTCACTGCCTAGTCAGAACGGACACTCTCTTCAGCTCTCTACCTTGAAACCGCAAAATGACCCAACGATCAAGCAAGTGATCTCTGCGAATTTGATTATTCGACAGATATGATGCCTGTTGTTGTTCAAACTTGCTGAATGGACAAGAGTGTCGATTCTTAGCGTTCCAGATCATCTAATCTTACGAGCAGGATGAGATTTCCGTGCTCGACGATCGTTCACAAGTATGGAGTAAGCGTGTGTCGAAACTCTCGATTGACAATTCGCCGTAACTCTCTCCTCAGGTCCGCATCCAATCTACCTTGAGCTGAAGAGAGCGCTTCAAGAGGTTTGGTCGAGTGGAATATAGGACCTTGAAGAACGGCTACGCTTTCCGCGGCTTCCCGTGAACTAACGGGTTTTTCATCAAGAAGCTTTGAGGCGAGCTCACTCATTGCAACGGGGTTGTCTATTAGGTTGGCGATTTCTTTAATCTGAGCCTGATTCATCGGCCTGAGTCCAAACGGATACTTCTCTCTCCCGAGGCTGGGAGGACTCACATTAGCGAGTTTAGCCCCTAAACCAACGAACTTGTACGGATTCACCTCGTACTCCTTTATCTGCCAGGTTTCTGTTCCATGCGAGATGATGGCGTCAAAGAAGCCGGTTTTGTCCCTGCCGACCAGCACGCTCCAGCCCTGAGGGTCCTTATCGTACAGTCGCAGGATTTCGCGTCGGAGCTTCGCCGAGTTAAGCAATGGGTTCTCGCCGCCAGCGAGCCCCGCTAACGCTGAAGCAAAGAATTAAGCTTTCTATAGCCTCAACTTTGGCTCCGTAATTGCAAGAGTGCCCAAATGACGGCCGATTTGAAAAGTGCATATTAGGATAGTCCCAAAGATAGATTCTGATCCTGTTGGGTGTCCGACAAATCACGGAGAGTATCTTTGAACTTGACAGTCGAATTCGCTATGTAGCTATCTTAAACCACCAGTACGACTTACTAGAATCTAGGATGCGTGAGGGGATTGCATCTCTTACGCCAGATCAGACTGACCGTGATTTCATGACGATCGCAGCCCCGTTGATGATGGATGCGGCTGAGAAACTACGCCCCTTCTGCGGGACGATTAAAACGCTAGTCATTCGATACGACAAGACCCTCTTAGTTTTCTATCGGACTGCAGCTCATCTTGTAATCTTGAGTCTAGACCCGCGAGTGGAAGAAGTGCTCGTGGATGAGATTGGGAAATCGGTCAGAGAGCTTGAGCTCCCGGGTGCAGAATCGCCAAGAGACAGCAGCCAAGACTAGCAGCAGATTTTTCTAAGGCTTTCTAAACCTTAACGCCAGAATTAGTCCGAGAACGATAACTGTCAAGACTAGGAGAATTGTGAACGCCAACAGAGCCAGTAGCAGTCTTCCGATGAATAATAAGAGGAGTAGGGGAAGACCACCAATCAAGAATAGCAGAAATGCCGAATTAATTCTCTTCCTCTGCAGACGCCAACCTAGGATAAACAGAAGACTTAGAACAATGAGTATCACCACGACCTCAATGCCGCTAATTAAGCCCATTGTAAATCCCGGTACGCTGAGAAGGATTCATGCTCTGCCAACCAAGCTCCCTGCTAGTTTGAGAGCCAATGTGACGCAGCAAAGAAACTCCTCCGAGGATGAAAAATGCATGCTGACGTCCAACCTAGGCTTGCCGATCATTCCAACATCCTGCCGAATGCCATCGGGAACAAGTGGGGATATCAACAGCTTACTGTGATGAATTGTACGAACGGTGTGAGAAAAATGTGGAGTTATTGCGCGCGGAAAACTAGGCTTTGATGACGGGAACTGAGAGGACTCCTAGTTGCTGTTCGTCGTGCTGATAGTGGATCGTGACGCTTGTGGGTCTCAATCCCCGCTTGAAGGTTTCTAGTGCCGCCCAAGGGTTGCTGTCGCAACCGCAGGTGGCGCAGTCGAATTCGGCTGCCTCGTAGAGCCTAGATGTATGTACTGTAAGATGACTCGTTGTGATGAGCGCGTTGACGCTTACTCCACCACCCATTATGTCATCTGGTACTTTGTATACGAGTGGGTTCGGCATTTTCGTCTTGGCGAGTTGCATGTTCGCGTTTCGAATCGCTTTGAGCGTTACGTTCAACAGGAGTTTGTCGTCGAGAAGATCAGCGCGACATCCGTAAAGTGTTGCCACTACGTGCCTGTAAGCGTAAGGTCTAGTCTGCAATTTTTGTGCTCAAGATCCCCCGAGTAGAATTCCCGATTTTCGTCTAAGTTAAATAATTCAGATATAAGCGTTGCCCCAACGCGCGCGAAAAAATTTCTTCACCAAATTCTCCCGCGACATCACAGAATTCGGCGTGGAGTCCCGCGTAAGTGCAAAATGTTCCGTGGAATCCCGATCGGTGATGGACATTGTCAGAATTTCTGTTGGAATTTGATGACTGCGTGCGCGAGGGACGCGCGCGAATGAGATTTCGCGATGGAATGATGCGGGGATAGTTTGTGGATGATTGGTGAGATCGATATCTGGGTTGCTCGAACTAGGCGTCGAGAATTCTCAACAAGAAAGTGGGGTTCTATGTGCTGTAACTCGAAAATTGTAGGGCGACTAAGTACTTCCTGTTGTTGCCGATACGCCGGGAGGCATCCAAGAGTTTTCCGGCGACAACGCATGGAAGATTGTCGACCTTGAATCGCGTTACCCAGAGCTCGGTTTTCGGATAGTATGCCTGGTTGACATCCTTCAACAGGCGTGTCTTAGCACAAGAAGCACAAGTGTCGAACAGATCGTCGTCATTCAGTTCGATTTTGTGCTCCGTTACCTTTTGGCAGCGCAGACAGTAATCGTTGAATGAGAAACCTTCGATCACGCTTCCCGTGGCCATCGGCCATTTGATTTTCCTCACTTAAAGTCGTTCGGAAACCAGTGGGAGGGAGTGGGTGAAAAAGAAGGAATTGGGGAGGAGCCGCAATCTTGCCTTTCCTAACTTCCGCTCATGGTTGCGATGAAGACTAGGCGATATCCCAAGAGCGCATCGTCACTCTGGATGGTAGCTATGCCTCCTCGAAGCGCGATGATTACTACGCCGTTATGGAGTGAGGCAAATCCGCGAAGGCGCCAGCGGTAATCTGCGCCGTCTGGGCCGGTGGTTTCGCCGCGCATACCGACTTCATCAAAGGTGTTCATGAGTCCACCGCCTCCCGTTACGGTGTAGGTTTGGCCCTTGATTGTGAACGTTCCACTCAATACCTTCCAGCGGATACCGCCATCCCGTGTTAACTCTTCGACTTTGACCATTATCGAGATGGCCGCGTCGTATTGCGCGAACCTTGGCTTATTGAAGTTCACCCGTTGTGCAGCGACACCGTTCAGAGACGTGAAGGTAACAGTGGTTCCCGCGGGAAATTGGGTTTGAGGGTTGAACTTGCCTGATGCTCCGTCTGCAAAAGCAAGAGGTTGCGAAAGCGCCAGTGCCAATATGACCATTAGCGCTGCTATCGCACCGATAGAAAAGTTGGTAGATCTCTGCATTTTCAGTTCACCTCTGGTCTGGAAGGACGGGAATTCGCATAAAAGCGGTCTGAATGATTCATTCATACCCAGTATACATTCGCCAAGAGCTAAAGAAGCGCGGCCCTTCAGATTCGTGGGCAGTTCTTCTTGTGTAGGCTGAAGATTTCTTGGCTGTTTGTCTCGAAGGCACACTTATCGCAAATTAATCGTTGCCCTTCCTTCTCAAAAACTGGCAAAGTAGGTCGGGTGGCGATTCGGCGTTCTTACACAAATAGTTTATCGCTGCAGGTACAGAACATTACTACTAAACTAACGCGTGAGAGTAATTGTCTTTGAACAGCGGGTTTTGAGACTCGTTGATTTATACCAGTTTGCTTAGTGAGAAATGGACAGAAAACGGGGTCTGAAACTGAGATATGAGCAGACTTGGGCTTATCTTAGGGGCTCTTTTCCTGATATTTGCCTTTGCTGCGGCACCTATCCCACTCAGAACGACCCTGGAAAACCCCACCCGAGAAGTTGTTATTTATCCCAATCTGCTGTCTGCGGTTCCCATGATTCTGCTAGGGGCTCTATTACTACTCTACGGGTTGACAGCGGGAGAACAGAAGTCACCCATTAGTTAGCGGCAGGCATCGCATCATAACCAGTTTCCTTGATTGCGGCAAGGATCGCGTCTTTAGTCAAAATGGTAGGGTCGTAATCAATCAACACCAAGTCTAACATGTAGCTGGTACCTACACTCCGCACCCCTTTCAGTCCTTCCAGTGCACGATTAATAGCTCGAGAACAGCTTGCACAATCCAATCCAACAATTCGTACCCTCAAACGTTTGCTTCTGGATTGAACGGACATGATCTCACGCGAGCGCGATTCAGCTGGTCTGAGTCATAAACCATTGAGTGAACTTCTTCTTTAACAGATTAGGAATCACCTCAAATACTCCGCTGCGCTCTTCGATCAGCGATGACATTTGCCCGAAACCACTTTCATCTGTCGAGCGTGTAAACAATTTTTCGAGAGTGAACAGCAACTAGAGGCGCACGCGAAATCTGCTCATTCGCATACAATCTAGCATGGAGCTCGCGTTCAACTCTTCTCTCAACCGTTTCTTAATGCTATCCACGGGTTTTGAAACTGACCTAGCGTGACTATTGGAGCGTGCTTGGAGCTCGTGGAGTGCGAGGCCGTAGGTTCCTATGTGCACATGCACCTACTGGGATGCCCAGCCTTAGCCCGAGCTTTCGTTGACAGGTGCTGTCGATTTTCTACCAAAAGCTAACTTTCAAAAGCGCATTTGACACACGGCCTCGGCATGTCCGGAAGTTCACCAAAGACGGCTCTACTGAGCGTGTACGATAAGACAGGTATTGTTGAATTT
>CAZRDM010000001.1:149411-163802 GCA_964598845.1 uncultured Candidatus Bathyarchaeia archaeon
TTCACCAAAGACGGCTCTACTGAGCGTGTACGATAAGACAGGTATTGTTGAATTTGCATACGGGCTGCGAGTTCTCGGAATACAACTTCTATCGACCGGTGGGACGGCAAAATTACTTTCCGAAAGGGGGATCGAGGTTCGTGAGGTCGCTGACTACACAGGCTTTCCCGAGATTCTTGGCGGGCGCGTGAAGAGTCTTCATCCTAAGATTCACGCGGGACTGCTCTACAGGCGAGAGAACGCAAATGATCTCGAAACAATTCAGAAGTTCGAAATAGTGCCAATCGATATGGTCGTTGTGAACCTTTACCCCTTCGAGAAAGCCGCTTCAGAGGCTGTTGCTGTCAGCGAGGCTCTCGAGAACATTGACGTCGGTGGACCGACGATAATCAGGTCGGCAGCGAAGAACTATCTGAGCGTTGCCGTCGTAACGGATCCCGCTGATTACCCGAAGGTCTTGCTGGAACTCCAAACATCTGGTTGTCGGTTATCGGAAAAGACACGATTGGATTTGATGCTGAAAGCCTTCGAGCGGACGGCCGCATACGAGACTACGATTGCGCATTATTTTGGGAGGCTCGCGCTGAGGGAGAGCGTTCGAACCGAGTGGCCCGGCCCCCAGAAGCTTCTGCTCAGCTTCGAAAAGATACAGGACTTACGTTATGGAGAGAACCCCCATCAAAGGGGCGCAGTCTATCGAGATGCAGACGCGCCGTGGTGCATAGCATCCGCAACACAGCTTGCGGGCGAGAAGGGACTCAGCTACACGAACATACTGGATGCTGACGCAGGATACAGTCTAATCAATGAACTGAACGCAGAATATGCGACAGTAATCATCAAGCACACGAACCCGTGCGGTGTAGGGATGGGACATTCACTCGCAGAGTCATGCCTCAGAGCACTAGGAACAGACCCGGTATCAGCTTTCGGCGGTGTATATGCATTCAGCAGAAAGGTGGACGTGAAGACAGCCAACCTGCTCAGTGACAAATTCGTCGAGTTGATCTTGGCACCGGGATATGAAGCTGAAGCTTTGAAGATTCTCGCCACTAGGAAGAATCGACGAATCCTTGATCTATCTGAACTAGTTCAAACTCAGAAGACTAGAGAGAAGAGCTTTCGGAAAATTCTTGGCGGGATCTTGTACCAAGATAGCGACGATCAGCTGCTTGATGAACGAAGACTCACGGTACTAACGAAGCGAAAGCCCACCGAAGACGAGACTGAGGGGCTTCTATTTGCATGGACGATCGTGAAACACGTCAGATCCAATGCGATTGTGCTTTGCTCGAGAGATCAGCTGGTTGGTGTAGGAGCTGGACAGATGAGCAGAGTAGATTCCTGCAAGATTGCATTGATGAAAGCGCGAGAAGCAGGGCTGAAGATCACCGGGACGGTGATGGCATCGGACGCTTTCCTTCCCTTTAGGGACTCAGTCGACCTGATGGGAAAAGCAGGGGTGAGCGCGATCATTCAACCCGGAGGTTCGATTCGAGACCCGGAGGTGATCGAGGCCGCGGACGAGTACGAGATTGCAATGCAATTCACTGGTCTACGGCATTTCGCACACTAGATTGCGAGCCATTGACACAAAGAAGTCAACACATACGCGCTTCGAAAACCTGGTTCAGAACGGACGAGCTTTTGTTGACATTTTTGTGTCCAGAAAGCGTTTGGACGCGAGCGCCATCAACACGAAATATGTCAATTACCGTGCTCTCGGCAGGCAAGACCAAGACTGTTGCCGCCGTAGACGACCAAGAGCAAGTAGTTCTTACTTTTCGTGACGACATCACCGCTGGCGACGGAAAGAAACATGACCTTCTGCCCGGTAAGGGAAGAATTAACGCAACCATTACCGCGAAACTATACGAACTCTTTTCGCAGGACGCGATTCCTAACCATCTCATCAAGCAGGTCGACGATACCCGACTTCTAGTTAAGAAACTGAAGATGATTCCAGTCGAGGTCGTTTGCAGAATTCGTGCCGCTGGTCATTTCATTGGGATCGGAAGGGGATTTCAGAGTGGTGACAGACTTCCCTTTCCAATTGTCGAATTCTACTTGAAGGATGATGCACTTCATGACCCTCTTCTCACCGATGAGCATCTGAAGATCATGAAACTTGCCAACGAAGACGAAATCGAACAGATGAGGCACATGACGCTCAAAGCAGTTCGTCTCTTGGAGAAGTTCTTCGAAGAACGAGAGGCAATTCTAGTGGACTTCAAACTCGAGTTCGGTCGAGATTCTAATGGACGAATGGTAATCGGTGACGAGCTTAGCCCTGATTCTTGGCGGTTGTGGGACAGAGAGACCATGGAAATCCTAGACAAGGATAGGTTTCGAAAAGGTCTTCCTCGAATCTTCGAGTTGGGCTACCAAGAACCCTTCAGGAGAATATGCGGTGACTTCGGTCTTCTCCGTTGAGATCTTGATATCTAACAAGCCTCAGGCCCGTGATCCTGAAGGCGAGACCATAATGCGTGATCTAATCCACAAGCACGGTTTTGAATTCATAAAGGAAGTGAGGATGGGAAAACTGCTGGCAGTCAAAGTTGAGGCAACCGATGAAGAGGAAGCGAGCACGAAAGTTGTCTCGATGTGCAACGATCTGAGATTGTACAATCCCGTTGCGCATTCAATTACTGTCAGAGTCAGGTCGTAAGAAATGAAGGCCGCCATCATTCGATTTCCGGGGAGCAACTGCGACCGCGACACCGTCCATGTTCTAGCAGATGTGAAACGAATCCAGACTGATCTAGTTTGGCATAATGATTTCAAAGACGGGTCGTACGATGCCGTGATTCTGCCGGGAGGGTTCAGTTTCGGCGACCATCTCCGCGCCGGAGCCATAGCAGCCCACTCACCAGCAATGAAAACCATCTGCCACATGGCCAAGGAGGGAAAACCTGTTCTCGGCATTTGCAATGGCTTCCAGATTCTCATCGAGACGGGTCTTCTTCCTGGTTCGCTTCTACGCAACGCATCTCTGAAGTTCGTTTGTAAGTGGGTAGACCTTCGAATCGAAAACACAAGCTCAGCCTTCACCAGTGCCTTTGACAAGAATTCCAGAGCTTGGATGCCAATCGCACACAATGAAGGCCGATTCTTTGGTGAGGACGACTTGCTCGAGCAATTGGAAGCTGATGGTCGCGTCGTCATGAGATATGTCGGTGAGAACCCTACAGGGACATCGCGAGGCATCGTTGCGGTCTCCAATGAGGAGGGAAACGTCGTAGGTATGATGCCTCATCCAGAACGTGCCAGCGACCTTGCCCTAGGTGGAACGGATGGTCTCAAGGTCTTCCAGTCGATGGTGGATTGGATCCAATGCTAGTAGGCGAATTTCAAACAAATCTGACGATCGAGGAGATGGCGTATGCTCGACAGGAGCTCGGCAGGGAACCCAACGCTCTTGAATGGGCGATGATTGACGCGGAATGGAGTGAGCACTGTAGTTACAAATCATCAAGAACTGTCCTCAGACAGCTTCCAACAACCGGCAGCCGAGTCCTAGTTGGTCCAGGCTACGATTCAGGTGTTGTCGACATTGGTGATGGCTACGTCTTGACCATGCATATCGAGAGCCACAATCATCCCAGTGCAATCGACCCGTACGGAGGAGCTGCCACAGGGATCGGCGGAGTTGTCCGCGATATACTCTGCATGGGAACAACACCCATCGCTTCACTTGACGCCCTAAGATTCGGCGATGTGACGAAAAGCGATCATTCCAAGTGGATAATGAAGAACGTCATACGCGGAATCGCGGATTACGGCAATTGTATTGGCGTCCCAACAGTGGCAGGCGAAATTGAGTTCGACGAATGCTTCGAGAGAAATTGTCTCGTCGACGTGGCATGCCTTGGAGTTGGGAAGAGGGAGGAGTTACTACTTGCGCAGGCAACTCACCCAGAGGACGGCATTTTTTTGAT
The DNA here is from genome assembly GCA_964598845.1 of uncultured Candidatus Bathyarchaeia archaeon. GTDB lineage: Archaea > Thermoproteota > Bathyarchaeia > 40CM-2-53-6 > 40CM-2-53-6 > FEN-987. Next base: position 153,353 of record CAZRDM010000001.1, read on the forward strand.
AGGGGGATCAACGGGTCGAGATGGAATTCACGGAGCTACGTTCGCCTCACGAATTCTGGGGATCGATGTTGAGCGTGAGAGGTCGGCAGTTCAGATACCGGATCCGTTCACAAAGAAACTGATTATCGAAGCTACCCTTGAAGCAAACCGAGCGGGAACACTGCGAGGCTGCAAGGATCTAGGTGGAGGTGGCTTAACAACGGGGCTATCTGAGGTAGCTGACAAAGGCGGTACGGGTGTTGAAGTCTACCTCGAAAAGATTCGGATCCGCGAACCCGACATGAGCCCCATCGAGGTGATGATCTCAGAATCGCAAGAACGCATGCTTCTTGTTGTTAAGCAGGGACATGAGGCTGTCTTGGAGAGCATCATGCAGAGGTATGGTTTGGCATGTGCCCGGATCGGAGAAGTCACCTCAACCCGCACAATCACTATCACAAGCGGTCGGGAGACAATAGCTAGTCTACCCACCGCGTTCCTTGCGAATGCACCAATCATTCCGAGAACCGCTAGAGCACCAAGGTTTGGAAAGGTCCTTTCCAATGAGATGAATCGTTCTCTGAATATCAAGGAACTCTTGCTTGAAATGCTCAGGTCTCCCACTATAGCGAGCAAGGAATGGGTCTTTCACCAATATGACCATGAGGTCGGAATCAGAACCGTAGTCAAACCAGGAGAAGGAGATGCGGCCGTTCTAAGATTGCCAAATGGGAAGTTCGCGGCAATCAAGGTCGATGGAAACTCTCGATTCTGTGACTTAGATCCTTACGTCGGAGCTGCAAGTGTCCTCGCAGAATGCTGCCGCAATGTTGTCGCGGTGGGAGCCCAGCCGATAGCAATGCTGGATCACTGCCAGTTCGGAGATCCGAATGAGGAGGAGATCTTCTGGGCCTTCTCAATGGCAGTTAAGGGTATGGCCGACTTTGCACGAACTCTTTCTCTTCCCTGTGTTGGGGGGAAGGTCAGCTTCTACAACCAAGATGAGGAAACTGGCAGGGCGGTCAAATCGTCGCCCGTGATCGCAGTCGCTGGGTTGGTCGAGAAGCTCGAACACATAACGAAGATGGGTTTCAGGAGAGAGGGCGAGAAAATAGTACTGATTGGAGAAACCAAACGAGAACTGGGTGGTTCCGAATACTACCATGCTTTAGGATTACAGGACGTATTCCCACCTTCACTTGATTTCGAGCTTGAAAAACAAACGCAGAGAGCAGTGCTTGAATGCATCAAAGACGGCCTAGTAACCGCATGCCATGACTGTTCCAAGGGCGGTTTGGCTGTAGCGCTTGCAGAGATGGCGCTCGCAGGAAACAAAGGCGCTGTCATCGACATCAAGAATATTCCGGCGAATGAGATGAGAGATGAGGAACTACTCTTATCCGAATCAAATTCTCGGTTTATCTTGACCACGAAGAGCCCGGATCTCGTTCTGAGAGTGATGTGGCAGCACAGAGTCCCCGCTAACGTAGCTGGGAGTGTGGACGGGGATTTCCTGAGGCTAATCTTGCACGACAGAAAGGTGCAGCTACCACTCGACACAATGCGAATTGCGTATGAGACATCTCTGCAGAGGATTTTGGAGCCGTGGCAGAACTAAGAGAAAGTTGCGGCATTGTTGGAGCTATCGGCAGAGACGACGACGTATCCCGGAAGATTTGGCTTAGTCTTCTGGCTCTGCAACATCGCGGCCAAGAAGCATGTGGAATTTACACTTTCGATGGACAACGATTTTACCATAAAAAGCAGCTTGGGCTGACAGGCAACGTTGAGCAGTTCGACGGTCTATGTGGCGGCATTGGCATTGGGCATGTCAGGTATTCCACAGTGGGCCAGCCCGCGGACAGGGATGCCTTCGCCGATCCTCAGAAGATAGAGGAATTCGCGCAACCCTATTTCATCGACCGACCGAAACGTGGCATAGCGCTCTGTCACAACGGCAACCTTGTGAATTTCCCTCAGCTCTGCAATGAGTTGCGATCAAACGGCACATTCCTGTCAGCAACCTGTGACGCTGAAGTAATGTTGAAGATCCTTGCAAACGAGCTGTCTGATAGCGGCAATTTGGAGAAGGCTGTCAGAAATTGCATGGCGGAGTTTGAAGGCGCTTACTCCGTTGTTGCGCTGACCGGTAACGGGGAGCTAGTCGCTTTCAGAGATCCGCATGGTTTTCGGCCTCTTTGCCTAGGGGAAAACGAAGACTTCGTAATGTTCGCTTCAGAAAGTGTGGCCCTCGACATAAATGGGATACGCAATTACTCGTACGTTGGTCCTGGGGAGCTCGTGATAGTAAGAGAAAATGGGCAACCTGTAAGAAAGCAGCTGATTCAACAGTCTCGGCTTGCGCGATGCATGTTCGAGTACGTTTACTTCAGCAGACCCGACTCGAGGATAGACGGGCGGGACGTTTACTCGGTCAGGATAAAGCTGGGTAGGAATCTTGCACGAGCGTACAAGACTCATTCAGATGTAATCGTGCCAGTCCCTGATACTGCACGTCCTGCTGCAGAGGGAATTTCCCATGAGACCGGGATACCAGTCTTGGAGGGACTTATCAAGAACCGGTACATTGCGCGAACTTTCATTATGCCTCTCCAAGAAGGCCGAGAGAATGCTGTTCGGCTCAAACTGAATGCTGTGCGCGCAGTAGTTCAAGGGAAGAATGTACTGCTCGTAGACGACAGCATTGTCCGAGGCACCACGATGCGAAAGATAGTCAACTTGCTCAAGGAGGCTGGTGCGAACCGCGTCGAAGTGTGGGTAACATGTCCACCTATCAAGTCCCCGTGTTTCTACGGAATCGATATGGCAACTCACACGGAACTCATCGCTTCAAACAGATCCGTTGAGGAAATTCGGGAAGCTGTTGGAGCAGACCAGCTCTGTTACCAGACAATCGAGGGACTACTTGATGCGATTGGATTCTCGAGAGAGGAGACTTGCTTGGCATGTCTGACCGGCGAGTATCCAACAACACTTGCTCAGAGGATTGCCAACGAAATGCGCGGGAAACCGCATAATCAGAGCGTAAGGTACTGGGAGACCGTACAATGACGCGAGTCTTGCTCATAGGTTCAGGTGCGAGAGAGCACGCCATCGCCTCAGCCTTGACTAGATCGGAGGAGACTGAACTCTACGCGGCGATGAGTTCCCGTAACCCAGGAATCTTGAGGTTAGCGAAAGAGGCGAGAGTCTTGCAGATCACTGATTCTCGAGCTGTCGCAGACTTCGCAAAACAAAGTCGAATAGAACTGGCAGTGATCGGTCCAGAGGCACCGTTGGTTAACGGCACTGTAGACATCTTGAAGGAACTCGGCATAGCATGTGTAGGGCCGACGCGAAGGCTTGCATCCCTGGAGGGTGACAAGGCATTCTGCAGAGAGCTCCTAAGGAAACATAGGATTCCGGGAAACCCATTCTACGCAGTCTTCACCGATCCCAATTCGGCGGAGGACTTCCTGAAGATTGCAGGTTCGGTTGCAATCAAGCCAGCTGGCCTGACCGGAGGTAAGGGGGTCAAGGTTTCGGGCGAAGATCTCGCAACAATAGAATCTGAAATTGCCTACGTCAAGGAAGTCTTCAGCCGCAATATCGGTGGCGTTCAGAAGCTTCTGGTCGAGGAGAGGCTTGACGGAGAAGAGTATTCGCTCCAAGCCTTTGTGGATGGTAACAATGTTCACGTAATGCCATTGGTCCAAGATCACAAACGTGCGTACGAGAACGACTCTGGTCCCAACACTGGAGGGATGGGCAGTTACAGTGACAAGGACCATTTGCTGCCCTTCGTTTCCGAGAGGGACCTGGAGGCTAGCAGGCAAATAATGACTGATGTTGTTCAAGCGGTCAAGAACGATACGGGTGAGGAGTACAGAGGCATCCTCTACGGACAATTCATGCTAGCGAAGAGTTCGAATGAGGAGAAACCGAGTCCAAAACTCATCGAGTTCAACTGTCGATTCGGCGACCCCGAAGCTATGAATGTATTACCATTAGTTTCCGAGGAAACCGACTTTCTAGTTGTCTGTCAGAAGATCGCTGAGGGATCACTCAGCTCACGTCATGTTTCCTTTGAGCACAAGGCCACGGTATGCAAGTATCTGGTTCCTTCAGGTTATCCTGAAAAGGCGATTGCGGGCGAGGCCATCTCAGTTGACAAAGAAGCGATTGGGGGTGAAGGTGCACTAGTCTTCTACGCAAGTGTTGACATCAAGGACGGGCGGATTGTGACGTCGGCGTCCAGGACAGTAGGTTTGGTTGGAATCGCTGACAGCATAGAAGACGCCGAGAGAGTAGCGGAGAATGCTACGAAACACGTTAAAGGCCAACTAAGACATCGAAGAGACATTGGCACTGCGAACCTGATTCGCAAACGAATCGAACACATGAAGTCACTTGAATTCAACTCCGCCCTTACGACAAGTGTTCCCGTGAGAAGTCAATGAAACGCCTAGCTGTCTTTGCGTCCGGACGAGGTTCAAACTTCCGAGCCATAGTTGCCCATGTAGGGCTCGGCGTTCTGCAGAATATCGAAGCATGCCTTCTGGTAACGAATGATGCAAGCGCTCCAGTAATCGCCATTGCGAAGGAGAACGCGATTCCGGCCGAGTTTGTTGAGGGTGTCTGGGGCAGAAAATTCGCAACGAGGGATGATAGAGAGAAAGCACGCAACAGATTTGATGAACAGGCGGTTGAGATTTTGAAACAGTACCGGATCGATCTTGTCGCGCTCGCGGGTTTCATGCAAGTCCTCGGTCAACCAATCTTGCAACCTTACCTATGGCGCATCATGAACATTCACCCAGCGAAGAATTTGGTTAGATTTGGAGGACGTGGAATGTTTGGTGAGCGTGTTCACGCAGCCGTAATCAATTCGGGGGAGAAGGAATCGGGTTGCACCATCCATTATGTTGATTATAGCATCGATCGAGGACCCACTATTATTCAGGCGACGGTACCGGTTGAGCCAGAAGATACACCTGAGAGTCTGGCTGAGCGAGTTCTCGTCCAAGAGCATAGAACTTACTCCAAGGCAATCCAGCTCCATGTCGATGAGAGAGTCAAGGTAGCAGATGGCAAAGTTGTGATCGACTGGGCTGGTGATTGGGAGCAGAGATGGAATCGCAGGCAGGAACCCTTCATCCGGTATCAAGAGCAAGAGAGGTTGCTCCAGTCTTCAACTTGAGATGCCTCACATGACTGATGCTGATCCTACAGTTTCAATAGTGATCGGATCGAAGAGTGATCTAGACATCGCGAAGCGAGCTGAACAGACATTGGATGAACTTGGAGTGATACATGAGATGCAGATTCTATCGGCGCATAGAGATTCGAAGAAGCTTGACGCCTATCTCGCCTCGAGCAAGGCAAAGGTATTCATTGCCATCGCAGGTCTAGCTGCGCATCTACCAGGTTATATAGCGTCTCGAACAGACAAACCGGTCATAGGAGTTCCGGTAAATAGAGCATTGGGTGGACTGGATTCACTTCTATCTATTGTCCAGATGCCGCGCGGAGTGCCGGTAGGTGTAGTCGGAATCGACTCTGCAGAGAATGCAGCTTACCTAGCGAAGAGGATTCTTGACGTTTCCGGATGAGAGTGCACCGCGTCGTCTCTTACCTACGCGAAAGCAGGCGTTGACATAGAAGAAATCTCGAAAATACATCATGAGATTGAAACGATCCTATCGAAAACCTTCCAGACTAGGAGAGGAAAACTAGGAAAGGTTCTGGGGATACGTGGACACTACGCTGGTCTAATTGAAATCAGCAAGGACTATGCTCTCGCGCTTCACTCAGACGGGGTCGGCACTAAGGTTCTGGTGGCAGAAGCCTGCCACAAGTATGATACAATCGGTATCGATTGCGTCGCCATGAACGTGAACGATATCATCTGTCTGGGAGCCGAACCCCTGGCACTCGTAAACTATCTGGCACTTGAAAAAATGCGACCAGACCTAGTCACAGAGATCATGGAGGGCTTGAAGGAGGGAGCTCAAGAGGCTGGTGTAGCGATAGTTTCCGGCGAGACTGCTGTGATGCCAGATGTGGTGAAAGGTTTCGATCTATCCGCAACTGCCGTAGGTCTGGTTAGAAAAGATAGGATTATTACTGGAGAGAAGACTGAACCTGGCGACATAGTTCTCGGACTACGAAGCAGTGGCATCCATAGCAACGGACTAACCCTCGCTCGAGAACTACTTCTTTCTCGCAGACCTGAGCAGAAGGTGATGGAAGGGCTCCTCCGTCCAACCCGCATCTACGTTAAGGCCGTCTTGCGACTTTTCACTGCAGGTCTGGAAATTCGCGGCTTAGCCCACATTACTGGAGGAGCCTATTCGAAGTTAAAGAGAATAGGACTAAGAGCGAAAGTTGGCTTCCATCTAGACAGCCTCCCGAAACCGCAATGGATCTTCAGGAAAATACAGGCTGATGGACATATTTCTCATCGTGAGATGTTTCGAACATTCAACATGGGTACCGGCTTCCTGATTATTTGCCCAAAGAATAGGGCTAACCAAGCGAAAGCTCTGCTGCCAGAAATCAAGCAGGTTGGTTACGTGAATGGTTCCCGAACCGTAACAGTATCGATCAATGGAAGAGAAATAGAGGTTGAAAAATGGTAGCCTCAATCTGAAGTCAAGGAGGCACGAGGTAACCGTGACTTCAGCTAAGTCTCACTCTCTCCATGCTCCTGTACTTGCTTCATCTACACATTCCGAGTTGTGTAGATTGCAAACCCAGTGAGTCTGGAAAGTAGAAAATTTGATTAGGAAACGTGTGATGAAGCTCGTCCATGAAGGGTGACACCGGGCCTGAAGCCCTGGCCATCCTGGTAATCCTGGCGCTTCTAATTCCAGGCTTCTTGGCGACTAGCAGTGTGAAAGCGGAAGGACTCAAATGGGTCCAAACAATCAACCCCAGCGCTGGGACTGACGAGGCTAATGGCGTTGCTGTGGACGGTACCGGCGTATACGTAGTTGGATCTGATAACTCACCAGGCGGTTTTGATTTTGCGTGGAGGATGGAGAAGAGAGATCTTAGTGCCGGCACGATCATTTGGACGCAGACGACTAATCCCAGCACAAGCTTTGACATAGCTTGGGGGGTTGCTGTTGATAGCACAGGTGTGTACGTAGTCGGATTCGACGATACTCTTGGCGGAGTAAATCGGCAATGGAGAATTGAAAAGAGGGATCTCTCGACTGGGGCGATAATTTGGACTCATACTAGCAGCCCCAGCACCGGGGATGACCAGGCCTACAAGGTGGCCGTTGACGGTACAGGGATCTACGTAGTCGGGTATGATAATTCACCTGGCGGAGCTGATCTTCAATGGAGGATTGAGAAGAGGGACCGTGGAACTGGCGCAATTATCTGGACGCAAACAACCAACCCAAGCTCCGGAGACGACAGGGCTCGTGCAATCGCAGTTGACGCGACGGGCCTCTATCTGGCGGGGTCTGATACTTCCCCGGGTGATTATCAGTGGAGGCTAGAGAAGAGAGATCTCTTGACGGGGGCCATCATTTGGAGTCAGACGAGTAACCCCAGCACCGGAATTGACAGCCCTAGGGGGGTCGTTGTTGAGGCTACGGGCGTCTATGTGGTCGGGTACGACAATTCACCGGGGGGAGGCAACTGGGAATGGAGGATTGAGAAGAGAGATCTTGCGACTGGTACACTAATTTGGACTCAGACAAGCAACCCTACTGCCAACGACGACAGAGCTAGCGGAGTTGCAGTCGATAGCACAGGCATCTACGTAGCTGGAGACGATAATCCAAGCGGAGCTGACTATGAGTGGAGGATTGAGAAGAGGAATCTCGCAACTGGAGTCATCATGTGGGCTCAAACAAGCAACCCCAGCGGCGCTCCCGACAGCGCAAATGCTGTGACTGTTGACAGTACGGGGATCTACGTAGTCGGATATGATCACTCCCCTGGCAATCGAGAATGGAGAATTGAGAAAAGAGAGACAGGTGCTCCCGTACCGGACTTTTCGCTCTCCTCATCAACCTCGACAGTTACAGTTGCTCAGGGTGGTACTGGTTCAGCTACGATCACGGCGACTTCGCTTAATGGCTTCTCATCCGGCGTAACATTAACAGCCTCGTGGGTCGGAACGGCACCAGCAGGCGTAACTTTCTCGCTTCCGTCACCGATAACACCACCATCCGGCGGGGCAGCTAATTCCCCGCTAACCTTCATGGCGAGCTCAATTGCCTCCGTCGGTACTTTTACATTCAGAGTGACAGCAACAAGCGGGTCGCTCACTCATGTCCTAACTCCAGACATAACTCTGCAGATCACTGCTGCTACTACGACGACTAGTAGCGTTACCACTACGCCGATCGGACCAGACTTCTCTATAGCTTCATCAACATCGTCGATCTCGATCAGTCAGGGAAGTAGCAGCTCAGCTACGGTCACGATTACTTCCCTTAGCGGATTCTCGTCCGCTGTAATGTTAGTGGCTTCTTGGGTGGGGACAGCACCCACTGATGTTAACTTCGCACTTCCGTCCCCCATTACGCCGTCCACAGGCGGTATAGCGTCCTCACCACTGACAATTACGGCAGGCCCAAGTGCCTCCGTCGGAGCCTTCATGCTTCGCGTGACTGGAACCAGCGGGTCGCTCACTCACACGGTAAGTCCCGACATCAGTGTGCAGGTCACCGCAGCTGGTACTACAACAACCACAACTACGACGCCCGAGGCTCCAAGATGTCTCGTCGCCACGGCAGCATATGGATCTGAACTTGCTCCTGAAGTCCAACTTTTGAGGAACTTCCGTGACAACGCCATTCTCAAGACGAGCGCCGGTTCAAACTTCATGGTTGCGTTCAATGCTTGGTACTATTCCTTCAGTCCGTCTGTTGCGAACTATGTTTCCGATCACTGGGTTGAACGAACAATGATGAAGGGCCTACTATACCCGCTGATCGGAATTCTCCTCCTCTCATCCAGCGTATACTCTGTCGCCGGTTCCTACCCCGAAGTCGCTGCGCTCCTATCGGGGCTTCTCGCGAGCTCGTCAATCGGTGCATTCTACCTAGGGTTGCCACTTGGCATTCTGAGAGCCAAGATTCGACGCCTCAGCGGGATCAGGCCGGAAAGGTCGCTTGAAAAATTGCTTGCGGTTACCCTACTTGGGGCAATTGGTGCGCTCGTGGCTGGTGAGATGCTTGCTTCGTCATTTGTGCTCATGGTTTCCACCTCTGCTGTGGTAGTATCGATGCTTTTCCTATCCGCTGCCTTTGTTTCATCCAGAATCGCCCAGAAAATCTGAGTGGCGCTAAGGCCACCCAATGAGCGGGGCGCATCCTCGACCTGATTCGCTAACAGAATCTCTGGCATATCTTTGAAGTCGACAACGCGTGGACAGTATATCCTAGCCACCAATTCGTCGCCTCACCACAAGCATTTTCTTTCGCAATTCTTTGTTGCTGGCAAGTGTTCGGTGGGAAGTGTCAAATTGCCTAACGCCAAATCACTGCTCTTGTGCGTCTTCGTGGTTCTTGTGAGCACGGCCTTCGCGAATGTTCACGCTCAAACCACGACTATTTCAGAGCTCCAGTATCAGAATCGAGTGGTCGCTGGGAGGCTTGACCCTCTCGTGGTACGCGCCACCGTCACCTACGCAGAATCCAAGCCAGGATACTTCCTTGCGGTTGGCATCGTTGATGAGGGATTCGCTCCTCCCAAGGCTGTCCTAGGGATTGTGTCGTCGTCACCGGACATATGTGTGAATCAACAGATGCTGCAAGCTCTCTGCATCATCAGACTGCCTTCATCATCGGGCACCGAACACCTTGAATTCAAAATCGGAGGGATCCTTGAGGAGCGGTGGACTCCTAATGATTGGCACCTAAACATGATGGCTGTACTCCTCAACTCGAATAATACTGTGATAGAGGGGTCACGGAGCAGTCACCCTTTCACGATAACATTTGCACAAATTGTTTTGACGGTAACAGTCCCAGCCGCAGTGAGCGTCACTGTTGACGGAGTTAAACAACCATCGGGTGAAATCGCGTTTCCCGTTTCTGCTGGCGAACACTCCTTGGAGCTTCCGGCACTGGTTGAGGTCGATAACATGACGAGGTTGAAGTTCGACAGTTGGTCAGACGGCTTGACTCTAGCAAATCGCACGATCTGGCTGAACTCGAGTGAAAGCGTCGAAGCCACGTATGCGACCCAGTATCGCCTTGTACTCACCGGCGGGCCGGTTACTGCGGTGGGAGAAGGATGGTATGATCAGGGTTCTCCTGCAGCCTTCTCAGTTCCGGCATCCGGATCCATCAGCGGGCTTCTTGGATTGCTCGGAGGCAAAACCTCGTTTCAGGGATGGTATGAGAACGGAGAGCTAGTCACGGATTCGCCCACTGGCACTATATCGATGAGTCGGCCACACACCTTAGTTGCGCAATGGCAAATCGATTATTCGATGCCG
>CAZRDM010000001.1:163902-183539 GCA_964598845.1 uncultured Candidatus Bathyarchaeia archaeon
GTCGTAGTCTACAACCGAACTGAACAGAGGACCAAGGAGTTTGCAGCTAAGCACCCAGAGATCTCCGCGGCATACACACTTCATGAGTTCATTCAATCACTTGACAGGCCACATAGGATCTTCCTCATGGTAACTGCAGGCTCACCGGTCGACGCGACCATCTCAAACCTAACAGTTCTCCTCTCACCTGGAGATGTCTTGATAGACGGCGGGAATTCTCATTTCCAAGATACGGAACGACGGTCTACGGAACTCGCAAAGAGGAGTGTGCATTTTCTTGGCGTTGGAGTGAGCGGCGGGGAAGAAGGCGCTCTCAAAGGTCCCTGCTTAATGGTTGGAGGAAATAGGGAAGGCTACGAACATGTCAGGAAGATGCTAACCAAGATAGCAGCCCAAGCTGACGGACCGTGCTGTCAATTCCTTGGTCCTCGAGGCGCCGGTCACTACGTGAAGATGGTTCATAATGGCATCGAGTATGCCATCATCCAAGTGATAGCAGAAGCTTACGATCTTCTGACACGTGCCATCGGTCTCGACATCAAAGAAGTGCACGATGCCTTTAACGAATGGAATCAAGGAGATATGAACTCCTTCCTCATAGAAATCGCGACACAGGTTCTTCGCAAATACGATGAAGAGAAGAGGGTGCCTCTGGTTTCTTTGATTCTTGACAGGGCGCAACAGAAAGGTACTGGGAAATGGACCTCGCAGAACGCTATGGACTTGGGAGTTCCGATACCAACTATTGACGCCGCCGTAAGCGCTCGGAACCTATCGGCCTTGAAAGACGAACGTCTTCAAGCCTCCAAGATTCTGAAGCCACCTGCAAAGTCATCATACTTGGAACGAAGCTTGGTAGGACGTTTGAAGGATGCAGTTCAGGCTTCGATCCTTGTTTCGTACGCTCAAGGATTTCATCTCCTCCGCGCAGCCTCTAGAGAATATGGGTACGATATTCCACTGGAGGAGGTGGCTCGGATTTGGAAGGGGGGATGCATAATTCGCGCGAAAGTCTTGGATAGCATTGAGAATGCTTTCAGATCAAGCAAGGACTTGCAGAATTTAGTGCTCGACAGACAGCTATCGAAGCTTCTGCTGAAGCTTGAGAAGAATTGGCGTGAAGTGATCAAGGGGGCGAAGGATGCGGCCGTTCCGATTCCTGCGACCACTGCCTCGTTGGACTATTATGACGGTTATCGCAGTGAAAGGTCGCCTGCGAATTTGATTCAAGCGTTAAGGGATCGCTTCGGAGCCCATTGCTACGAGCGGATAGATAGACCGGGAAAATTCCACACAGACTGGACCACTTGATTGGACGCCTTCGAATTCTTGAGGTGTATTGCCACCGGCCCCTTGTCGTGGGTGGGTGATCTGTTTGGCGTACTGGCTGCTCAAGGCAGGACCTAATGACTACTCCTATGAGCATCTGGAGAGAGATGGGAAAGCCGTATGGGATGGGGGCAAAAATAACTTGGCCCTAAGGAATCTTCGCTCGATCCAGAAAGGAGACTTAGTGTTCATCTACGATACGGGAAACGAGAAAAGGAATAGTTGGCATAGCTGAAGTTGCCTCGGATCCGTACCCGGATCCACAGCTGGTGGTTGTGGACATCAAACCCAAGAAGAGACTCAGAAGAACCGTCTCACTGGAACAGATCAAAGCGGTAGAGGAATTCGCTAGATTCGAACTGGTTCGTCTCCGCCGACTTAGTGTCCTGTCAGTTTATGGGACCAAGTGGAATAGGATCCTACAGATGTCAACCTGAGGCCGAACACAATCCGGTCGGTCTCACTGCTTTCCCTTCAGAGTAAGGGGTTCAATGTGATGCGATTCGACTTGAACAGGGTAAGTCATAAATGAAGTTCCGTTGCTATTTTTCGGAGAGGTGAAAGGTTAGTGACAGAGATCGTAATGGAACCCACTGTTGACGACAAAGGAAAAAGCAGACAAGTGTTCGTGATGCTTGTGAAATTCGCGCCTGGGAAAGGTCCTCGGGATTTGGTAGACTTCTTTGACTATGTCGATACTAAACTGAAAGCTGATCCCAAGATCAAGATGACCCGACATGAGATGGACGTTCATGAGCGGTTAACGTATATCACGTGGGGACGATATGACATGGTCATCGTGTGGGACGCGCCGGACATGGCTAGGGCAACAGAGTTCCTCAGTGCGTGGGTTAATCCAGGGAACCCTTACGGAACAAGCGAGAACTTGACGGTTGCTTTCGCCGGAAGGTACCGGTGATACCTACTACCCCTGTAGGGTATTCACAAAGGAACTGGCTGCGCGCTGTGCCCCCGGGCCCATTTGAGAAACTGGCATGAGTGAAACGCGGTCAGGCAGAGATCTAACGGCGTACCAACCCTTTGTATGTTTAGCATCCGGAAACGAGCGGACCCGAACGATAGTATGAATGCCTCCACCTGCCTCAATCGTATCTACATCCACTACTCCATCAAACATTGATTCCAAGTTCGAGTAGTCCTTTTTTTCCAAGACTCCAGTCGCGAAACCGCAGACAACGGTCCTAGTGTCCTGCTTCAGGCGAGCAAGCATCGTATTAAGAAACTTGAAACACACGTTACCTTCGTTGTAGTTGAATAATCTCGTAAGGTTGTCGAAGACTGCGAACTCAATGAACTCAGGGTCGGAGTCCGGACTTAGCCCCTTTCCTGTATGCCAATACTTGGATGTTAGTAACCCCAACTCTTCAATTTTCAAGGAGGCAGGCATGTCGTCGGGCAGATCGGCAGGAACTCGTCCCGTGATGCAGGTGTACCAGTCTGCGATCCGGAACATACGCGATTGTAGTGCATTCTCAACATCTACACCGAGTCGACTGATGTCCTTCTGTATTTCTTTCGGGAAGCGAGTTGTCGTGATAATGCCGCATTTAAGATTGGCCTGAAGCCTTGATGCAATCATAGCGGTGACTACCAATCGCCACTCTGAAGCTGGCGCAAAGAAGGCGCTGATTGTCTTTCCCTTCTGCAGCCCTTGAGGAAAGAGGGCTTCAAGAAAAGGGAGGCGTATGGATTCCAATTACAGCACGAAAATGGAGAGCCGTAGCGTATTCAACATTGTGGTGTCTTTGAACTCAATTGATAGGTTGAGTTGAACGTAATGTGATGCGCTAGGCTGTGTTCTGTGTTCGGAGTTCCCTTCTCAGGACTTTGCCAACCGGACTCTTTGGCAGGGCGTCCTTGAACTCGATGCATCGCGGAGCCTTGTAGGAAGCGATTCTCTCCTTGCAGAACCTTGTTATTTCTTCTGAGGCGATTTTTCCTCGATATTCATCCTTCAAAACGACGAAGGCCTTCACCGCTTCGCCACTTCTCTGATCTGGGACACCGATTATGGCTGCTTCCTTTACTGCCGGATGCTCGTAGAGGATTTCTTCGACCTCTCGCGGCCAGACCTTCAGTCCAGAGACATTAATCATGTCCTTCTTACGATCGATTATTCGAAAGTAACCATCGGGATCCATAGTTGCAATGTCGCCAGTATGCAACCATCCATTCTTGAACGCCGTCTTTGTCTCATCAGGTTTGTTCCAATAGCCGAGCATGACCTGTGGACCATGAATGACCAATTCGCCAGGGGTTCCTGAAGGAAGAACGTGCTCTCCCGTCTCCAAGTCGACGATCTTGGCGTCGGTATCTGAGACGGGGATACCGATTGAGCCGGGCCTATTCCTGCTCGGGTCATCTAGAGGATTCACATGTGTGACGGGGCTCGTCTCCGTCAGACCATAGCCCTCGACGAGTCGTCCGCCCGTCAATTCCTCAAAGTTGCGCTGAACCTCGACGGGTAGCCCCGATGCGCCTGATACGCAGGCTCGGATTGAACGGAGGTTGTACCTCTGAATGTCTTGTTGGTTTATGATACCAACATACATAGTGGGTGTGCCGCAGAAGATCGTGGGCTTGTATTTGTCGATGGCCCTCAAGAGGCTGTGTGTGTCCCTCGGATCTGGAATAAGCACCATTGTTGTCGAAGTATAGACGGGCGCGTTCATCGCTACAGTCATCCCATAGATATGAAAGAATGGAAGTGCACAAAGGTGTACTTCCTTGGCAGGTTTCATTTGTAGCCAGCCCGCGAACTGAGCCGCGTTTACGACTAAGTTGTAGTGGGTTAGCATTGCACCCTTAGGAGTACCAGTCGTGCCGCCAGTGTACTGTAGCAAGGCAACGTCTACCTTCGGTTGAATATCTGCTGGGCTTAGGCCTATGTCATGCTCTGCGAGGAACGTCTTCATATCATACGCGATTGGACAAGGATACGATTCGATGCCTTTCAAATGTGAAAAGATCCTTGGAATCGGTGGCAGATAGTCGCGAATGCTTGTCGTTATCACATGCCTGAGTTTGGTTCTGTCTTTCACCGATTGAACATAACTATAGAGTCTATCCCAAGCTACGAGGACCTCTGCGCCGGAGTCGATTAGGATTTGGGCTAGTTCTCTTTCCTTGTACAGGGGACTCACAGCGACGACGACGGCGCCTGCCCTTAACGCTGCGTAATATGCGATCACGAATTGGGGGATGTTTGGAAGATAAATAGCCACTCGGTCACCTTTCTTGACCCCGAGATCTTGAAGTGCTCCTCCAAACCTATCTGCGAGAGCATCAAGTCGGCGGTAGGGTATTCTAGTACCGTGGTAGAGAATTGCTGCCCTATTGGGCGCGGTCACTGCGGACTTATGCAGTATACCACTCAGTGAAATCTCCGGGTAATTGACCGATTGAGGTACGTCCCGAGGCCAGTTGCTCAGCCAAGGCCTCTGAAGCGAGCTCACGCTTGACAATACTCCGCTTCAAATCTCGTCTAGGATGACCTTCTGCAAATAAGCCATACCTTGACCCTCTCTACTGCGAATTCATGATTCATCCAGATGATTCCTTCCTAACCGCATTATATCTACTCAGCTTAGGCTGCGGCCGGCGATGAAATTGCAGATGAAGAGTATACTACCAATCCTGATGGGAGTCGTACTGCTAAGCCTAGCAACATCTTCCGTCTTCGCGGATCCCCTCTTCGCAACCGGTAACGTGAGGGTGGGAGACCGTTATGCCATTACCACCATCCGCGGCGAGGCGCGAGCGTGGATTAACGGCCATTGGGTCACTGGTCCAGCAGATCTTCAGCTCCTAGTGCAAGTAACCTTCGTCGGACCGCATAACGTGATCTTCAGAGTGCTACCCGGTTCCACTTTCCAAGTAAGGTACACTACATACACAATCGATGTAGGACGTTGGCGTGGGGACTACAACCGCGACACCCACACCTCAGTCTATCAAGGACCCGCAACGGCACCTGACGGAAGATGGGGCTACTTCGTGCTATTCGGACAAGACACCATCCAGACGCAGCAAGGGGTCTACATGAACGTCCATAGCGACTTCCGCGGAGAATACGGCGCACTATGGCATATTCAACTTACTTGCTTCCGCTACAGGATGAACTAAGAGATTTCCACTACTCCCGACCAGAATTTCCCAAGTTTTTTGATTCTTTCGCTATTCCCAGATGAATTTTCCATTCTTCTGTATTGTCTTGCCGTCCATGAGGATCTCTCCAGGATTCATAGTCTTGATCATGTCCCAGTGAACCGCGCTCTTGTTAACGCCACCGCACTCCTCATAGGCGAAACCGATTGCTAGGTGAATAGTTTCGGCTATCTTCTCGTCGAAGAGTATATTCCTTGTGAAAATTTTGATGCCTCTGTTGGTTCCTACGCCAAACTCTCCAAGCCGTCTTGATCCCTGATCGGTTTCAATCATGCTCGTCAGTAGGTCTTGGTTCTTGCTCGAGGAGTAATCTACGATGACGCCTCTCGCAAGCGTCAACCGAATGTCTGTAACTTCTTTCCCATACTTGACCGAAGGCAGATCGAAGTAGATCTTGCCTGAGGCGGAGTCATCGAGAGGTGCTGTGAAAACTTCGCCCCCTGGGAAGTTGAGTTTCGCATCGTCAGCGACGGGTATCCGGCCCTTAATGGAGAAAGTGAGATCGGTATCCTTACCTACCAACCGTACTTCGTCCGCTCTCTCCATAATCATCTTGAGTCTCATCATGTGCTCTACTTCATCCTTCCAATCACGCAACATCGCTGAGTAAGCGAAGTTCCTGTAATCCTCAAGTGACATTCCAGCGTCCTGAGCATGAGCGTTGGTTGGATGAACCGTTCCGGTCCAGCGTTTCCTCAGCTGCTCTTGCGCGACAGGATCGAGTGCTCGCTGACGTTTGCTGATTCTCTTCGGGTCGAGTTTTTCCAGAAATCGGGTGTTCGCTGCAGCTTGAATTGCTATGATTACATCGGAGATCTTGACCAATTCAAGGTAGTTGGGCGGCGTTTTTTCAAGGGCTTCTTCCGGTGCAAGTTCCAGTTGCCCACGAATCGCCTCAGCCGGGAATGCTAAGATAATCGGGTTCGCTCCAAGCCGACTTGCTTCCTTGTATGCTTCAATAGCTAATTCGAGACCTTCCTGATCGCCACTGTAGTCTGCGCCGCCAAGTCGGATCAGGACATTATCGCCTCGTTTGACGCTCGTACAGTAGTTAACAAGCCATTTCGCATGCTCAACCACTCTCGGATCCATCTGTCTGCGCTCCAGCATATCCTGCGTTGGGTATGCGCTTAAGAGGATGTATCTCCGCCGAGTTTTCAGGACGAATGCACGTGACGGAACGGATGAGAATCGATTAAGGAACTAAATGGGAACCAATTGTAGGATATTCGCGAGCTGTCAGAGTCGGAAAACTTATGTATATCTCCGGCACCACGGCGACCGATCCTCACGGGAATCTAGTGGGAATCGAAACGCTCGTGCGCAAACCACTCAAGCATTGAGGAATATCAAGGGGGCTCTTGAATCGGTTGGCGCCAAACTCGAAGACGTTGTCAGAACTAGGATTTACGTTACGGACATCAGCAAATGGGAAGAGATCGGCCGAATCCATGGAGAATTCTTCGCCGAGATCTGACCAGCGACATCCATGGTTGAAGTGAAGAGCCTGGTCAATCGAGACATGCTTGTCGAGATAGAAGCGGAAGCGATACTGAATTAGGACGGCTGCCGCTTGTCCCTGAAGGAGTGAAGCTGGTATGAAGCCAGAGAGGAGCTCGATCAAGCTTGGTGATGTCTTCGCGCCGATCTATTCTGTGACGGATTCTGGTCGTTTCGATTTCAAGATGCTATTGGAGGGAGAGTGGGTTTCGCTTGCGCAACGCATTGAGGTCCGAAGTCCCATCGACAACTCACTGCTGGCAACTGTTCCAAGCGCATCGGAGAGGGAAGCAGGGCAGGCTGTTGAATCCTCCTACATGAACAGGAACGCCATCAGAACCATTCCGGCCGTTAAGAAGATCGAAATATTCCAAAGTGCCCGTGAATTGCTCCTGCAGAATATGGACCCCTTCGTTTCGATTCTAGTTCAAGAGGCAGGCAAACCAGTTTCGAATGCTCAAGGGGAAATCAAGGCCACCGCTGAGCGTCTGAAGTTGACGCCAGAGGAGTATGGAAAGATTCGCGGTGAGCACATCCCAGGAGACTGGTCAGAAGAAACGATCGGGACCTCCGCGGATGTGCTGAGGGAACCTTTAGGCGTAGTCTTGGCCATATCGCCCTTCAATTATCCGTTGTACATCACAGCCACTAAAGTGATTCCAGCACTCCTAGCAGGGAACGCTGCCGTGGTAAAAACCTCCAGTAAAGATCCGCTCTCCTTTCTCATGTTCGCCAGGATTCTAGAGGTTTCGGGTATTCCTCCCGGTTCCTTGAATGTAGTTACAGGTCGAGGATCGATTGGTGAATACCTGGCCGCCCACGAGAAAATCAGCATGTTAACCTTCACGGGCAGTACCGATGTCGGGAAGAGATTGGCCCGCGTCGCTGGCTTGAAAAGATTGCACTTGGAGCTTGGAGGAAAGGGAGCAGCGATCGTTCTCGCAGATGCCGACTTAGATTTGGCTGCGAAAGAGACCGTGAAGGGTGCCTTGAGCTACAGCGGTCAGAGATGCGACGCCGTGAGCCGCGTACTCGTCGAGGAGAGCGTCGGCGAAGCTTTCGTTCAGAGAGTCCTGAAGGAAGTTGAAACCTACAAGGTCGGTGACCCACGTGATCCGGACATCAAGGTTGGTCCATTGATAGATCGAGATGCCGTAGAAAGGGTTCATGAACTGGTCATGGACGCTGTTGAGAAAGGGGCCAAATTACTCACTGGCGGAAGACACGAAGGTAACTACTACCATCCAACCCTACTTGACTATGTTCCGTTTGACGCGAAGCTCATGTGGGAGGAAACCTTCGGTCCCGTCATCCCAATCTCCCACGTCAAGGACGTGGATGAGGCGATTGAAATAGCCAACAAATCCAGATATGGTCTCGACTCATGCGTCTTCACAAACAACATCAACCTAGCAAGAAAGGTGGCGAAACGACTGGAGGAGGGAGAGGTTACCGTGAATGCGGCGCCACGCCATGGCGTCGGCTACTACCCCTTTGGAGGGAACAAGGACTCAGGGCTTGGCAGGGAAGGGATCGGATACAGCATCGAAGAAATGACTAGACTCAAGACCATAGTCTACAACTGGAGACCAGCAAAGGTCTGGGCGGATCTCTTGAAAGATTCAAGTTGACCAGCCGACCATGAGCGCATTACCTCCTCCACTGTGGGGCAAAAACGAGAACGTCCCACAATGTGGGACAAATTGAAGAATGCCTCTCTAAGACTTCTAGGGCCTATGCGGATGCTTGGAAGCGGAGATGCTCGCTTACCAAAGTCGAAAGCCATTGCCCTAACTTTTCGGTCGATCTCGTCCGCGATTTTCCCCACCTTCTCAATCGCTTTGTCTTTCGGATCTTCGATATTCCAGTCAACTAGTTTCTTCTGCATGTTCGCAAGGATCGGGACGGGGCATACTTCTTCCACTGAGCAACCCAGTACTGCTTTGTCAATCATGGACAATCTCTTAGGACGCGGATTGGTGAGATCGAAGCCTTTTTCCCGCATCACTGCAACGAATTTGAGATTTACAGCGGGTGCGGGGCTAGTTCCTGCACTGACAGCCTCTAGGCCATTCCTCTTTGCGAACGCGTTACCATACGGTGCGCATCAGTCTTACGACCGGCTAGCTCCATATGACCTATGACATCTACGAGAAATCTGAGAATACCATAAGATTCGCGAGCATTGTCATGGCCTTGCCCGTCACACTATTCAACAGGAAACTGGAGTAGTGAGATCACGCTTGAGATGCTTGTCAAAAGATGAAGTTGTCCACGGTGAGAAGCACAGACTGAGTTGAAACTGAGAGAAGGAAATGGAGAGAATGAGATTCTATCTGCTTGATGTCTTTGCCGAGGAGAAGTATGCTGGAAACCAGCTTGCAGTTGTGCGAGATGCTGCGGCTCTCACTAGTACCCAGATGCAGAAGATTGCTCATGAAATGAACTTTTCCGAAACGAGCTTCATTCTTTCGGATGAGGAACGTAACGGGGGATATGATGTCCGCATTTTCACTCCAAAAGAAGAGGTACCGTTCGCAGGTCATCCAACGCTAGGTACAGCGTACATAATACAGCGCGAGATTGTTGCAAAGCCGGTCGAGAGCGTAGTCCTCAATTTAGAAGTCGGGCAGATTCCAGTCACATTCAATTACAGAGCGAATCAAGCGGATGTACTATGGATGAAGCAGAAAGAGCCTACCTTTGGCAATACCGTTGACCCGGGACGGATGGCGAATATCTTGACTATCTCAAGAGAGGAGATAGATTTTCGATTCCCTATCCAAGAAGTCTCCACAGGCTTACCATGCATGATAGTTCCGCTGAGATCCCTCGCGGCGACTAAACGCTGCAAGATCGTTGATGAAAGATATTTCGATTTGATCAAGGACACCGTCGCAAAGACGATCTTGGTCTTCTGTCTGCAGACAGAAAAGAGAGCGAACAATCTGCATGCCAGATTTTTCGCTAACTACTACGGGATACCGGAGGACCCAGCAACAGGAAGTGCGAACGGTTGCTTGGCGGGATACTTGGTTAGGTACAGATGCTTCGGGCGCCATGAAGTGAAGGATATCTTGGTGGAGCAGGGTTACGAGATTGATCGTCCGTCACTGCTTCATTTAACGGCCCAAGAGAAGGAAGGAAAGATAGAAGTTTCAGTGGGAGGAAAGGTGCTGATGGTTGCAGCCGGGGTTTTCGTTTAGGGGCTTCGCGGTGATGTCTCGAAATGAGTTCCATGGTACTGATCCGTAAGGTGCGTCCTTGGAGCGGGTAGCTTAATCCTGAAGGTCGATGGAGCGAAGCTAACTTTCGGTCAGGCGCCGAAGAGTCAACGGAGCCAACAACCAAGATCAATGACACTTCAAAGAGTTAACCATAGCCATGAGGGTTCTAACGTATTCCTCAGCTGTGTCGGCGGAGAACATCGCGTAGATGATAAAGTATCTCGACGAGTCAGAACAGTGCACATGAACGGAACATGCGTCGCGTCGTACGCTTCTCCTTCCCATGAAGACACCAGAGGTCAATTCTTCAAGTTTGATGCGATTGTAAGCCCCATTGTGCGAATGGACATTCAATGCGTCACGGGATATCCTTTCGAAGTTCTTGATTTTCGTAGATTTTCTTATGTTGTTCAAGCTATGTTCGGCATGCTCTTCCGCAGTCTGAAAGCTCTTGGCCGCTTTTTCGAGCTCTCCCCAAGACAGGAATATTTTCACTTTGTCCGGAAATTCAAATGCCACATCTCCTGCTTCGCGTTTGGCCTTGGGGTTAAACTGAACACGAGAGTCCTCTGGATAGTCGATGGAGAATCCGTAGATGCTGAAACGTTCGAAACCAACCATCGCCCTTAGAGCTCTCGTCAAAGAGACGAAGGCACCTATGTCGAACTTAATTCTTCCCCAAGTGTACGAAAGTCTTTGACGTATTAGGGGGAAGGGATGTACTTTCTGGAAAGAAAGCGGAAAGAAAGCGGGTCGGAAGCAGCAAGGCCCATACGGCTGAACAGCTTCCTAAGAAGCCTCTTATCTTCGTCTTATGACCCAAGAGATGTTTCGACGGAAATCGTCAGGCGTCGTTATTTGACATTGCTTGATGGGGAATAGCAGGCTGTTATTATTTCGCGATTAAGAAGACCCTCTATGAACACTGAGCGATTCTCTGTGCTCTTATGACTATTGACTCAGCTTAGCTTTCAGAAACTCGATCGTTCTTTGCCAAGCTAGGCGAGCGGCTACCTCATTGTAGGCCTCTGCGCGATCTTCTTCGAAGAACCAATGTTTTGTCCCGGGGTACAGATGAAAGCCAAAGTCCTTCCCGGCGGAACGCAGTTCTTTTTCGAGTTGGCGCACCTTGTCGACCCGTACAAACTTGTCTTCCTCTGCGAAGTGCCCGAGGAAGGCTGCGCGCGCTCTTTTGTCGACTTTTCTTATACCGTAGAAAACAACGACTGCGCGCACATCTTGAGGTTTCTGACCTGCGAGCCCCAAAGCCCAGTAGCCTCCAAGCGAGAAACCAACGACGCCGATCCGTTTTCCCCGAACTGCCGAGTGATCCTGAAGATAATCCAGAGCTCCTGCTATCTCCTTAACAACCACGGGACCCTTCAACTTTGACCTCAGACGCTTCGCCTCATCTACAGTTGAAGCGGTCGCTCCATGGTAAAGGTCGGGAGCAAAGGCCACAAAGCCCTCGCTCGCAAGGCGCTCGCAAATCCTCTTGAAGAAATCATTGAGACCCCACCAAGCATGCAATACGAGCACGCCAGGAGCAGCACTAGCTTGTGGAGATGCTAAGTACCCGCTAGCCTTCTTTCCACCAACAGCGAAGTCTTTCATCATGGTCCTTGCAACCACCACTGTGATTGTGATTGTTCAGCTTTGAGGCTTGCTTCTGGGCGACGAAGTGAATCAAACTTCTCCTTGAGAACGTCCGTTATCAATCAGCCCACTGTATCGCGCAATCAGGATACTCATCTGCAACATCGAATTTTCTGGCGAGTCGAAGCACGCGCATAGCGTCTAGCCTTAGCGGAATGCAATTCCCCCGGCAGTTGCTACAAAAGGGTACGATTCTCAGCCTCAAGCCTTCGATAGGCGAAGTCGCACAAAGGCGAGTGCTAGTGACACTAGGAGAGTTATCGTCGCTAGGGCGTTGAGTTGAGGCGAAACACCTCCTCTGCTTGCCATCGCATATATCCTTAACGGGAGGGTCTGGAACCCTGGTCCTGCCGTGAATGCTGTCTTGATGAAGTCATCGTAAGATACTGTAAAAGCAAGCAGTCCACCAGCTATGACACCGGGCAATATTATTGGCAATGTAACGTGGAAGAAGCTTCGAAGTTCGTTTGCGCCAAGGGATTTGGCGGCTTCCTCAACTGATCTGTCAAATCCGACAAGTCTGGCTCTGATGACTATTAGGGCGTAGGAGATCGCGAAGGCGATGTGCCCTATTGCCACCGTCAGGCCTCCGAGCGGAATGCCCGTGAACACGTAGAATAGCAATAGGGACAAGGCCTCGGTGATCTCGGGAACGACGACAGGGAAATACATGGCGCTATCCAAGAGGGTCTTGCCGCGGAAATTGTATCTTACCAAGACAAATGCCGTCATAGTCCCTAACACCATCGACACGCCTGCCGTAAGAGAGGCCACCCAGATGCTATTGTAGAAGGCCCTCCACACAGCCGGATCCGCAAAGAGGGACTCGTACCACCGAACCGAGAGTCCACGCCATACTGCTAGAAGTCTTGAATCATTGAAGGAGAATACGACCATGATAAGAATCGGGGCGTAGAGGAAAACGTACATGAGGCCAGAGTATCCAGCAAGTATCTTGTCTCCGATTTTCCTCATATGGTCATCTCCTCACCCTTGGTGATATATTTCATGTAGAGCCCCACCATGAGAATCACGAGCGCGATCAGAATTATCGAGACAGCGGAGCCGAACCAGAGATTGCGCGCCTTCAGGAATAGCGTCCAGATGAGATTGCCGATCATGAAGGATTCGGTTCCACCGAGGAGTTGTGGTATTATGAATTCACCCACCGCTGGCACGAAGACCAAAATCGACCCCGCGCCTATGCCGGATCGTGTAAGCGGCAGGGTGACGTGGAGGAAGGATCTGATCGGGCCAGCGCCGAGGCTTCCAGAGGCTTCTAACAATGATTTGTCGAGTTTCTCCATTGAGGCGTAGAGGGGAAGGATCATGAAGGGGAGGTAGTTGTAAACCATCCCGAGCAGAACAGCCTGAGGATTATACATCAACCCAAGAGGCTTAGTAATTACTCCAAGGCTAGACAGCGTGACGTTGATGATCCCGTTCACATCAAGAATCGTCATTAAGGCGTAGGTCCGCAGTAGAAAGCTTACCCAGAACGGAATTATCACCAGCAACATCAGAGTTTCCTTTCTACGCCCGCTCTTCACGGCTATGTAGTAAGCCATTGGATATCCCAGTACCAAACATGCGAGAGTTGTTGCAAAGGCCATCAAGAGGGATCTGGCAAACACCCAAGGAACTACACTATTGAAGAATTCAATGTAGTAGTTGAAAGTCATGAAAGGTCGAAATTGTCTGAATATGTCTATCAATCCGAAGCTATAGAACAAGACGAGTGCGAAGGGTGCAAAGAAGAAAAAAGCTAGGTAGATTATCGTGGGTGAGGCAAGCAAACCCGCCGTGAACTGACGAAACCTTCGCAACAGTACCGCTTCGTCTAGTTACTTGCCTTCAAGCTTGATGACTGTAGCGTCTGTCTTGTTCCAACCGATTCTTGTCCTAGCACCGGTATTTGGTGGAACAGCCGGATTGGCTCTGATCTTCATTGCCAAATCGTCGCCAACCTTCACCGACACAGTAAGATGCGACCCTTGATAGACCAAGTCCTCGATCACCGCGTCAAATACGTTCTCTACACCCTCTAGGTCGGACGCTATACACACTCTCTCCGGCCTTACTGAGAGGACCACCTCCCCAACCTGTTTCTCTTTGTTCTCAACGAGAACTGGTCGAGGCAATGCTTTGCATATGAACTCTCCATCAGCCTGGAGGATTCCGGGAAGAAAGTTGGTTTCACCTATGAAGTTCGCCACGAAACGTGTAGCTGGCGTATCATAGATCTCCATCGGGGTACCTATCTGCTCAACTCGTCCGTTGTTCATGACTGCGACGGTGTCGGACATAGCGAGGGCTTCTCCTTGATCATGCGTCACGTAGATGAAGGTAGTACCCACCTGCTTCTGAATTCTCTTAAGTTCCAGTTGCATATGCTGCCTGATTTTCAAGTCAAGAGGACCGAGCGGTTCATCCAGCAAAATGACCTCCGGCTCTCTCACGAGCGCTCTCGCGATCCCCACTCGTTGCTGCTGCCCGCCGCTCAGCTGGTGGATCCTTCTTCCTTCGAAGCCCGGCAACCCTACGAGTTCTAGGGATTCTTCCACTCTCTTCCGTATCTCGTCACGAGCAATCTTCGCCATCTTGAGTCCGAATGCTATGTTGCTGAAAACATTCATGTGAGGGAAGAGGGCTAGGTGCTGGAAGACGATCCCGACGTTTCTCTTGTACGGGGGAATGTCGTTTGCTACTTTTCCGCCCAATCTCAAAATTCCCTCGTCGGGTTCCTCGAAGCCGGCAATGATCCTCAGCGTCGTAGTCTTCCCGCAGCCGCTGGGGCCTAGAATGGAATAGAACTCATTCTTCTTGACCGCAAGTGAAACGCGGTCAACCGCTGTCAGGTGACCGAAACGTTTCACGATGTCTATGAGTTCGACCTCAAACATTCCAGAGCCCAAGAAGAAAGGGGGGACATGTTATTTAGCTTCACTAGCACGAAAAGATGATGACGCTAACCGACCACTTCCAACCAGATTCTCTGATATTTCTCTAGCTCCTCGGGCAAAAACGGTTTGAAGATCTCTAGTTTCCTGTAAACGTCCTCCGGCGGATATATGGCAGGATCCCCAGCCACATCCTCGTTCAGGAAAGGAGTTGCATCTTTGCTTGGATTTGGATAGTATCTGGAATTTGAAATTATGGCCATCACCGTAGGATCCATTATGAAGTTGATCCATGCATGAGCGGCGATTGGGTGCGGCGCGTCCTTCAGCACCGTCATGTTGTCCACCCAAAGAGTGCATCCCTCCTGCGGAATTGTGTACATCACGTCCGGATTGTCTTCGGCTGCGACGAATACGTCACCACTGTATGCATGAGAAATCATGAATCGTTCCCCAGCAAGGCCGGGGATGTATTCGAGTGCTCCAGTATACTTCGCTAGGTAAGGCTTCTGAGCTAGGAGAACCTGCTTCGCCTCGTTCAGGTGGGAGTCGTCAACATCATTTAGCGAGTAACCCAAGTATTTCAGGGCTGCACCGATTGTCTCCCGCATGTCGTCGAGCATCGTAACGCTCTTCTCATACCTGCGGACTTTATCCGGCTCGAAGACATCCGACCAGCCTTCGACAGGCTCCTCGACTCTTGCAGAGTTCCATCCTAGGCCAGTCGTTCCCCACAGGTACGGGACAGAATGCTTGTTTTCGGGATCGTAGGCTGGGTTCTTGAACTTCTCGTCAAGATGGATTACGTTTGAAAGTTGGTTGAAGTCAAGCTCCGCAAGCAATCCGAGTTCCACGAACTCTGGGATCATGTAGTCGGTGACCATCACAACATCATAGCCGCTTCCACCTGGAGTAACCTTGGCCCTCATCTCATCTGTGCTTTCGTATGTATCATAAATGACATCGATCCCCGTGCTCTTTTTGAAGACCTCAATCAAATACTCATGAATGTATTCGCTCCAAGTGTAGACTCTTACCTCATTCTCCGGTTGGACAGGAAGTTTCTTCCTGAGCTCCTCGAGCTGAGCCCTAAGAGCTTCTTCTTCACCCACAGTGGTCTGAGCACCATAGTAGTTGCCAGCCAGACCGCCCACGGCGAGACCAGCCAGAGACCCAGCTGCTATCTTCAAGAAGTCTCTCCGCGTTGACTTGCTCAAAGAATATCCACGCTTAGGCTAGCGCCCAGTGCGGATAAAGGATTTGCCGTACCTAGTAGAACTTACGTGCCTCAGTGAAGTGTTCCTCGACTCTTTCCGACTTGGCGATCTTTGCAACGTCATCTGTTTTGCTTGCGTCGAGCTCCATAATCTTGACCTGTTCGATCATCCTCAGGTCTGTCATGGCTTTCTTGAGGTTGGCGAGGTTCCGACTTGAAGCTATCACTTCCGCGTTGTAGAACTCCACTAGGTCTTAGGCTGTGTAGGCTCCGATCTGTCCCGACGCGCAGAGGATCAGAGTCTTCATGTGTTCATCTCGGGTCCGACTACCGGCTTCTGAAACTTCTAGGAGTTTGGATTCGAAACCACGTGCGCGGGATGAGTTTTGACCCAGAAAAACTGCTAGACTTCCGTTTTCTCAATACGAATTTCCAGGTCGAACTTTCTCGCTTCCCCGATGAAGCTTTCCGGGTTCAAGCACTCTGGGACAATTACTCCCTCACTCTCGATCCGGCGTTGGGCTAACATGAGCGCGCATACCGCGGTCGGAGTTCCGGTCAGATAGGAGGTGGCGTTAGCCATGTGTTTCTCATAGGCCTCATCATGTGTCATGATCGAGTACAATTTCTGTACACATTGTTTCCCAGAAGCCTCTCCCCATATCTCAACGAGGATTCCCGCGTTTCCTGAAATCTTTCCAGCGATTTGTGAGGGCGAAGGAAGAAGATGCAACAGAACACTAAGGGGGCTCACTTTCACGGGTCCCACACGTACTAGCTTCCTACTCAGGAGTCCGAGCCCTTGGAAAAGTTTGATCGCAGAGGCAGTCTCGTCTCTGAGCGCGAGTTTGAAGTCGACGAAGTTGGGTTTCTTCGGCAGATAAACCGGGAGTGTGTGTACTTCTTCGTGGTCCATTGCATAAACCGACACCTCTCCGATTGGTGGAGGAAACCGGTAGGTCTCCCTCCCAGACATTGGTAGGTTTGTCTTCATCTCCCCGTTCTGAAAGTACCTTGCGGGAGAAACAGCTTCTTCAAGAAAGACATCGGGGGAAAAGAGAGCGACAAAGGGATACATCTCACTCGTGGAGGTTTCTCCGTCCCGAATTCGAATCTCACTCACTCTGTCGAGCATATCCACGCCGCGTCTCGCCAAAACGTTCGATAACCCCGGATCCTCACCCATCCCCAAGATCGCAACAAGCCCAGCTTTCCTCCATTTCGAGTCATGTTTCATCTGTTCGGCCGGATAGCCAGCCAAGTCGATGTAATTGACTCTCCTCTTGAGCGCTTGCTTCATGATGAGTAAGTTGAATCGAGGGTGGGACGCGTTGATAACAAGGTCTGACCCCGTGATCAGTCTGCCGACTTCGTGAGGGTCCCCTGCATCCAGTGGAGAAATGGAGATATCTCCGGAGATCCTAGCTATTTCGCGAAGTCTAGCGCGGTCAATGTCTCCAACTTTCACCTTGGCGTCTGTTGCTCTCGCCAGATGTTTGACAATGACCTGACCTACGCCGCCTCCGCCAATTACTGAGAATTTCAACAGTCCCACCGTGTGAGAGGTGTCATGGCTTGGTAAATAACGGGTAGGTTCAATCTCGCGAACGAGATCCTCCCAGAAAATCGATTCGAGCGCTCATAATCGACTACTGCAAAGACACAAGATACGGCTTGCAGGAGCAGATCAACGTCCATAGGGTTCAAATGCCATTGTATCATTAAAACTCTCATCGAATTCTTCAACAATCGCCTTGACTACTCTGGATTAAACTTCCCTTTGAAACTCTTGAGCTGGAAAACGCATTTTTCGTCCGAAAAAAAGCGAAAAATGAACGTTCCTGTCGTAATATTAACCTATATGGTAGGATAAGGCAAAGTTTGGTACGGAGAGGTGGAAGGATTGGAAGTGTTGTTGCATCCTGAGGGTCGAGACGAGGTCAGGGAGGGTAGTGTTCTTTCTGAGAAGAGCCTCCCATTTCAGAAATCCGAACAGCTCTACGAACTGGCCCGCACCTATCTGCCAGCGGGTGCATCCTCCAATGTACGCGTTCACATGCACGAGCCTTTCCCAATCATATTCAAGAAAGGGGCGGGACCCCGGGTTTGCGATGTGGATGGGAACAGTTACATCGACTACCTGATGGCATATGGGGCTTTGATCCTCGGACATCGGCATCCCAAGATCGTCTCAGAGATTGAAAGGCAACTGCAAGAAGGAACAATGTTTGGAACCACCACAGAACTCGAGGTCGAGGTTGCAAAGCTGGTTTCGAGTACGGTTCCCTGCGCTGAGATGGTAACCTTCGCCAATACTGGGACAGAAGCAACGATGGAGGCTGTACGTATCGCGAGAGCGGTGACTGGGAAGGATAAGTTGCTGAAGTTTGAGGGACACTATCACGGTCACCATGACTATGTCCTCTTCAGCGTGGATTCTCCGTCCCCCGTTTCAGGTTTGGAAACAAGCCCGCACAAGCTTCCATATTTCCCAGGTATCCCAGAAGAGATCTCTAAGACGGTCATAATTGCCCCATGGAACAATCCAACCGCTCTAGAAAGGATACTGAAGAAACATCACGATGACCTTGCAGCCGTCATCACTGAGCCTGTGATGGGCAGCCAAGGCGTTATCCCACCAGAACCCGAGTACCTGAAGCAGCTGCGTGAGCTAACCATCAAGTATGATGCCCCCCTCATCTTCGACGAAGTCTTGACAGGTTTCCGAATCGCAAAGGGAGGAGCGCAGGAACTCTACGGGGTCAAGCCTGACATCGCATGCTTCGCAAAGGCCCTCGGGGGAGGTGCTCCAATAGCGGCCGTTGCCGGGAGAAAGGATCTCATGACCATGATCGGACCGGGGAGAATAGGTTTCGGAGGAACCTACAACGCCAACGCCCTTTCCCTCGCTGCTTCAAAGGCCACCTTGAAAACTCTCTTCGAAAATGATGGTGAAGCATTTCGACAGATGACTGAACTTGGCTTGAAGCTCAAAGCGGGTCTAACAGAAGCTCTCCGCGGAGGAGGTTACCACGCCGTCGTGAACGCAGTAGGCCCCATGGTATCCATATACTTCACAAAGCTCCGAAAAGTCTCGACATACAGGCAGGCACTGCAGTCGGATCAGGAGAAATACAAACGCTTCAGGGATGAGATGCTGAAGCACGGCGTGTACATGCACCCGGATGGTTTGGAGCGCCTCTCGCTCTCAGCAGTTCACACCGAAAGGGAAGTCGAAGAAACAATCGTAGCGGTAGAAGAGTCCTTGCGGGCCCTCCGCACACAAAGCAGGTCCTAACCGCAACAAAAGACGCCAAACGTCAACCATCATCTAGGTTGGCTGAAGTAGCTCTTTGTCTGTCGCCTCCCGGGAAAATGCTGCACCTGTCGCGAGAAAACTGATTTGGCCCTGTATTCCGGTTCAACCCAGTAGAGCTAGGTCAAAGCATTCTTGAGAAATCATCATAGACATCGCTCCTATGTCCGATGAACAAAATTATGACTTTGCCCTGTCCCGTGTCGATCTCGTAAATTGTGCGGAAGTCTCCGATTCTGAGCCGCCAGAAGGTGGAATCTTTAAGTCGTTGACCCCTCTGCTCAGGAGAATCAGGCAATTCTGCG
>CAZRDM010000001.1:183639-203293 GCA_964598845.1 uncultured Candidatus Bathyarchaeia archaeon
GGTGGAATCTTTAAGTCGTTGACCCCTCTGCTCAGGAGAATCAGGCAATTCTGCGAGTCCTTCCCTGAGCCTCTCCCTGACGGATGCGTCGACTCTTTCTGGGAAGCGTGCCGCCTTGTGGTGGACTGGTAGAAGCTTGAGGCGGCTCAGAAATGCATAGATATTCCAGTGAGGTAGACTGGGACTTTGTGACCTTGGGAGTTTTGGTTGGCATGCCTGCAAAACCTATGACGACTGAAGAAGTCGATCAGTTCCTCACATGTGCAAGGGTGGGTAGGCTGGGTGTAGCTCTCGAAGACGCACTCTACATAGTGCCGGTTGGCTTTGTCTATGCTGGCGGAAGGATATTCTTTCACACCTGCTCTGAAGGCATGAAAATGGAAGCCCTCAGGAGAAATCAAAACGTCTGCTTTGAGGTGGACGAAGCGCTCTCCGACACAACGATGTACAAGAGCGTAATCGTATTCGGTACGGCGGAAATCATCGACGATAAGGAGGATATGATACCCTATCTCCAGAAGCTCATCGACAAGTACCGGGTTCCATTACTTTTTGACGAATACATGAAGAAGCCTGGAAGAAACAGAGAGAGCGAAATGAAAGCTGTAAGAATATGCGTAGTAGCGCCTAAGAAGATCACTGGACGAAAGTTCGTTCAGGAGAACAGTACCACCGCCTAATTTCTATAATCATCGTTTCTGAGGTGTCCAATCTACTGTCAGAGCCACGACATACTGGGCTATCACGACTAGACTGCAAAGCCCACCCACTCATAGCAATAGCTTGTTACGTCGCGGTCTGTATGCGATAGTAGGGATCATTAATCTTCACTAGGTCTTATCTCGCATAACGCATGTGTATGCGAGGTCAGAGTGCTCGGCCTTGAGTCGTCGCGATCCGGATCAGTGCTAGGATGTCAACTGAGCGGAGGCCGCTGTTCTTTTAGCGTAGTCATGTGGCACACAACAACACTTAAATAGCGTGCTAACCAAACAATTCTGAGGAGTACGCAGGAGCCGGTTGATTCGATGCATGCGGATGCCTAGTTCCGGCTTTTTTCGGGTGTTAGAAAATGAAGCAAAATCCAGCAAATTTTGCCGTAGGTTTGTCAATAATTTGGCGTATTCAGTCAAACACCGTTAAATACACTGAAACATGGCTAAACGCCATAGAGCGATGCGTGCTTAGACGTTGAAGGGTCGTCAAGCCCGTTCCCTAATCGTAGTCTTGTTGCTGCTCACTGCACTGGCTGTAACGCTGACTAACTATCCTGTCACACCTCCCAAGGTTGAAGCGGCCAATCTCACTGTTACTCTCACTCCGAACTCCGGCAAGTCCGGGGATGTGATACTTGTCCATGCAACTGGTGCGACTGTAGCGCAGGGCACGACGTGTTCGATAACGGCAAACGTCGCTAACTTGATTGTAAGCCCAACCGCGTCGGTCTCCAGTGGCTCGGACGTGGATGGCTCTTTCACTGTGGGGAATGCTCCTCAACCTTCTGGAGGAGGCTCGTATACGGTAACGGTCCGTTGCCCTGCCAGTGGAACACCTTTTGACTCGGGCACAGCCACTTTCACGGTCTCTCCGAAGCTTACGGTTAATCCTTCGATTGGTACGACCGGGCAACAGGTTTCGGTTACTGGGGTGGGTTTCAGGTCGGATGCTTCCACATGCATCCTTAGCAGCAATCCGGGTGGACTGTTTGCTGGCTCGCCTGCACCTTTCTGCTCGATCAGTGGAGGATCGGTTACTGCTGCTTTTGCTGTTGAGGCTACGGCCGGGACGGGCTTCTATGACATAACAGTATCCCCCAACGTTGGTGCGGTGGTTACTCTTGTGAATGGGTTCCAGAAGGTAACGGCCCCGACGATAGACGTGTTCCCGGATGGTGGTGCTGGAGAACGTGCTCCAGTTGGTTTCGGCACGGCGGATGGGACGGTTATTGTGTTTGGTGGTGGATTCGCCACCGGAAGCGCGCGTAGCTGCACCTTGTCATCAAATAGCCCGTTATTCGCTACCACTCCAACGCCAACGTGCTCCATCTCAGCTGCAGGCACGGTGACTGGTAGTTTCGCCGTATCGGCCACAGCTGGCTCAGGGGCCTATACCGTTACTGTTACCGACACGAATCCTGCCGGTGTGTTTGATTCAACCTCCTTCACAGTATCCCCACAGCCTACCATATCCCTTGGAGCTGCATCGAGCCCAGCTGGGACAACTGTCGGGATCACGCAAGGTGCCAATCTCTTCTCTGAGCTAGACCAGGGGGCTTGCGCAATTTCGTCTACGCCAACCGGTCTCTTTTCTTCGTACGCATGTTTCATTGGGCCCGGGGGCGTACTCATTGCTCCAACAACAAGTTTTGTTGTATCCCCAACGGCTCCAGGCCAGAGTTACAGTGTCACAGTTACTCCTCTGCACGGTGACAAATCCGCCGTTGCGGGTTTCATAGTCACGCCCGCAGTAACATTCAATCCCACGAGTGGGTTTCCGCCGATCATTGGTCCACCTACGGCCACGGGGACGGAGATCACGGTTGCTGGAACAGGCTTCTCGACTGCTGACACAACCTGCACTATCACTTCTGCGTCGGCTTCGCTGATTATCGATACGAGTGGGCTCCCGGCTTGTACAGTGAATAGTTTGGGCCAACTTTCGGCGAAGTTCAAGATTGGTGCAAATTCTGTGTTTACGGGTGCGGCGGTGACGGTCACTGTAACAGGAAACCCGGGAGGTGATTCTGCAGCAGCCTCCGTCACGGTCAACCCAAGAATAGTTCTCTCACCTACCTCCGGAGCTTCAGGAATACAAGTGAACTTTGCAGGTTCAGGCTTCAAGAATGTCGCGGGGTCAGCGTTCCCATGCATTGGGCCTGGTGCTGGGACTATAACTGGAACGCCAGTAGCCAACCCGACCTCATGCAGTCAAGATTCGAACGGCAATGTGGCAGGCTTCTTCACTGTGGGGGCTGTTCCCTCGGGATCATACTTCATCACATACTCCGACTTTGGAGGTGCGTTCCCTTCGGCGATTGCATCATTCATCGTGACCGGGGGACCTATCGTCATTTTCACACCCAGCCTTGGTCCTACTGGCACGACCGTGACTGTAGCAGGGTCCGGGTGGAATCCGCTGGACACATCGGTTTCGTTTGTAACGACAGCAGGCCCAACAGACCTCTTCGATCCACCAACAACTCGTACATGTCCAGTTTCTGGAGGGAATATCGGCTCATGTAGCTTCACAGTGAAGTCTAACGCGCATGGTGGGACTTACACAGTTACTTTCACCGGCAACCAAGGCGATCAAGCCGCGGCCCAGTTTATCGTTCAATCTACCTTGGTCGTAACCCCAGACAATGGTGGGATGGGAATAACGGTACAATTGTCAGGGTCGGGGTACATACCCCCTGGAGCTCCACCTTTCGATTGTCATGGATTCCTCAGTTTCAACCCTGATGAACCGTTCATCACGGTTGCGGCAACCTGCAGTATCGATGGGAACGGTCTTCTTACTGGCGGTCTAACCGTTGCATCGAGTGGAGTGAATCCTGGACCTCATACGATCACGTTGACTGACTCTCATGTAGTTCAGGGTTCTGTGTGGGATGTTTTCACCGTGAAGACTCCGAGCATCACGCTCACACCGAGTAGTGGGAGTGGTGGAGATGTTATTCAGGTGACGGGTTCCGGGTTCAGTACGGGAGATACAGGTTGCACGATCTCGGCGCCTGCGAATGTCATTGAGGGTACGCCCTCATGCTCAATTTCTGGGGGCGTTGTGACAGGTTCGTTTGTCGTGAAGATTGCGGGGAATGCTAGAGCCGTCCTAACGAATGCGATTCAGGTCACTGGAGGACTTGGCGATAGGGCGGTTCAAACCTTCACGGTCAATAACAAGATCGTCTTGAATCCGACCACGGCAGCTGCCGGAATGGTTGTTACTATTACTGGAAGCAACTTTGCGGCTGGGGACGGCGGTCTTCCATGCACTCTTACTTCGCTTCCTCCTGGTGTCATTACAGCTGGCGTGTGCAATATCGATGCTAACTTGATGGTTTCTGGTTCGTTCACTGTTGGTGGCGTGACGCCGGGTAGTTACATCATTACCGTAACGGGTACCGGTCCCCCGGCTTCTTCAGCTTCGGCAACCTTGACCGTTGTACAACGTCTCGTAACTTTGTCTCCGAGCGTTGGTCCCCCTGGCTCGGTGGTGACTGTGACTGGGGCAGGTTTCAGTCCCTCAGACACGTCATGTACGATTACGGTGCCAACCATCGCGATCGGCTCAAGTTGCGCAGTTACGCCTGCAGGTTCTGGGAATATTCAGGGAACGTTCACGGTTTCCAATTTTGCTCCTCCGGGAGTCTATCTTGTGACTGTTACTGGCACCCCGACAAGTGATGTGGGGACCTCTGCCTTCACGGTGGCATTCTTGGTGACTGTGACTACGACTTCCACATCCTTCACAAGCACGAGCACGGTCACGACGAGTATAACGACAACGATAACGAGTACTGGGATCTCGACCTCGTTTAGTACGACAACGTTCTCCTCCACTGGTGTCTCAACGGAAACGAATTATGCTTTCACCATGACGACCGTTTCGGGTCAATCGACTGTCTCATATTCGACAACTTCAACAACCACAGCGCTCTCGACGTTTGTTACAACTTCGACTTCAACGACTAGAACAACGACGACGTATAATCCGGTTACTGGTGGGAGCCAGGTTGCGCCGACATTCAATTACGCCCAAGCTAACGTAAGCGCTTTTGGCTTGATCGCTTTGCTGACGCTTCTCGCTCCCGCGGTTCTAAGGAGGTTCCTAGTTTGAAGCACTCACAACCTCTACTATTCTCAGTCGTTGTCTTGTTCATGGTAGTGTCGGGCCTTCTGTCCTCCATGAATACCTCAACCTTCGGGAGTCCTGGAGTACAAGCGACGACCACATCCTCAACATCCACGATCACGACATCGACGACAACGTCTGCCACCACAACTACAACGACGAGTACAACATCAACTTCGACCTCGATTACGTCCACAACGACTACGACAACATCCACGTCCAGTAGTATCAGTTATACGTCTACACGAACCGTAACCGTTAGCAGTACAAGTACGGCAACCTCCTACACGGGTACGGTTTCGACGACGGTGACGACGCTTACGTCGACAACTGGAACGACGAGCAGGACACAAGTGACGACTACAACCCTGATGTCAACTACGACGAGTGTAGGATTTCCGACCGGGTTGGGGATACCGGGCTTCCCAGTGGAGTCGATAGTGCTAGGATTGCTTGTAGGCGTCTTGGCGCTGTTCTCGGTTCGGAAGAGGCGGAAGATCCGGAGAGAGTAAGCGCGGTTTGGGTTCTGTACCTTACGCGTAGTGAAGTTACGGTCCGAATTGAGTTAGTCCCTGTGCTCAGGATCGTTAAGCGCCAGTTGGTTGCGGGGGAGGTGGCGGCAATCCTCGAGGCGTTCTACGGCGCGTCGGAGGTGTGGGATAGTTATCGAACCCCCAACCACTAATGCTATGTTGAAGGCTTCGAAGAACTCCGCGTCGGTTACGCCTTCCTCGACGCAGCGCATGATGTGGTAGGTCACGCAGTCGTCGCATCTCAGAACCATGGAGGCCACCAAACCTAGAAGTTCCTTTATCTTCGATGAGAGAGCGCCCGGCTCGTAAGCCCGTGTGTCTAAGCTGAAGAAGCGCTGTATCTGGAGGTTTCCTGACGCAAGGATCCTTTCATTCATTTTTTCACGAAATTTCTTGAATTCTTCCAGTGTCTCTGGCATGGTTGCTCTGCAGGAAGAATATCGTTCTAGAAGGTTATTTTGTTATTGAGTCTAAGGAGACATGGAGCGTCGTTCTTTCGGAGCGGCCTAACCTTATATGACGCCGACACATCAGAGGCGCGATTATCACAAGGATGTGTGATAAAACTGCGTAGCTTTCTGCTTGTGAAGACGGAACCAGGCTTGGAGAAGGATGTCCTTGACCGATTCCGGACCATGTCTGAAATTCGAGAAATCCATCTAATAACCGGAAAGTTCGACTTGCTCGTCGCCTTGGAGTCGGAGGAGACTGAGCTTGATCCGAGACGCAAGATAGCTGAGGTCGTAATAGAAAAAGTCAGAAAACCCGGCGGCATCAGGGACACCAGCACCATAATCCCGATAGATTCCCATTACCGCCCAACCACGCTACCTCCAGAACGCCCGACCGCGAAAGGCTTCGTCTTCATTCAAAGCGAAACCGGCAAGGAAAGGGGACTGATGAATAAGCTCCTAGAAATTCCAGAAGCCCGCTCAGTCCACCTGCTCTTCGGCAAATCAGACCTACTCGTCGAACTGGAGGTAGAGAAGAGCTTCATCGCTCCTCCACCCCGACGCCTTGCCACCATCGTCGAAGACCGCATCAGCAAATTCACCGAAGTCAAAGACACACAAACCTTTGTGCCGCTGGAATCG
Organism: uncultured Candidatus Bathyarchaeia archaeon; assembly: GCA_964598845.1. Classification (GTDB taxonomy): domain Archaea; phylum Thermoproteota; class Bathyarchaeia; order 40CM-2-53-6; family 40CM-2-53-6; genus FEN-987. The sequence continues at coordinate 190,121 of CAZRDM010000001.1, forward strand.
ATCATCAAATGACTTAATTCCAGTGGGGCTGAGTCTCCTCCATGATTTCGCAGAAATCCTGGGCCGCCACGCTGTCCTCACTAGTCCAGAGTGCGTTTGACCTCGCTATTCCGCCTCCGGCACTCGACCATCGGGGCCGCCTTTGATGGGACTAGTATCAGGTTGTTTGATTCCGATCCGTTCTCAGATTTGAAGAACGAGCTTAGGGCTTAAACCCCTTAAAGTCGCAGTTCTCGGTAGTCGGGGGTACAGCTTGAGAGTTGTGCTTGGGATCACTGGCGCTTCCGGCGTCATCTATGGTCTGAGGCTTGCATCTGAGCTGAAGAAGGCTGGAACCGAGCTGACGATAATAGTTTCAGACGCAGCCAAGAAGGTGATGGCGGCGGAGACTCCGGGAGGACTCGAAGAGCTCGCCAAGTCGGGAAGCATGCTCTCTGAGCATGATCTCGATGCCGATGTCTCCTCAGGCTCAGCCAAGTTTGATTCGACCGTTGTCTGCCCTTGCTCAATGAAGACCTTGTCAGCCATTGCCAATGGATACGCTTTCAATCTGATCTGTAGAAATGCTGATGTGGCGATTAAGGAGCAACGGAAGATTGTTCTCGTTACACGGGAGACGCCTCTGAGCGTGATTCATCTCGAGAATATGCTCAAACTTGCGAGATTGGGCGTCGTGATTCTTCCGGCCAGTCCGGGTTTCTATCATCAACCCAAATCGGTTGACGAGTTGGTGGACCACGTTGTGGGTAAGGTGTTGGATGTGCTCAGAGTTGAGTCGAAACTCTTCAAGAGATGGAAGAGTTGAGTTTCCGCGGATGGATTGAAAGGCTTAGGACAAGTGGCAGGCTACTGGAAGCCAAGAAGACCCTATCAACCCATATCGAAGCCGCGGCCTTCATCAAAGCTCTTGAACCGACGCCACTATTCTTTCATGTGAACGAATCCAGAATTCCCATCGCGGCGAATCTCTGCGCATCGCGTGAGTTGATCTCAGAATACTTCGATCTACGTCCTGACCAGATTGTTTCAAGGTTGCTCGCGGCGATTGAGAATCCAACCAAGCCTGAACTCACTGAGGACGCTCCATGCTTCGAGGTTTCCGAGAGAGCAGTTGACTTAGATGAGATTCCGATACTCATGCACGCCGAAAAGGATGGAGGTAAATATGTCAGTTCGGCTGTCGTGATCGCAGCTCATCCTGGGATCGGACAGAATGTTAGCTTCCATCGCCTAATGCAGATCAGTAGAGATGATTTCGTAATACGAATCGTTCCCAGGCATCTCCATGCGATATTAGAGAAGACGCATGGTGATCTGCCGATGGCAATCTGTATTGGGAATTCACCGAGCGTACTACTTGCTGGCGCCTGTTCAGTAGAGTTAGGAAGGGATGAGCTGGAAATAGCGAACACCCTAGAGCCCTTGCGCGTAGCTGAATGCCCAGGAGCAAACTGCCTAGTCCCAGCTGAAACAGAATTTGTCTTGGTTGGGAAGATAACGAGTGCATTGCGTGATGAAGGGCCGTTCATTGATCTAACTGAAACATATGATCTGGTACGTCCACAGCGTGTCGTGAAGGTTGAGCGGATCTATCATCGTGAGAATGCGATTTACCACGCCCTACTGCCAGGCGGACTTGAGCATAAGATGCTGATGGGTGTCCCACGTGAACCAACCATCTATAGAGAAGTCTCTAAGGTCTGCGAATGCCTCGACGTCCTCATCACACCTGCTGGCGCGTCATGGCTCCACGCCATCGTCAAGATCAGGAAAAGAAGCGAGGAGGATGGGAAGCGCGCGATCGAGGCCGCCTTCCGTGGACACCGTTCGCTGAAGCATGTGATCGTAGTCGATGATGATATCGACATCAATACTCCGGCGGAAGTTGAGTGGGCCTTTGCCACGAGATTTCAGGGCGACCGAGGGTTGGTGGTGAAGTCGGGAGAAGTCGGGTCTTCTCTGGATCCCTCAGCGGACCCTGAAACCCGGAAGACGACTAAGGTGGGTTTCGATGCTACGAAGCCACTCGTCTCTAGAGGGAAGAATTTCGAGAAGGCAAGATTCCCTGAGATAGATTGGAGGAAATTCATCTAACTGGGATGTTGAGATCTTGCATCTAACCCGTGAAGAAGAACGGATGCTCGTCGGAGAGGAAGGCTATGCCATCCAGAAGAGCATGCAGATTCTTGTGGCCCTTGGCGAGATCTTCGGCGCAGATAGAATGATCCCGGTTTCTTCCGTTCAAGTTGCTGGTGTCTCCTACTACAATCTTGGAGATGCGGGACTGGAGTACCTTGAGAACCTGGCTGGGAAAGGCGCGAGGACTAGAGTGATGACGACCCTGAATCCGGCCGGGATGGATTTGGAGAATTGGCGGGAGCTGGGTATCGATGAGAACTTTGCAAGAAACCAGACACGAGTCATTGGAGCGTTCGTGAGGATGGGTATAACGCCCTCCTGCACATGTACCCCATACTTAGTCGGTAACAAGCCAGCTTTTCGAGAACATGTGGCGTGGAGTGAGTCCTCAGCGGTAACCTACGCTAACTCGGTTCTTGGCGCAATGACAAATCGAGAAGGCGGCCCAAGCGCCTTGGCCGCTGCCTTGACAGGACGGACACCATGCTTCGGAATGCATCTGGATGAGAATCGAACAGCGCGAGTGAGGGTGAAGGTCAACACACAGCTGAACTCGGTTCCAGATTTCGGTGCACTGGGATATGCTGTGGGCAAGAGGATTGGAGCCGATGTTCCTATTTTTGATGGCATTACCCACACGGATTTGGAGCAACTCAAGAGCCTCTGCGCTTCTATAGCAACTTACGGTGGCACCTCTCTCTTCCATATCCGGGGAATCACACCCAACCCGACTCAGATTCCGGAAGAGAGATTTTTTGTGACGGAGAAGGAGATCAAGGAGGCATATGATGCTCTGAATGACGAGGCTTCTGAAGTTGATTTCGTAGCAGTTGGATGCCCCCACTGCACTGTAGAAGAACTCGAAAAGATTGCAAACCTCCTAGACCGCAAGAAGGTCACACGTGAGTTCTGGATTTGTACGGCTAGGCAGACGATGCAACTTGCCGAGAAGCATGGATACGCTCAGAAGATTCGTGCAGCCGGAGCAAAGTTTGCCTGCGATACATGCATGGCCGTGGCTCCTCTAAAGGGACGCTTCAACATCCTCGCCACTGATTCGGCTAAAGCTTGTTACTATGGTCGAGGGACGAACGATTTCAAGACCCGAATGGGAACACTAGAAGATTGTGTTAGGGCTGCGGTGACTGGAAGATGGAGCTAATCCGAGGCCGTAAAATCTCCGGTGGCGTAGCCGAGGGCATAGTCCTCGTCTCACATGAACCAATATCCTTCTTTGGTGGTGTCAACCCCGAGACCGGAGTCGTCACGGAGAAGGGACATGAACTGGAAGGCAGGAGCGTCAAGGATACGGTGCTGGTTTTTCCACGCGGGAAAGGGTCGACGGTGGGTTCCTATACGCTATACCGTTTGAAGAAGAATGGTGTCGCTCCATCTGCAATCGTAAACGTGGAATCAGAGCCCATTGTAGCTGTTGGCGCCATAATATCAGATATCCCAGCCATCGATAAACTTGAGAGGAATCCTCTAACCACCTTGCGGGATGGAATGAAGATCAGAGTAAGGGCCGATGAATCTGCTCTAGAAATCCTAGACTAGTTACCTAGCATCAGCCACTCTTACTCGATACTTCTAGTCTGGGAAGACACTACGAGGATTCGATAGTAGCTGTTGACACCGAATAGATGGGCGGAAGCCACTCCGCTAGAAGATGCCAACTCTTGCCTTCATCCGCACTGTGAAACAAGTGACCCATGCGCGTGCCCACGTACAGTCCTGCAGGGTCGAGTCGATCGGTTGCCAGTCCTTCTCGGTAGCAGCCTAGGTAAGCGTTCTTGTTCGGGAGTCCTCTGTTAAGTTTCTTCCAAGTTTTACCGGCGTTCGAAGTCCCATATACCGCAAGCTCTCGGTTTGCTGCGACCCGGAAGAAGTCCCCTTCCTCCGGGACAACATAGAAGGCATCAGACTTGTGGGGGTGGGACGCTGCCGGAAAGCCGAAATCGCTGGGCAGGCCCCTAGATACCTCAACCCAGTTCTCGGCACCATCCTCGGTCCTGTAGACTCCGCAGTGATTCTGCTGGTAAAGATTGCTGGGCTTCTTGGGATCCATAACCAGTTTATGGACACATTGCCCGAACTCGGGGTACTTGTTGGGCATGAAATCCGCACGAACGTTCTTGTTCTTCAGAGTCCAAGTTTCGCCGCCGTCTACTGTCTTGAAGACTCCTACAGCGGAGATTCCAAGGTACATTCGTTTCCTGTTTGAGGGGTCGATTACAATAGAGTGAAGGCATAGCCCTGCGTTCCCGGGTTCCCATTTTGGTCGTGTGGGATGATTATTCAAGTTCTCGTTGAAAACCCAGCTGTCTCCTCCGTCCTCGCTACGAAATAGCGCTGCGGGATCAACTCCCGCATACACGACTCTCGGTTCATTAACGTGGCCGGGCTCCACGTGCCAAATATTCTCCACCTTCAAACCTGAACTTTCCGGGAAGCGTGGCGGGTTCCTCGAGTTCTCCCAGCTTCGACCATAATTCTTGCTCCTATGAATGGTTGGGCCAAAATGACCGCTGTTTACTGCAGCGTACATGGTCTTCCCATCACGATCGTCGAACGCCATATGGAAGACAGGTGAATTCTCGAAGAAGGGCCCACTCATTTTCCATCGTCGTCTTCTCAAGTCAGATTGGAAGATGAAAGCGCCCTTCTTTGTCCCTGCGAGAACATGGATACCGCTTCTTCTTGAGATCAATTTGAGTCATCAGCCTCCGGCTATTGCGGGGATGATATGTACATGGTCACCGTCCTTGAGCCTTGTCATCAAATTCATCCCGTTGCGGATGCTATCCTCATTTACGAATATGTTCACAAACGGCCTAACCGCCTTACGCTCATCTAGAATTAAGGCGCCTAGTCCTGGGAAGAGTTGGTTAAGCTTCAGCAGAGCCTCTTCCACCGTGGAGGCTTCAATTTGAATTTCGGAGTTGTTATGAGTGTACTGACGCAGGACAGCGGGAATAATCACAGTAACCCTCAAGGCGGATCCCTCACCCGACAACATGGCCGGAATTTAAGTCTAAGCTGAAACAGTTTCACTGTTCGCAGCCTAACCTCTCTATCAGCTTCAACAATCCTTCTGGCTGCAGCCACCATGAAAGCGAAGCTAAAGTCGCCCGGTGTCTCGGTCAAGACACCCGGAGTATTACGAAGTTTGCAGTTTTTATAGAAGCCATACAAACTATAGACGTGATAGAACCGTGTCTACGATCCAAGTGGAGAATCGGGTCAAGAAAGAGCTGTTTAGCGTAGCTGCCGAAATCCAGAAGACGCTTGGTAGGAAGGTGTCCCTGAACGAGGCGATAGAGCATCTAATCAAGTACTATCGGGCAGGAAATCGGGATATTGCTTCGATGCTCTCACTCTTTGGAAGCCTTGGTCCCCGTAGTGAGGCTAGAGTGGTCCTGAGAGAGCTAAGAAGGGCTGAGGGCAAATATCTTGAGCGCACTGTCAGGAAGCACCGCGCTTGACACAAGCGCACTCGTAGAGTATCTAATGGGGGCGCCGACAGGCGCTCTCCTCAGGGACTACCTGAAGAATCTGAAGGCAGAAGACAAGGTTGCTGCTTCACTTCTCACGATCGCTGAAACCTATTATGTCCTCTGCCGGTTAGAAGGACAAGAGTTCGCGGATGAGAAACTCAATCAAATTCTTTCTTCACGCGTAATTGAGATCTACAATTCCCTGGATCTTGCGCTCGAAACGGGTAGGCTCAAGTGCCAGCGTACAATCTCGCTTGCTGATTGCAGTTGCATAGCCACGGCGAGACATGCCAGAGCAAAGGCAGTATTCGCTTTCAGAGAAGAGGAACTTGTTCGCGAAATGGAGAGGAAAAGTTTCGATGTTACTGTCGTCTTTCTACAAGACATGACGTTCGAGAAGGGAAGGTGAGCTTTGGTACTCTGTCCTGAAAGCTACGAGCGTTCTTAGGGGACAAGAGCAAGAGAGATCAGACTCCGTCGATCACACAAGCGGAATCATATCATTAGTTCCCCTGCATTGATGTCGATACTCGCGCCGGTAATGTAGGACGAGGCGTCAGAAGCTAAGAATAGAATGAGGTTGGCGACATCCTCTGCTCTACCCAGACGCCCCATAGGAATCTTCTCGATGGCTTCCTCAATTTCCTTCTGGGAAGCTGCTCTCTGAACCATAGGTGTATCTATGCTGCCCGGGCAAACGGCATTCACATTTATCCTGTATCTCGCCACCTCTCTTGCGAGATGCCTCGTAAGTCCCAGAAGAGCTGCCTTCGAAGTTGTGTAGTGGGCTCCGCCGAACGTGCTTGTGCTTCTCCCGGCGGAAGATGAAATATTGATGATCTTACCTCTCTTCCTCTCGATCATTCCGTCTATGAGAGCTTTGCAGCAGTTAAAGGCTCCATCCACATTTACAGCATTCACCAGCTTCCATTCCTCCTGGGTGATGTTTCTGAAATCTGTACGACGAAGTATCCCAGCATTATTCACCAAGATATCGACGGGCCCTAGGTCTGCCTCTATTTTCTTCACGGCGGCGTTTACTTCATCTGCCTTGGATACGTCTACCGCGTAGGAGGCGACCCTATAGCCTTTGGCTAGCATAGTCGCCAAGGCTGTCTTCAGAGTCAGACCTTTCACGTCCCACATGGCCACTCCTGCTCCATTAAGAGCGAGAATCTCTGAGAATGCAAGACCCATTCCTTGGGCCGCACCAGTCACGAGAGCTATCCGTCCGTCCAATCGGAAGTTCTGAAATCTCAGCAACTCCAATACACTCACACACCGAGTACGTATTCATTTGAGAGGGAGGCTATTAGATTCGTTCTTCCTGTCAAGTCGCAGAACGAGTTCGCAAATAGCCCAGTGATATCAGGCAAGCCACAGGACAGATACGAATGGTCGATCTTGAACTCTAAGGTTCAATACGATCTGCGGTGGATCTTGAGGTACTCAGGTTACCCGCCTTTAGTTACTGATGTTGGGACAAGATAGCATGTGGCGGCGAGCTTTGTACGCTTAATACTTGCTTCACCACCGAATTGTGTCGGGTGCCGGGGTAGCCTAGCTAGGTAAGGCGGCAGAGTCCTGCGTCATGAAGTGGTGCAGGGACGTTGAACCTCGAGATCTACTACGGGAATTGGGTCAAGATAGCTGTTGGCCCTCGGGGCCACGTGGGTTCAAATCCAGCCGAGGGGTGTTTCGGACACACCCACGGCGGTGAAAATCCCACCCCCGGCGCTTTCAGCTCCGACATCTAGCCCTGAAGTCAATTCGAGTCCTCACCATGTGACTATACGAACATTGTCTCTCTCTATCGTCATTGGCGAAAGGCTCTATAGCAACCAGTTCCGATATTTCGATCGCACCATCAAGAAGTAGTGAGCGCCGTTGGAACTAACCGACCGTGCTCGGTCGAAGAGTTTCATTCCTCCAGCATTTTCTCCAAAACAGCCAACGCTTGACAAACTCAGGGTCGCCGTGTTGCCGTTGAAGAACATCAGCCCTGACCCCAAGGACGAGTACTTCGCCGATGGTCTGACTGAGGAGTTTATCTCGACAATATCGAAAGTTCGCGAGTTGAGCGTAATATCCAGCACCTCCACGATGCCATACAAGACCAGGTCAAAGCCCCTTGTTGAGATCGGACGTGAATTAAACGCGGGAACGATGCTTGAGGGGAGCGTCCGCAAGGCAGGAAACAGGGTTCGCATTACGGTACAGATGATCGACGCAATGCACGACAAGCATCTTTGGGCCGAAAGCTACGACAGAGAGCTGCAAGACGTGTTCGCAATCCAGAGCGACATAGCCAGCAGAGTCGCAGATGCGCTCAAGGTGGAGCTCCTTGGCGAAAGGAAGCTCATAGGAAAGACTCTTACAGACAGCGTCGAAGCACACGACCTGTACCTCAAGGGCGTCTATCACTTCAACAGAGGCTCGCCGCGTGATATCGCAAAGGCAATTGAATACTTTGAGCTAGCGTGCGAGCAGGATCCGGGCTTCGCGCTTGCGTATGCAAAGGTGGCCGACTGCTACAATTCCATAGCAGGCGAGTCCATGTCTGCACAGGAAGCGTTTCCTAAGGCGAAGGAATTCTTGGCACGGGCACTATCGCTCGATAAAGGACTTGCGGAGGCACACAAAGTGAAGGCGCTAACAGCCATCCAGTATGATTGGGACTGGGCGGTGGCTGAAAGGAGTTTCAAGGAAGCCATATCACTCAACCCGAGTCTAGCTGAGGCTCACGCCTTTTACGCGTGGTTTCTAGCAGTGATGGGGCGCTTCGACGAAGCGATTTTCGTAGCGACCCGGGCGTTCGAGTTGGACCCAATGTCGCCCTTTACCGGAAGCATTTGCAGCCTGGTGAACTGGATGGCGGGAAGGAACGACAGAGCGCGAGAACTATGCATGAGAATACTGGAGATTCATCCGAACTTTGCAAGGGCGCATGGGCTTCTTGCAGTACTCAATGCAATGGAGTCAAAAGCGGAAGAAGCTATCAAAGAAGCTGATAAGATGATAAGCATCTCCGACGAAACGCTCTTCCGCGGGTGGCAGGCTCAGGTCTATGCGTTGGTGGGACTGAAGGAGAAGGCCAGGGAGATATTGAATGATTTGCTATCGAAGAAGTTCAGGGGATACGCCTCGCCGGTGGAGATCGGCGTAATCTATTACTTGCTCGGAGAGAAAGACAGCGGCTTCCGATGGATGCAGAATGCCTACGAGGCCCGAGACGCGTACTTGCCCATGACAAACAAGTGGCCCACGTCAAACGTAGCACGAGAAGATCCTAGGTTCGTCGAACTTCTCAATAGGATGAAATTGCCCTGAACTTACTCTATCGTGGTATCCTACTTGGCCCACCCGTGGCAGATCCACGAGCCACAAAACTTTGGCTTGACGCAATATTCTCGCCGAATCCCTCTTCGATTTGTAGGACTACTTGAAACGAAATTCAGCGACAACATAATGCGGTGCGGTCGCCGACATTTCCACCAGGCTTCCTCGGCTATTCCAAGGTTTGAACCTTATTAGTGTTCAAATCCCATGAGCCCACAGATATTGAGTGATCTAATCTTCTTAGTCTGAACCGATCTTACTCAGCACCAGCCAGAGTCAGATGTACGTTAAGTGAGATTATGAGTGAGTTGTCCGTCTCGAAAAGTCCAACTCGCAACAAGTTTCCGGGGTTCATCCAGCCAAGCACAGAAACCGCAGGGGGTTCAAATCCCACCCCCCGGCGCCAGCTCTCTTAGCGGTAAGCCGCAAATGCATTTCCCTTTCCGCGCCTTCAGTAGAGAGCGATAGGTAGACTATCCTCCGGTGATTTTCTTGCCAATCAACAATTCGATAGCCTGTCTTGTAGTTCTTGCTCTCGGTATTTTCCTCAGCAATTCCTTGTCGCCCGTTACGAGAACATCACACTTCAATCTCTCGAACATCCTCCTTTGGCGCAGATCGATCGAGGCAGCAATGTTCCTATGCACAGCGTCGGGGTGGAGTGGAGGGATTGGGTGTCACGTGCATGTCCGTCAGGCTGAGGCCTTGAGCCAGCGAAACAGCTCCTCCATGCGGGACTCAAGGAGGGCCTGCCCATCCCGTTTCGTCCAGTCATAGATGCCGCGTCCGCTCGGTAGTCCTCGATGGCCGTCTTTCACTATGTCGGCCACGGCGACTGGCGGCTCGCTGCTGGTGTCCAGGTCGGGTTGCAGCGAGCGGGCGAAGGCGTACATGGTATCGAGGCCGGCGACGTCTGCTGACTCGATCGGTCCGGTGATGGCGAGCCGGCGTCCGAAGCTGTTGCGAACGACTGCATCAATCGCCTCGGCGGACGCCACGCCTTGCGCCCAGAGCGACCATGCCTCGCGCAATATCGCGAACTGGAGTCGATTGCCGATGAAGCCGCGGACCTCCTTGTCGATGACGACCGGCTCTTTTCCGGCGCTTCTCAGCTGTTCGCAGACCCACGGTACGACATCTGACGAGGTTTCCGGGCCGGCGCAAACCTCGACCAAGGGTATCAGCTGAGGTGGATACCAGAAATGGGTCGCAATCACGCGCTCCCTACGCCTGACCCTTAACACTAGCTCGCTCGCCGGATGGCCGCTGGACGACGCTAGGATCGCTGGCGGCTCGCAGATGGAGTCCAACTGCTCGAAGATACCGTGCTTCAGCGTGAGGTTTTCGGTGACCGCCTCGATGACAAATTGCCCTGAGCCCGCGTCCCCTAGGCGCGTGGACGTGCGGATTCGGTTGACGGCGCGGGTAGATGCTTCCTTAGTGATGAGGCCGTGAGACTGAAACTGCACGAGGCTCCTGCGGATATTCTCGATGGCGCGGCCTAGGCTTTCGTCGCGCCGTCCGATCAGAAGAACCTGTCTGCCCGCCACGGCAAAGACTTGGGCGATACCGTGCCCAATAATGCCGTTGCCGATCACGGCGATCGTCTCACACCTATCTGGGGTTGTCATGCTGTCCACCTCTCAAGGTTTTTCCGAACCCCCGAGCCCAAGGTTGACGACTGTGTCAACACGCCAGGCGTTTGTATGACGCTTGACTTGCTTGATCCGCTGTGCGCGATGAGGGCTGTGAGAAGCCGACTAGGGAAAATAACTGCCTTCTTGATGCTTCTGGCGTTCTCGAGAGATATCTGAGTGATCATGTGAACCGTCCAACACTAGTGATTGTTCTCGGTTAAAGCTTGCCGAGCAAGTTCTGCGGCTGTCCAAGCCTTGTAGTTTGCATCCGCCTCCTGTGGGTGATTAGAAACGGCGAGGGATTGAAAGAAGCGGTCGCGGGTCTGGAATCAATTATTGCAAGTGACCTACCACATCTCTCAATTCAGACACAAACTCGAACATATGACAAAGAATGGATTGATTCAATGGAGCTGAAGAGATTGGCACTTATCTTGTTGGCTTCGGCTCGTTCAGCGCTATTGAGGACCGAGAGCAGGGGAGTGCACTATCGCGTAGACTACCCCAAGACCGATAAGGACCGTTGGCTCAAGGAGACGATTGTGAGACAGGTAAATCAAAAGTTGACCCTAAGGACATGCCCGATAACGGTGACGAGGATGAAACCTCCTGAGAAGGTTCAGTTTCGAGGAAGGGATTCTAAACGCCGTTAGGGAGTTGGGAGAGTAGACACAGGTGACGACGAAGACAATCAAAGTCGGGATCTATCGCTTCGACCCCACTAAGGATAACTCGCCTCACTACGACACCTACGAGCTTCCTTGGGCTCAGAGAATGACTGCAATGGATGCACTTGACTACATTTACGAAAACCTAGACCCCTCATTAGCATATCATTCCCACTCATCCTGCCATAGAAGAGCCTGCGCCAGATGTAACCTTACCGTAAACTCCCCAGGCTGGCCTTTCCTGCCACACCGAGATCGCCGGAGACATCACTGTCGAACCGCTCCCGCGATTCAAGATAATCCGAGATCTCGTGGTCGAAGGGCTCTAGCAGTAGGTTGCTGGCAACCATGAAAGGTTCCAGTTTCTCCATTCCCAAGATCGAATTCGAACGGAGACTCGAAATCATTCGCAAGAAACTTCGTGAATCTGGTTATGATGCTCTCCTGGCTATTTCTGGTTACGCGGAAAGAGATGGAAACGTCTGCTATCTCTGTGGACACAAGAACGCATTTCCGTATAGCGGGCGAAGCGATGTAGTCTCTGGCCTTGGATACAGCGCATTTCTGGTTCCGGTAGAAGGCCAAACCATACTAATCTCACCCCTAGGTTATCGAGCCGACAAGGTAGTAGGGGTCGATCGCGCCAAGATGGGTACAAACTTCGACCGCGATCTAGTCAGCGCCCTAAGTGAATCGCACTTGGATCGAGGAAAGCTCGCCCTCGCAGGTAGCGACATAATGCCCGCTGTCTACGTAAACGAGTTGAACCGCGTTTTCCCGGAACTCTCGCTCAGATTCGTCGATGATTTCGTCGCAGAGCAAAGAATGATCAAAAGCGAAAACGAACTCAAACTCATCAGAGAGGCTTCGAAAGTAGCTGACAAGGCCGTTCGAGTAGCTCTAGAATCTATCGGGCCCGGTTTGACGGAGAGCGCGATAGGGAGTGTGGCACGAAAAGCCGCCATGGAAGCGGGCGCCGACTACGTTGTCCGGGACAGAATTCAATCGGGCCCTGAAATTGGAACCCTCAGATGGCCCTTCGCATCCCAAAGGAAGGTTAGGAAAGGAGAACTCGTATCGATCGATTTTGTCGGATGGGTCAAGGCGTACGGATTCGATATACTTCGAATGGGTTGCGTCGGACGGCCCAGTACAGAACAGCGTATGCTTATTGAGAGGGCCGGAGAGGCCACAAAGGCGATGAGCGAGTCTCTGTCCGATGGATGCTCAATCGAAGCCTCGATGGAGCAGCTCAAACGATTTGAAAGGAACAGAATGAGAATTGAACCGTTCGGTCACGCGATCGGGCTCGAGATTGTCGAGAATCCCTATCTGCTTCGAAGCGTCAGGGGGACTGTGAAGAAGAACATGGTCTTCTGCGTAGAGCCCGTAATAAGAACCGCAAAGGGATGGGCATCCATTGAAAACGAGATCGTTGTAACAGACTCAAAGCCAGAGGTTCTCACCAAGCTACCCGTCGATTTCTGGGACTGAAGCAGCAGACTTTAGCCGAGATGCTTTCCGCGAGAGCATGTTGCTTCTGCATCACCTCGATAATCTCCATTTCGGTGTTGGGGACATGCTTCGATCCAACACCTGAAGTTTCTGCTCTGCAAGCGTTGAGAGAGTGCAATCGGTTCCTTGGGGTCCCGCACAAGAAGGCGGTTTCCAACAAACAGTGTAGTCTGCAATCTCGCGCCTAGTCTCTGTCTGCCTGAATTGGTACGAACAGTGTCAACAGTTGAGGAAATTCAGTAGGCAGTCACGGGAAGGTTTTCAGATCATTTTACCCTAGTTTATGCCTTCAACGGTCAATTAGCGATGAGATCTTTCACCAAGGCGGTATCCATCGGCCAACCATTACGAGGTCTCTGAGAAGATCCCCAACGAGGA
>CAZRDM010000001.1:203393-252914 GCA_964598845.1 uncultured Candidatus Bathyarchaeia archaeon
GGCGGTATCCATCGGCCAACCATTACGAGGTCTCTGAGAAGATCCCCAACGAGGAATGATAGAATGGCTCCCGCTACGCCAAGGAGAACGTAGCGAATTCCAGACCTCAGAGGACTTTCGCGGCTTAGCCTGCCAACTAGTACTCCTAGGCCGAACAACATCATCAACCCAACCGTGAGCGATGCGACCATCGCCGACTGCAAGCTCGCGAGAATGACGAACGGAACTACGGGGATCAAGATGGATGCGAGCGATGTTAGAAACGAGAGAAGAGTGCTTCTCCTTGTCTCAACCATGCTACTGACATGCTGGTTTTCATGAATGTGTTCTCCCTTCTCAGCTAATTCGGAAGCATAGAAACCTATGGAATTTCCAAAAGCGTTGGCGACACCTGCCACAACTCCTGATACAACCACTATAGCAGAGCTCTCGGTGGCGTGAGCGACTCCGATAACGACCCCAAGCAAAGTTATCAAACCATCGACAGTTCCGAACGCTACGCCCTGAAATCCTTCAACAAGGTTGATCTTCCCCAAGGTCCGCATACCGCTAACTGGCTTTCAGATCAGCCGGCTTTAATCGCGCGACCAATTTCCATTCCTGAAATCTACCGACCTAATCTCGAAGCCATTCGATGCCTGGGCTAGAGATCGACCTAGCGAAGCTTCTGATAACAATGTTGTAGCTTCCTAGTTGCATTTGTCTCTTTCAACCTGCCTGGGGGGACGAACTGCGAAAGCATGAACCCTATTTAACTAAAACTCTACAGTAGTGATTCGGGAAAGAGGGGGGATTAACTTGCTACGCTTCGTTGAGGTGCCCTCAGTCTTGGCCGCCTAACCTTTTCCCGTCCGCTTCCTACCCCAGTGATGGCTAACTCAAGGGACTTGGTGAGGGGGACTATCCGATGGAGTTCGAAGGTAACGAAGGGCAGCCATGCCTCAAGGGCTCGTGGATCTTTTCCTCGGGAACATCTCCTGTGATGAAGTAACCGTGACCTCCCTCAAGGAATGTGTATTCTTCCTTCAGAACGCCTTCTTGCATTTGAGACTTGATCATCGCGAGGAATGCCTCATTCATTCTTGCTTGTTCTTCCGCGGTTGGTGGTGGCGGAATGTTGGTATTGAGCTTCCATAGGCCGAAGTATACGGGCAATTCTTCTTCACTCTCACTCCTTCTTTTTGATTGGTACTTGTATAGGTCCCGACCTCGGAGCTAGGGCTTTCAGAAAACAATTCAAGTAGTCTGAGCGAACCCCAATTCTGAGAGTCTTCTATGAAGATTAAGTCTTGCTCGAAAGCGACGTTGACTTATTCATATTGATCTCGATGAATCGAAGGATGAATTACACCCCACTCTGACACAGACATCCTAGTCGCCTGCGCCCCCACAATTTGGATCTGCAGTTCGAGAACTAGAATCCTGGAGCGGTTGCGCAACACAGAAATGCGGAGTGTGATTCATTTCGGTCGGTCAGTGAAGACAAGGGCGATCGCATGATCGGCTCTCTGCGCAAATAGTGGATAGGACGCGACTCTCGATTGATTTGGATCGACCGGTCTTGGAGGTGTTCCTGCGGAAGCCATTCGATGCTCCCGGTGGAAATCGTAGTTGAGAAGGCTGCTCTCCAGAGGATGCCGGAAATCAGAGACAAGCTCAGCCTTGGCAGGAGCTGCCTAGTTGTTGATGATGTCAACACTAGAAGCGTTGCTGGACTGTCCATCATTGACGCGCTGAAAGAAGATGGTTGCCAAGCTTCAGAGGTTGTTGTTGACAGGCCCGATGAGGCAAATGTGAAGAAGGTTGTCGAGGCACTGGGCAGAGAGTGTTTTCTGATCGGGGTTGGTGGCACGAGCGTCTTGGACGTAGCGAAGTTGGCGGCGCACAGGAAAGGCGTAAGGTATATTCTCTTCTCGACAGGGATGGCGAACAGTGGGATAATCTCGGCAACCTCTTCAATCTATGTGGGAGACAGGAAGGAGTCCATCCCTGTCACGCTTGCGGATGCAGTGGTTGTTGATTTATCGATCGTTTCACGTGCTCCTGACTGGATGGTTGCTGCTGGATGTGGAGATCTACTGATTGAGGCTACCGCAATAAAAGATTGGCAGCTCGGTAGGGATGAAGTTGCGGAGTCATACTGTGATTCTATTGCCGAGCTAGAGATGTCCACACTTGATTACATTTTACACAGGGCCGATTCGATCAAGGCGAGGACTGAGGATGGTATTGAGTTTCTCGTCGACGCTTTGATAGTGTCCGGACTTGGGATGGCGATATGGGGATCCTCAAGACCTTCATCGGGTTCAGAGCATCTATGGTCACATTGGCTGGATCATTTCGCCGAAGAGAATGGGATGACTTTCGGTCGCCATGGAGAACAAGTAGGAGTCGGAACTTTACTGATGGCAAAGTATCACGAATATCATAATCCAAATTGGTGGGACAAGACGCTGCACCCGAATTACCAAGCACAGGCCTTGAGGTCGTTTCTGAGGAAGATTGGGGGACCAACCACGCCGGCTGAGATAGGCGTGAGTAGGGACCTTACCATACGGGCCCTCTTGAGCGCAAGGGAGTATAGGAGAGAACGCTACACAATATTGCATAAGCGTCCTCCCAATGTTGAGGATGCAGAACGAGTCATGAAAGAACTGGGCATGTAGGTCTTGGCTCAAGCGTATTAAATGGAAGTTACTGGCTTGGGCGCTTCGCCAGCTATGTCTCGCCTGTCTCCTTGAGAACTGCTCTTACTTGTTCGGAGAGGGAGCCGTTCGGAACAAATTTCCTGTCGAGTATGGCTCCTCCAATCGTGAATCCGTCTACCTCCAACTGTATCATGCGCCGCACCCTCTCGAAACTATCTATGCTTCCCGCGACTATCACCGGGATCTTCACGGACTTGAGTAATGAGCGTACTAGACCTTCAACGTCTCCGTCATATCGGTAGGCGAGCAAGTTTATTCCGTCTATCCCCAAGGCCTCCTTCCTCTTTCCGTCCGAGACAATTTCCTCGATCGTTCCTCGCAACAGACAGGGGTGACCCACCACTTTGCCAATGTAAGGATAGAACTTGGGACGCTTTCCTTCCAGTAGTCCCAATGTTTGCTCGACGTACGTTCCTCCGACTAGATAGTGAACCTCGAGCTCAAGGGCGTTCTTGACTGATCTGAGATTCGCCTCTTCGCTCTCACTCACAACTTCCAAGAAAGTCTTCATGCCATGGATCTTCATCTTATCGACTAGGATCTTGAGCTTGTCCATTGGAAGCCCAATATCTTTGAATCCAATATGTCGAATTCCGGTTCCTCTTATTTCATCGAATATCTCCAAAGCGTTCGGCACGGTCAAGTCGTTCTTTGTTAACATTAATATGAAGTAAGTCAAGAAGGGCACCAAGCAACGGGACAAATATCGATTCCGTTAAAAATGTGGTGGACCTTTTCCAGGCTAGAGATGAGTCATACAATCGATTTCAAAGATCGACTCGTGGTTGACAGCCCAACGATACCTTTCGCAGAGTTACTTCTGGAGAAAATGCAGATTCTCATCAAGTCCAATTAGGTATTCATGGTTCAGGAGAGTTTCCTCTCCAATGTGTCATTCATCTAAGTAGTTGGAGATTTCGTCACCTAGAAATTCATAAGAACTTACTTCGCTAGTTCCAACTGGGGAAGCACTCAAACTCTCTTTTGTCAGTTTGCAGCCGGGTTTCATCGAGTCTTTAATGGGAGGAAACGACTCTCTTCGCTTGATCGAATTTCCGGCATCAAATTGGATGTGAACATGGCACAATCGTTTAACGGGGCAATATCCTAGTTTAAGGGCGTTATTCCCACTGTCAAAGCACTAATCAACGCGTTCGTAAATTAGAGGTGGCAGTTGACTGGCGATTGGGAGCGATAACTGAGATTCAGGGAGTCCCTTATCAGGAATATGCGAGACACGGCTTGACGAAAGAGAAGCTGTCTTCTATGCTTCAGAAGATGCTCCTGATCAGAAAGTTTGAGGAAAAAGTTGAGGAGCTCTTTCTTGTCAAAGGCGTCTTGATTGGTCCGTCGCATCTTTACCTTGGGCAGGAGGCGATCGGAGCTGGAGCCATCACAGCACTTGAACCAGGTGACCTGATCATTACAACGTATCGTGGCCACGGACATGCTCTGGCCAAGGGTGTGCCTGCTAGGCTTTGCATGGCCGAGCTGTTTGGAAAATCAACTGGGAACTGCAAAGGCTTGGGAGGTTCAATGCACGTCGCAATTTTTCCGGAGGTGGGCTCGCTGTACGCCACCGCTATTGTGGGCAGTGGAATCCCTATCGCTGCGGGTGTGGCGCTTGGCCTGAAGCAGAAAAAGAATAACAAGATTGTGGGCACCTTCTTCGGGGATGGAGCCGTTAATACTGGGGAGTTCCATGAAGCGATGAATCTCATCGCCCTCTGGAACCTCCCCGTCCTTCTCTTCTGCGAGAATAATCAGTATGCCATGTCGACCCCCGTAGAGAGAGCTGTCTCCAGTCGAAGTATCGCTGAGAGGGCTCGATCTTATGGAATGGAAACATTCGTTGTGAATGGCAATGATGTTGTTTCCGTTTTCGTTGCCACAAGGAGAGCGGCTGAAAGAGCTCGGCGTCAACTGGAGCCAACGTTCCTCGAATGCATCACTTACAAGATGAAGGGACACGGCGTCTACGACAAGGGCGATTATCGTCCCAACGACGAAGTTGCAGAGTGGCTTGCGCGTGATCCCATCGCCACATTCAAGAAAAGTCTACTCGAACATAACATTCTTACACAATCCGAAATTGATGAACTAGACTCCGACGCTCAACGGGAGATCGAAGACGCTGTTGAATTCGCGATGCAGGGCTTACCTTTGCCTTTCGAGGAGATCGAGAACTACGTGTATGTTGAGGGTCCATAGATGCGTGAACTGACATACGCCGATGGCTTACGCGAAGCGCTACGGGAGGAGATGATTCGCGATCCTAATGTCATACTCCTCGGCGAGGAGATAGGGGTCTTCCAAGGAGTCTACAGGGTAACCCGAGGGCTCTTGGATGAGTTTGGCCCCGAGCGCGTGAGAGATACGCCAATATCTGAAGCAGCCATCGCCGGCGCGGCGGTGGGACTCGCCTTAGTCGGATTGAAACCGGTCGCAGAGATCATGTACATGGATTTCTTACCCATATGCCTAGATCAGCTCGCAACACAGGCGGCGAAGATACGCTTCATGAGCGGAGGACAACTAAGGGTTCCAATGGTACTCAGAACCCAGTACAGTCTTGGACGTCAGCATGGTTCCCAGCATTCACAGTTCTTTCCATCATGGTTCCTTCAGGTTCCAGGATTGAAAGTTGTGCTCCCTGCAACGCCACACGACGCTAAGGGCCTTTTGAAGTCGGCCATTCGCGACGAGAACCCCATCCTCTTCATTGAGTGCGGTGTCCTCTACAGAACCAAAGGGCCTGTATCTGAAGGAGAGTACACAATCCCACTGGGGCGTGCGGACATCAAGAGGAAAGGAGATGACATCACAATAGTGGGCCTCTCAAGATGCGTCGGCGAAGCCCTCTCCGCCGCCGATAAGCTCAAGGACAGAGGCGTCTCTGCAGAGGTTATCGACATCCGGACGTTGCAGCCACTTGATTTGGGGACGATCGTGGACTCCGTTAAAAGAACCGGGAGGTTGATTGTTGCTTGTGACGACATCAAGACCGGCGGAGTGGGCTCAGAGGTCTCCGCAGCTGTTACAGAGGCCGCCTTTGACTATCTCGATGCACCCATAATGCGGGTTGCCTGCCCCGAAACTCCTATCCCCTTCTCGCCTCCACTCGAGCAGGAGTACATGCCTAGCGCCAACAGGATCATTCAAACCGTAGAAAGAATAATCGCATAGTGAGCTTCATGCCTGAAGTCGTAATGCCTCGACTCGACCCCGGGATGCAGTCGGGGAAGATTGTTGAATGGCTCAAGAAAGAAGGAGAGCCCGTCCAGAAGGGCGAGCCGATACTTGTGGTGGAGGGTGAGAAGACAACCTTCGAGGTGGAGGCGCCTGCAGGCGGCGTGCTCAGCAAGATCTTGGCTACCGTCGGAACAGACGTACCGGTTTCCCAACCAGTCGCCATCATTGGCCAAGCCCAAGAAGGCGTTCAGAGGACCCCTGCGATTACCGCGAAACCTGAAGCACAAACCCCCATCACTCCATCGAAGCCCCCTACCAAGCCTGCTGAACGCCTTGCTGCATCACCTGCAGCCCGGAGGCTGGCTCATGAGTACGGTCTCGATCTTACCAAGGTGAAGGGTACAGGTCCCAGCGGGCGGATAACAAGGGAGGATATTCTCGCCGCCCTCAAGCAGCTTCCAACCGTAGCGCAACCAGCCATGGCGAAGGTCCGCCAGCCAGCAACTCTCAGAAAGACTAAGCTGGAAGGAATCCGGAAGACCGTTGCTGAAAGACTGGGGTTCAGCGCCCGAACCGCTGTCCCGGTCACGCTGACCATAGAAGCAGACACAACGAAACTTCTCAGCCTAAAAGACAAGGAGAATCACATCTCCTTCACGGCATTCGCTGTTAGGGCAGCAGCGTTGGCTCTGCAAAGACATCCCATGATGAACTCGACCATCGAGGGCGAAGAGATCACAACGTACTCTGAGATTAACATCTCAGTAGCGATAAATACGGAGCAAGGCCTCGTCGCTCCAGTCATTCAAAACGCAAACAAGAAGTCAGCCAGGGAGATCAACGCGGAGATTGAGCAATTGTCACAAAAGGCAAGAGAAAATCGATTGACTATCGAAGACCTGACGGGGGGCACTTTCACAATAACAAACTTGGGCGCCTTTGACGTTGAATCCTTTGCGCCGGTCATCAATCCACCCCAATGTGCAATTTTGGGTCTTGGGCGAGTTGCGTACAAGCCCTTCGCAGCCGGGGACCGTGTGTCTACAAGACCTTCAACTACACTGACCCTCGTCTTCGACCACCGCATCGTGGACGGCGTGCCCGCCGCCCGATTCCTGCGCGATGTCAAGAAGAACCTCGAAGACACCGAAACCTTACTCTAGCCTACGCTTAGCTACAGAGAGAGAAGATGCTTCCTTTCGATCAGCTCTTGAATAACGGAATCCGTGCACTCGTCTCTCTCGAATTAAGGATTATTAGACCAAGTTTCCAAGCATCATGGCAACTCCAGCGGTTAGTGGCATCATAAGATTATCATCCAAGAATGGTTGGAGTTCCGCGAGCATCGCCGCGGTTGAGCCAAGGATTGCGATGGTGGGCGAAAAGCCACCGGTAGCCAATTGAGCAGTTGGGAGACACCATTATCCAGTACCCGGGAGGCTGGGCGACTTGACCGTGATTGAGAACCGCGAAACCCAGGGTACTAGGAAGACTCCAGAACAGAAGGCGACTACGGTCAATTCGAAAGCCTCACGGTGCATAACATCATCTATCAGGAAGAATTCCCCTACAGTAAGACATTCCCTTAATCCGACGGCAAACGCAACGATCAGAGACGTCGGGAGTACAACAGCTCCGAGTACAACGACCTTGCGGGTGTCCATAGGGCGCAATTCGCAGAACAAGAACAACATCTCGTACCTTATGGGAACTCGAAGCAATGTAGTGGAGGCGTAAATTAGCTTTCAACTACCGCCCGTTTCGGACTCGTAAATGGAACAATCTGCAGTCTCCTTTGAGGATTTGTTCTCGACTTCATGCGACCATCTTCCGTTTGAGGCGGGAGCCCCGTTGTTCTAGACGAGCTATATGCTTGTTCAGTGGGATCGCTTGTCTCCATACAAGCTCGTAAAACTGCTGCAACATCTTCACGTGGGCTGGGTAGCTTGTTATGAGCTCAGATAATTGATCGGAGGTCTGATTTGCCGCAGTCAGACCGGCACCCACAGTGTGGTCGTCTATCGTATAGAGGTGAACATGCAGAGGTACATAGTGACGGATTTCAATCGATCGAGCCACCCGTTTGGCTTGATTCACATTGCTTTCATCGACCTCGAGGATTGCTCTTGCCTTAAGACGCTTGGAAGCTATGGTGGCCAAGGAATACGCGATGTCCGATCTGGAGAGGCGGGCTGCAGCTTCTTTTGAAGCCATAAATAGGACTTGGCTTTGAGCAGA
This sequence comes from uncultured Candidatus Bathyarchaeia archaeon, assembly GCA_964598845.1. GTDB lineage: Archaea > Thermoproteota > Bathyarchaeia > 40CM-2-53-6 > 40CM-2-53-6 > FEN-987. The sequence goes on from CAZRDM010000001.1 coordinate 211,532, forward strand.
GGCGAGCATTGCGCGGAAGTTTCTGCGTATATTCTCGGTTCCGGTTACGATGCGAGCCTCTGGTTCCACATGTACAATCACGGGGGCTTTCAACTTCTCTAGGTCGGAGATAAGCCGCATTGCCTCTGCGGCGATCGTGTTCAGTTTGCTCCGAGTCATTTCGGTGAGGAGAGCTATTCCTTGTTGGATACTTGTAGGTCGGTACCGCTTAGGTCTGTCAAGCGTCTCATCAATGAGACCCATCGAGAGAAGCTTCTGCATGACATCGTAAATCCCTGCTCGATGCAGTTCCGTTTCGCGAGCAATTTGAACAACATTGCAGACACCAAGCCTAACAACTGCGAGGTAAGCTCTTGCCTGGTTGGCGGTCAAACCCATTAGTCGAAGTCTATCAATGAGAGCGTCTGATTTCTTGCTTGAAACCAAGAATGGGCAGCCCACATGACGTAGGTCATGATGACCGGAATTGTTGTAGCGTCCTGTTCTACATGCGCTTATAATTATTTACAGCACAAGAGTGTGTTTCCCAGACTATCTAAAACCAGATGTCTAGGATGTACGATGTTATAGAAGAAAAGCGTGCGTTCACAAGTAGGAACCGGACACGGCTGGAAATCCTAGCAAGTATCCTAGATGTCGCAAGGCACGGTGCCATCAAAACCCACATCATGTACAAGGCGAATCTTAGTCACAGGCAACTGGAAAAGTACCTCACATTTCTGATCGGCAAAGGCTTATTGGCCGATGCTACAGATCCCGATACTGACGGCCACTGGTATGAGGCCACCGAGAATGGCCTCGAGTTTTTGAAGGACTTCTCCAAGATGGAATCTCATTTGACTAAGAAAACCGCCTGACTAAGGTTCCCTAGAGCGATCCACGATCGGCCAAGAATGTCCCGGATCCGAAGTCCTAGTAAATTCGTTAGAGTTCTCTAGAATTCCTCGGGATCATTTTCTCGTAGGGCCGATTGAGCAGCGGCTCGATCTTTTATAGAATTTTAGGCTAATGCATTCTCGCATTCATGTCCATTATCGTCTTATGTTTAGAGATTTAATGCATGGACGTCTCAGATGGGAAATGAGCTCAAATCTTCATCTCTCCGAAGCTTGAATGGACCCCGTGAGGGAGCGTTGGAAGGATATTCGCGGAACAGCCTGCTCGATACTGTTTGGGCCTTGGCCTCCGATAGGCAGTGGCATACTGTTGAGGAAGTCACGGCGCGATTGCCCTTCGACGCAAGCGAGGTGTCGATGGTTTTCGACTTTCTCCTGAAATACGGGTTCGCTGAGTCCACGGGTACGGGCGAGAAGAAGCGAGTAAGGCTCTTTGACTTCGCTCCCTCACCTAGGGAGGTTGCTATGATTCTCCGTCACGTGAAAAGACGGAGCATGCAAGGGCGATGGTCAAGCTACTCGACGTTAGGCTGCTCCTAGTAGTTTTTTCTAGAAAACCTTTCCACAACTTCCTTTTGCATAGGAGTTCACTCTGCGGTGTTGCCAGCGACTCCTCGATGGGATTTGCGTGGACCGTGTAAGCAGGCGACGAAGGCGATATCGAAGCCGCATCCAAATAGTGGCAGACATCCTTGAGGTCACCAAGGGCGGCTCTCGAAAGACTAGGATCATGTACCTTGGCAACCTAAGCTTTGATCTCGTCAAGAAGTATCTGGACCTACTCCTGAACTTGGGTCTGTTAGAAGCTAAGAACAATGATGAGAAGACTTATCATGCGACCGAGAAGGGCCGCCGGTTCTTAGAAGAGTTTTCTGACTTTCAAGGACATCTAGAGATAGTTCAAGCCAAGAAACGTATCCTTGAAAGCAGCTTGAGCAACACGCCATAAGGCAACTTTCAGGGTCTCATCACAATTCCATACATCCTGTATGCCACTGTGCCTAGGCAGATGAAGGCAAGCACCAGCCCAGCGAGACGAAGGCGGCGGCGGTCAATCACGATGCCTGTTCTTCCGTAGTAAGGCGACAGGAGTTCCGACGTTGTCAGCAATGTGATCGCTACTATGGCTGTCCAGAGACTTAGGTCCCAGAAACCCAATGGTAACCTCAATCATCATCACCTCTCAATCATACGATACGCGGACTCAATCGTGCGTCCGTCTTCAGAGAACTCGTCTTTCTCAAAGATGACCGGCTTCCCCGATGCTTGAGATAGAACGCAAGCGATTGCGCTACAGAACGGGCAACCAATGGATGAACAAACCTTAGTGCTATCTCTGAGCTGGTTACAGAAATCAGAGTAAATCGAATCGACTAGCTTGAAACTGACATTGTTACCGTTAAGGTGCATTTCGAGGTTCTCAACAATCTCAAGGTCCTCAATGAGCACCTTGCCCAGCCGTTCGCCGAGAGCATCCAAACTGATCTTACGAAGTTCCGTTCCGATTTGACGTTCAATCAGTTTCGCCAACGCGAGGCCGGGGGGCTCTATGACTATGCCTCTATGGCTCGTGACAAACGTCTGCTTCTCAGTCTCCTCGGCTCTGGGGATTGTTGCTAGGGGCTCGTACGGGATAAAAACAACTGTTCCTTGAGGATTGTCCGCGGGAAGGTAAACTCCCTTCTGATCGTAACCCAGCTCTGACATGAGCCCTCCGAGCGTTCTTAAAGATGAGAGAGCAGTCGAATGCATCAACTCGGATCTCACGTATCTCTGAGGTCTGATGAAGAGAAGCAGTGCGCCCCAGAAGGTTAGCCCAAGCCCGATGAAGGCAAGAATCGCTGAAGCATACAAAGCAGAAAACACTAAGGCAACAGCGCCTATGCCGGTCAAAGCCAAGCTTACAATCATTGACCAACGCTTCTTACTCTTGAAGAGCTGGCGACCGAGGATCTGCTTTTCGACCTCGAGTTGTCCTGTCTCCCCCAGTAGCTCTTCGGGTGTTGGCGCGGAGTCTAGCTCATCCTTCATCCGGTGCCTTCCAGACTCTCGTGGTGCCTGGATCAAGTATCTCCCAGATTGATTCTTCTGTGTCAGATCACGGGTTCTCAATGTATCGGTTGCGAAGTTCTTTTCCACATTTCCGTGCGGTCTTCTTCTAGAACCGATTTCCACTCCGCTCGAATCCTTCCTAAACGATATTCGCAAAGGAGAGACAGGGTCAGTTCTTCGTGCGGATTCTGTCGTTAGACTAAGTCTAATTTCCCAGAGGAGCGAGGGGCGATAGATTCTTCGTCCACACACTCTACAATATCTTGCGAGATCCAGGAGTTTGGAATATGATGTGGATGCTGGCAGCTAGGCTGCATAGAATCGGCGAGAAGCTGAGGATAGATCATGTTAGAGTTCCTTCAATTGGCGCTGACGATGTCCTTGTCGATGTTAGGGCGACCGGCATATGCCATTCAGACATAAACTATCGCAACGGTGTGGCCCCTGTTCGAAAACTACCCATAACTCTGGGACATGAGATCGCTGGGGTCGCAGCGAAGGTCGGACATAGAGTTCGGAAGATAAGGGAAGGGGATAGAGTTTGTGTGCACTATATCATGCATTGTAGGCGTTGTCTATTTTGTCGAACGAATAGAGAGAACTATTGCGTTCGATATCAGATGATGGGAAAGGATATCGATGGCGGTCTAGCCGAGTACGTCAGGGTTCCTGCTAGAAGCATTCTGAAACTGCCTGAATCCATACCATTCGAGCAAGGCGCCATACTCGGATGCGCAGTCTCTACGGCCTTTCACGCTCTAAGAAGAGGAAGAGTAAGGGTAGGAGAAACTGTTGCGGTCTTTGGAGTAGGAGGTCTTGGAGCTCACGCTGTTCAGTTGGCTCTCAAGATATTCAAAGCTGGAAAAGTCATCGCCGTGGACCTTTTGGATGAAAAGTTGAAACTCGCTCAGAAACTTGGAGCAAAAGAAGTGGTGAATGCTATTAGTCGGGACCCAGCCGAGGTCGTGAAAAGAATTACGGGCGGCAATCTGGCTGATGTTGTAATAGACTTCGTGGGCCACACCAAGGCCATTCAAAAGGCGATCGGGTGCGTTGGAAAAGGCGGAAGACTTGTCCTGGTGGGAATAGGCTCAAGACTAGTACAGATCTCCCCCTACCGGACCATAATCGGCAAAGAGATGGAACTCGTCGGCGTAAACGATCATCTGAGATCAGAACTGGCCAAGTTGATTGAACTCGTTAGTTCAGGAAGGATGGATCTTTCCAGATCGGTTACGCATAGAGTGCCGTTAGTGGATGTGAACCGTGGGTTTCAGATTCTGCAGAAGAATATCGGAAGCCCCATTAGGGTCGTTGTCGAGCAGGGCAGGTAGCATGTCGCAGAACTCTGATCTTTCCTAGAAAAATGCTACGGCTAACGAAGTCCCATTTCTTAGAAAATCCGCGAAACCCGAGGTTACAAGAAAAGCACAAATCGCTGTCGCACGTTGGGAGTATGGAGGTCTTCGAGACTATATGAAATTCATCTACGCGGGAATTCGAGTTCGCGAGTTAAGCCGTGCATTGCGGTTCTACAAGCAAGTTATGGGAATGAAGCAGGCCCACAGAGGACGAATGACTCACGGGGGCATATTCGTCTATCTCAGGAGCCCTGGAAGATATCGGCGCATACCTATGGTGAGCCCGGGTCGAGGATTAGAGTTGAATTACTACCCACCCCGAAGCAAGTTCTACGAGAAGTACCGATCTGGATCGGAATTGGATCACATTGGTTTCTGGGTGCAGGATGTGGACAGAAGATACGAAGAGTTGGTATCTGGGGGAGCTAGAGAAGCTGTCAGACCGCTTTCGGAGGGAAGGTTCAGATTAGCCTTCGTCAAGGATCCGGACGGAAACTGGATCGAATTGATAGGTTTTGCAAAGCGAACTAGAGCTAGAAAACATCATGACTAGAGGTGGCTCTCGGAGTTCCATGGTGCTACTTGGTCTGCGCCAACGTGTAGCCTAAGCCAGGAACTGAGTTCATTCTCCATCCAAATGCATCGCCGTAGAATTTCTGAGCCCTCTCCATACTGTCTACTGGAATTTCGAAATGCACGACTTTATCCATCGAGATCTACCTTCAACCTAATGTCGAGCGAGGTGATAAAAGACCTTGGAATCTGACCTGAAAGAAATCCGAATCAGTTCGGACAGTGCTTCTGCGCTTATGACACATCGTGCCAGTGCAATGTCGAGCTAAGTCGAGTCACGAATTCGCCGAACGGTCCCTACGCCGCACAAATCAGATCAAGACTCTCTTGGTTGCCACGCCTTTCCTGTTACTCGTTCTATGGCCATATCGATGGTAACTGTCTTGCTGTCGAGTGAGGATCGGTATTGATCTACCATGCTTTCTGTGATTCTTTCTGCTTGCTCAGGACCTGCGTATTTCGCGACGATGAACCTCAGCGTGGCGGTCTTCTCCTTGAGATCCGTGACGATCCGGGCGCTACCAAACGCAATCACACTGCGGTAAGCGGCATCATATTCGCATACCATCGGAGCGGAGATTGTTGCAAAGTGCTCATCGACCTCGAAGCAGACAGACGAATTGTTCTTGAGGAAGTCAATCATCATTCCGGTCTCAGCAGAATGGAGGTAGATATGTCCCTTTTTGTAGGCGAAATTGAGTGGGACGACATAGGGTTGATTGTTTAGAGAAAGCCCCAAGCGACCTACCGTTGCGATCTCCAGGAACGAGTCGATCTCTGCTTCTTTCATTGCCCTGTCCTTATGACGGAGCTCCCTCGTGATAAATACCGTCATGCATTCGTTCTCCACTTAACTTGTCTTTCCTTCTGCAGCCTGTAGGTTGAAAAGATCTCGTGTATTTTCACATGGCTGCGACTCTGAATCAATCCCATTATTTACTCTCCTTATTGCATGCACGATGCCCTTTACCGCCTATTGTAGTCATATGGATAGTGCAGGAGAATCTTCGTTATTCTGGGAAGGGACGAGTCCTGTTTGATAGGCAGGCTCAGCTGTTGAAGCCAAAGCAGCTGCGACTTATTCAGAAGAGTAGGCTTCGAAAGATAGTCCAGTATGCTTACAGGCGTATCCCATTCTTTAGGAAACGGTTCAATGAGATAGGGCTAAAGCCAGACTCGATCAAGAGCCTTGAGGATCTTCCGAAGATCCCTTTCACTGTCAAGACGGATCTGAGGGACAACTATCCGCTTGGCATCCTGGCAGTTCCTCAAGACGACCTTTATTCCCTCCATGCGTCCTCAGGGACTACTGGGAAACCGATCGTCGTTGCCTATACTCGGCGCGATTTGGAACGCTGGGCGAAGCTCATGGGTAGGTCGTTTGATGTGGGGGGCGTCAGGAAGGGGGACATTGTGCAGAACATGTACGGGTACGGTCTCTTCACCGGCGGTTTGGGCTTCCACTATGGCGCTAGGGCAGTAGGGGCGACCGTTGTCCCGACGAGTACGGGAAACACGAAACGGCAGCTCATGCTCCTAAAAGACCTTAGAAGCACCGTGGCCGCCTGTACACCGTCTTACATGGTCTATCTCTGCGAAGCAAGCCGCGTCGAAGGCTACGAACCGAAGAGAGATTTCGCGTTGAGGGTCGGACTTTTCGGCGCGGAGCCATGGAGCGAGGAGGCAAGAAAAAAGATAGAGGACTGCTTCGCCCTGCGAGCTCACGACTGCTACGGGATGTCGGAACTGTACGGACCGGGTGTGGCAATCGAATGTGATCAGCGAAATGGTCTGCATGTTTGGGGCGACGAATTCTTGGTAGAGACGATCAATCCTGACACAGGTGAGGTTGTGGAACCTGGGAGAGAAGGGGAACTTGTATTCACGATGCTCACGCGCGAAGCTATGCCTCTACTCCGGTATAGATCGAGGGATCTTTCTAGGGTCTACGAGGAGGAGTGCGCGTGTGGAAGATACCACAGCCGGATTGAAAGAATCAAGGGACGCAGCGACGACATGCTGATCATCGGGGGCGTGAACGTTTTTCCGAGTCAGGTAGAGCATGTGTTAATGAATGTTCGTGGACTTGGCGACCAGTATCAGGTGGTCGTATACCACGAGGAACTTGACCGATTGGCCGTGAAGGTTGAAGTGAAGAAGGAAAGGCTGAATGATGCGAAGCTGATCGAGGAGGTTCAGTCCAATCTTCTATCCGTTCTCGGAATCCGAGCTAATGTCAAGCTGGTTGAGGAAGGAACAATTCCACGTTCGGAAGGAAAAGCTCATCGCGTAATCGATCTCAGACCAAAGGAGTAGATTAAGAAGCGTCGAAGTTTGACGAGAATCCCGCTCGGTTTAGTACTTGCGGCAGTCTTGGTCTTGGTCGGTTTAGTGTTTAATGTGAATTTCGCTCTCTCAGTCCTCTCCTTGATAGTGGTATTTGTCGGAATCGTTGAATTTCGTCAGTCCGGAGCATTTATGGCGATCGTTGGGCTCGCATTGGCTTTGATCCTAGCTGTTGCCTTTTTTGATACAAGCCCTGAGGTTGCGGTTGGAGCCGCGGCTTATGGTATCTTCAAGTCTTTCGGCATAACGATTTCCGTCCTTGCAACCATGCTGATGATTTTCCTGATGAAGGAGGTGGGCGCGCTTCAAGTGATCTCCGTAGCCATAAAGGGTGCAGCGAGGACAAAGGAGGAGCAAGCCCTCTTTCTCGGGGTTGGATTGGGATCTTTCGCTACATCACTCGGAGTGGTGACTCCATCTCTCTTTCCACCGTTGCTCATTGCCATGGGATTCTCCCCATTCGCTGCGATAGCTATCTCCGTCCTAGGCTACAACGCAGCGACATCCTACGCGCTCCTCTCGGTTCCGATAAGTCTTCCAGCCGACCTGTTCAAACTTGACATCTTCGAATTCGTCTACAAAGTGAATATCTTCCTTCCAGTTGTTGCGGTACTAGTTTCGTTCGCGATGCTATGGATTCTGGGTGGAAGAGAATCCGTCAAGAATGGCTTTGTTCCAGCCATTTTATCCGGTCTGTCAATCGCATTGTCATGCCTATTCTTTGGACTAGTCCAAGCTCCTTTCATGTCGATTGGAGTTCTAGCAGGAGTGATCACTATGATCTTGCTCTACTTCTTCCAGCGCAGCGGCAGACTAGGAGAACAGGTGGGTCCTGAACGCATTAACTGGACAGACGCTACGAGAGCGCTCAGTCCTTGGCTGATTCTAATAGTTCTGGCCTTGACGGTTAGCGTTCCTCAATTCACGGACTGGTTGAGGCGTCTCGATGGACCGGCGTTTTGGATTTTCGATAGGCCGATCGACTTCGACGCATTCGCTCAGGTGTATACTTGGATATTCGCTGCGATTATCCTCTCGCTACCCATCCTGAAGCCAACTCAACAGCAACTTGCAAAAACGCTGGGCATTTGGGTGAGGAGGATCTGGCAACCACTCATCGGATACTCACTCTTCTTCGGGGTCGCATATGTGATGGCGTGGAGTGCGATGTACATATCCGATGGGAAACTCGTCCCAACTTCGGGATTTGCGGCTGTGAACATGAACAATGTGGTCGGATTTACTCTGGCTAGCGTCTTTGGTTCATTGTTTGTGTTCGTGGCGCCATGGCTCGGCGTCTTCGGGTCTGTAGTTGGAGGCTCAGAGGCGAGCTCGAATGTGATGTTCTTCCCGATCCAGCATAGGGCGGCGGAAGGAATAGGACTCACGAACGCAGGGCAGAACAGTTCTGCCTTCATGACGATCTACGGATCCCACGCGGTTGGAGGAGGCATTGCCTCAGCTATCACGCCGTCGAAGATCAATAACGCGGCCGCGACGATTGGGGCTGATGCGAAACTGGAAAGCGAGATCATGAGAAATCATGTTCCGGCCGTCCTGGCGATTACTTTCGTGGTCGGCCTTCTTACATCCCTTTTTGTCATGCTTGGGATTTAGATCGCTTGAGCTCTCGTTCCTACTATAAATAACGGCACCGAGGCCCTCTTCTCAGACTTCACGCTCGGCTGGCTGACTCTTCCATGTAATTGAGTATGCTTTTCCAGATTCGACCGGGTTGACGCATCTTGTTCTCGAAGTTGTTGATGTTGACGAAATCTTCAAGCGCCTTCTTGGTTGAGTCGTCGAGGATGCCTGTGATCAGACCCTTGTAAATACCAAGCTTCTTCAGGTTCCGTTGCAATGTGATCGCAATGTCATGGTCGATTGTTAACAGATTTCTAGCATCCTCCCTAGACAGCATCGTCATGTCATAAATTCTGAATATGCGTTTCAGTTCATCGATCGGCGTAGGGTGGTCGTCTACTCGCAGATCCACATATCGGTCGGTGAACCCTTCATAGCCTCCCATCTCCCTCACAACTAAGATAGCCGCTGACTGCTGCCCCCTTTGATCTCCCCCTGCGGCTTGACCTACGGAAAGAACCTCTAGGAGTCTGTCGATCAGGTCTCCTGACGTTTCTTGATACGCCCTGGCCATTGATTCCAGCACTTTCGCGTTTGAGAGAATGTTTCCTTGGCAACTGTAGCCGTTCCCAGTCACATGTCCAGCCCATTCTAGACACTCGCTGCCCGTGTGAACAGCCACTTGCCCATTGGCGTCTACAACTGCCGCTTGACGTACTTCCGGACGTGGGTCATCTGCAAGTAACCTTCGAAGCGTCTCCTGCGCCGATAGGCCTTCCTCTAGCATCTTCAATCCATTCGGTCCGTAGGAGACGTTGACCCAAGCTTGGGTGGCTATGGCGCCTACCTTGGCCTTTGCCCAAGGAACCAGTGCTCCAACAGCGGGGAATTTTGATTCAACTGCCACGCCAAGATCTCCGTTCCTAGAATCAAAGGCAACAATCGAGAAAGTAGAAGGACGCCCCATGTTCGGATTACACACAGGCGCGTAGTGGACAAGTATGTTCTTGTTTAATGTTCCTGCCGAGTCTGGGTCTGTACTTTCAGAGCAGTGTCTAGATCTTTGATTGTCGGTCTTATTGTTGGAGGTTCCTGGTAGGTTTTGAAGATGGCTTCTGGCTCGTTGAGTCCAAAGCCAGTAGCGATGGTGACAACAAGGTCGTCATGATCTATTGTGCCTTCATTCAGAAGTATCTGGGCCGCCGCGACTGGTGCCGAGGAAGCTGGCTCAACGAAAAGCCCTTCCTTCCTTGCGATCAACCTCTGTGCTGACAAGATCTGATCATCTTGAACTCCCAAGGCGAGGCCGTGGGACTCGCGTATTGCGATGAGGGCTTGGTCACCGTCCGGGGGATAATCGTCTTCTATACTATGCGCAATAGTGTGAGCGTTCGGGAAGCGTTCGATCTTGTCTGGGGGAACGTTTTCTTCAAACGCTTTGACCAGTGGAGCGCACTCAGCGCCCTGAACGCCAACAATCTTCGGAAGTTTCTTGATCAGTCCGATGCGCTGCAGTTCCTTCATCCCTTTCCAGCAGGAAGCCAGTCCGCATCCGCCACCGACGGGAACTATGAGCCAGTCAGGTACGTTCCATCCCAATTGCTCACATATCTCGATGGCCTCGGTCTTTGCTCCGTCCTTCACGTAGGGGTTATACCTTGAAGCGGCCACTATGTTGTACCATCCATATTTTGTGCAGGCTTCCGAGGTCAGTTGAACAGTCTCCCATGTCAAACCGTCAACGATTAACGTATCCGCCCCATATGACATCAGCTTCGAAAGCTTAGGTTTCGTAATGTTCCGGAAGGCGAAGATGACCGCTCTCAGACGGGCTTTCGCCGCATACGCAGCGATCGACGCACCCGCGTTGCCTGCGGTAGCACATGTGACTGTGTGAACACCAAACTGAAGCGCCTTGGTGATTGCGACTGTAGATTTCCTGTCCTTGAACGAGCAGGTTGGGTTCCGCGATTCATCCTTGAGATACAGGTTGTGCAGTCCCAGTTCTTCCGCAAGTCTTTCAGCTCGCATGAGCCTCGTCCCGCCCTCGCCGAGTGTCACGATAGACTTTGGATCCTCGACTGGGAGAAGTTCGAGATACCTCCACACGGATGCGACGCGACCTTCAAGACTCCTCTTTGAAAAAGTCTCTCGTAGCTTTTCATAGTCGTAGATGGTTTCCAGAGCGCCTCCACATTTTGGACAGACTGAAGCTTTGCAGTCTTGGTCAAATTCCGACGAGCACCTTGCGCAGTGTAGAAAATATTTCGGATTCAAGTGCTACCTGCCAGCTGACTCCCCAGCGTACTATGCTAAAATGGGTAATAATCCCTTAACAGTTCTAATTGTCTTCCTTTCTTCTTGAATCGGCTGCAACTCTCTTCAGCTTGTTATATGGAGTTTCAATTGACTGGTCTGGGCTTTTCTTCTTCATTCTCATTAGGAGTTTGACAAGGGATACGGTCACAGCTCCTACCAGTATCAAGTTGGATGCGAATTCAGGTATTGTGTTTGAGCCCCCCACAGTAACTGTGCGCAGGCTGAGCGGACTCGTGAACTGAACGAAGTAGTACGTTGAGTTCTCATAGAATGTCGACGGGACCTCGACGTTATCCACGAGGACGATGGGCGTCCCATCGAGCAAGGTTTTGGGAATGACGACCATAACGGCTCCTACTGTCCCTATTGTGCCACTTATGGTGAATTTGAGGAGGCGGCTGTCCGGATCGAACGAAATGTTAGCTGTTGAGGAGTTCGAATAGATCGCTATCGTGTGTCGATCTCCCTGGAAGTTCACCTGCTGGCAAAGGGGTGAGCTTGTTGAGTTAAGATAGAAGTTGAAGCCGGAGAGCACCGATCTTGGCGTGACTCCGAAAGTGAAACCTGTTACGCCTCGGTAGAATGGGGCTGCAACTGAAAGCTTGTATGTTCCCGGTTGGAGCGTCAGGTTGAACGAACCGTCGGCTTGGCTCGTTGTGGTTGCTGTGGTAAAACCTGTCGCGTTGATCGCTGCCACCACGGCTCCGAAGAGAGGTGTGAGTTCATTGAAGCATGTGTAACCATAGACTATCCCGCTAACGGTTCCTGCATTGGAGTTGCCTGCAAAGGACATGCGCAGTACACCCTCTCCGTAGGTCGCGACATACAGATATCCACCGGACCAAGCTAAACCTGTGAAGACGTATGGCACCGCGTTGAACTGTATACTCTGCCAGGTTATTCCGAGATCGCGTGAGATGTAAGGGCCTCCCGCGGTCGCTGCAGCCACGATATGAGAGATCGGATCGAATTCTAGGTCCCAAACTGCTTGAAGAGTCATGAATGGCTTCGGAGTTAGACCTGTATTGGCGAACGTGAACGTTGCACCCCCGTCGGTGCTGCGCAGAATTCCTCCACCAGATTTGTGATCCAAGGATAGACCAAGCAGTACGATGGAGGAGTTCTCGGGATGTACGACGATTGTGGTCGGCCAGCCTCGCGCTCCGGAAAGATCACTCTTATCCCAAGTAGCACCGCCGTCGCGGCTGATGAACAAAGCCGAAGGTTGCTGCTGACCTACGAATATGGTCATGCTATCTGCAGGGTCAACGGCTACAAGGGTTGGCGATGAACTGCAAGCAAATATGCAGGCTGACCACGTAACTCCCCCGTCCTCACTCATCAGAACACCAGATGCGGCTGCGGTGTAAATCCTAGCTGGATGAATTGGATCCACGGCGATCGTGTTACTCGTGGCGGAAGCGGTATAGACGGGTCTGTCTTGAGAAAAGTGGAAGCTGCGACCTCCATCTGTCGAATATTGTAATCCGCCGCCAACTGCGGTTGCGGTGAAGACGTATACGTAGTCTGGATTGCTGGGATTGATCATAACGGTACCCCCCTCGCCGACTGGAGCGTTAGGTCCCCAGCGGTGCTGCCATGTGCTGCCTCCGTCAAAGGTGATTATTGGGCTAAAATCGTGCGCCGTCGTGAAAACTGTGTTCCCATTCACGGCGATTCCGGTCAAGAGCGAGGATGAGATATTCCCATTAAGGCTCATCCAAGTGATTCCGAGATCCTTCGACATGAAAAGACCTTGATCACTACCCACGATCAGAGAATTGGACATCGGGTAGATGAGACGGACTTCAAGTGATAACGGCAATTGGACGAAAGTGTTTCCTTTATCCATTGATCTGGCAAGGAAATCGTTTCCGCCAACATACACAATGTTTGGGTTTGTTGCGTTTACCGCAACGAACTGAACTGTGTTGAACTGCTGGTCCTGTAAGGGAGCCCAATTGGCGCCAGCATCATATGTAACGTACAAATTCCCTGGGCGACCAGCTTCCCACTCAACGACATATGCGATGTTCGGGTTGAATGAATCTGCGGCGATCGACCACACTGTTGCCCCCGGCTGCGTGCGTAGTGTACGCCAAGGATGCTCCTGAGTGAGGCGCCCAAGAACCGTCCCGTCCTCAAGGCCTGCATAAAGGGCGTCACCTGCAGCGGCGAGAGCTCTTACTTGGCTTGGAGTCGATTGAATAATCATCCAATTAGCACCGGCATCATCTGACCCAGCTATGCCCGCCGCCGTTGCGGCATAGAGTGTGCCGCCCGCCTGGACAAATGCGCATGTAGAGTACGGAAATACCAGGTTCCAAGTGGCGCCGGCATCTATGCTACGGAATATCCCCTCGAACCAAGTCCCGGCCAGAACAATATGTGTATCTGCTTGATCAAGCCAAAGGGCAGACACCATTCGATCGGTCAAGCCAACATCGATCGGACTCCACGTGTTGCCACCGTCGGTTGTCTTGTAAATTCCAGCTTCACTGTAAGGCCCCGAATTGCCTGGACCAGTACCCCCGCCCGCATATATGGTCTGCGGGTTAGAAAGGTCGACAGCAACTGCCTGCAACTTGCCAGCAGCGGCAAGACTCTTGGTCGTTGGATTGTCGCCGACGGCATTCGGAATTTGCCGAGGACCTAGCGGCTCCCATACCATTGACTCCTTCTGATGTTGACGAGAAGCAAATAGCTCACCCATCGCCATGGAGGCGATTATGACTAAGAGCAAAACTGCTAGAACAGCAAAGCTGCGGAATTTGGTCATGAAAGAGCGCTCCAGGCAGCCATTCGATTGTCATGCTGATCTTGAACCAGCGGACCAGTCATCGGTTCCAAGTGCTGCCAACCTCCAGTCAAATGCTTTGACGGAATTCGGATCTCCCAAAGCGATAGAAGGCAGTTGAATGTCACTGAAATCTAAGTCCGTTGCCGAGTGTTCTTTCGTCTTGATAACAGTATGACCGATGTTAGGAGCAATGTGTAGAGACCTGCCAGGAGCCAAGCGGCCGTATATCCAAACCGTACGACCAAGAAGGAGAATGCCACGGGAGACCAGACGCCTGCGAAAAGCTGTAGACTGTTCACCCAGCTCACGGCGAGCGTCTCATACTCAGCATCCACCTTCTTCGACTCCCTAGCGGCAGAAAACCCGACCGTAAGTCCGCCTCCGAATGCAAAACCAGTAACCAACGTCGAAACTAATGCAGCATAGAGAGATGGAACAGATGCAACTGCTATCCCGAAGGCCAAGAGAAGTCCCGAGATGAAAAGCAAACTGCGTGCATTTCCTGTCTCGTCGTAGAGTCTGCCAAAGATCGGTGAGGCCAAGAGCGAAGAAATCAAGACCAAGCTTCCAACAAGCCCGGCTAGTGTGGCGCTCGCACTCAGTGTCGCTTCAAGATAGAAGACCATGAAAGCCGTAATCAATGTCGCTCCAGCGGTTACACCGAAGAGCTCCAAACTCAGAAGCAACAGCCACCTATCCGACAGAACCTTGCGCAATTGGGAGCCTCTGACAATGAAATCGTTTCGAATATTATCAGGTGGTATGAAGGCAATCGACAGGAGAGCGGTCGTAATTCCCAGTGCGCCACTTGCAATCAGACTCGGTCGCCAGCCAGTAGACTCTGCGAACACTGACCAACCAAACAATCCAACGGCGCCGCCCAGATAGAACGCTGCATTGTATAGTCCTACGCCGAAACCTTCGGCTTGTTTCCGGTAGTACTTTGCGATGAGGGTTACCCCGGGTGCGAAGACGAAGGCCATGCCGAGACCGACGATGAATCTCAGCAAGTTGACCTGATAGAATTCCGTCGCGAACCCTGATAGCAGAGCCGCCGACGAGGCGGTCATCGTTCCGTATATCGAGGTCTTCTTGGGACCAAGCTTTGCTGCGAGGATTCCGCCCGGAACTTGGAATATTCCGAGACCGATGTAGAAGCTTCCTGTGAGGACACCTAATCCGGAAACATCCTCGTTGAAATCCAAGGCCATTAGGGAGAAGACTGAAGCTATGTTGAACCAGTTCACAGCGTAGACTATTCTTGCAAGTATCAGAGAAGCGACAGCTCTATCGTTGACAATTTCCTTCAATGCTAGCATCCTATGATCATTGGAACCAAGGCGTTCAGCAGCGGCTAACGACAATGTGAAGGCACTTTTCGCGGTACGACGACTTCGACCTTATGCAGCTCTGAAGTGTTCCGCGGCGTCGGCAAGTCCCGATAGGAAGGCGGCAATCTCTTGGACTGTGTTGAAATGTACTGGACTTGCACGGACAGCGATAGATCTGCCATATGTTCTGAGAGCTCTAGAATAGAAGCCGCCGTTGTCTTCCGCAAGAAGAGCAACCGCATGCTTATCCCACATATACTCGGCAACTTTGCGCGGATCAGCGCCGACAATGTTGAATGAGAATGTCGGGACCCTGAGATGTGTCTTCGATGGATTCCTTAATCCGTAAACCTCGACCCCTTTCAATGAATTCAGTCCTCGAACAGCCTCTATCCCGTTTAGCATTGCATTGGAAAGTGTCTGCTCGTATTTCTCAATCCAAGAGAGAGCTGCCTTCAGCAGACGTCTCCTCCCAGTATAGTTAGCGATGCTATCTCGAACTTCATCCTCCACCTCTCCGCCCAGCCAGCTGAGGTACTCCATGACCGCCGTGATTGATGCGAAGAGAGCCTGATCACGTGTCCCCATCTCCCACTTCTCGGGAGGAGTATCTGGTGCTGGATCGACCTTGTAGGGCTTCAGACTCTCCAAGAGATCATGTCGACCATACATGAAGCTCCCGCGTCTACTGAAGAGCTTGTATGATGAGAAGACAGCGAAGTCACAGGAGAGCCTATCTACGTCGATAGGGATGTGCGCGGCTGTGTGAACCGCGTCAAGAACGATGTAGGCGCCGACTTCCTTGGCTAGTCTGAAGACTTCAACGAGAGGGGTTTTCGACCCTATGGCATTGGCGACGCCCGAAACGGCAATCACGCGAGTCCTCTCATCGACTAACTTGGAGAGATGCGACAGATCGAGCATTCCATCGTCAGGGTTGAATCTTGCAAACCTGACCTCCTTGATGAGCCCTCTGCGCTCTAGCTCCTGCCAAGGACTAACATTGGCATAATGCTCGTACTCCGTTAAGACAATGTTCTCTTTACCTGACATCCCCCTCGAGAGTGCGTAACTCAGGTGAAAGAGCAAGCTTGTTGCAGATTCTCCTGAAACAATAGAGTCCTCAGAGGGCGCGTTTAGGAAGTCTCTCACAGATTTTCTTCCCTCGAGTATGGTTTCCTCGTTCATCTTCGATTCCCATGAGGGCTCGCCAACATTGGGAAAGTATTCTAAGCGTGTCCTGATCTCAGCTTCAGCAGCTCGCTTCAGAACCATGGCTCCCGCTGCATTATCGAAGAAAATCCTGGACCTACCTTTCGCGTCCCTGTCTGCGTAGGGGAATTCGCGTCTGATGGCTTCGAGCAGCCCAGCCTTCAACTAGATGCGCCCTCCGTTTTCGAATGTCGTCTCCTGAACTTGATGAACTCTGAGGACCATCGAGCATCTAGCCGTCCAAGATTAGCTAAAGTGTAGGCAAGAGCTACTGCTTGAGTCTCTTCTCAAGCTCTTTCAGGTCTCTGTGGATGAAGCTTCCTTCTTCCAGGACTTCTTGGTTGTCGAACCATACGGAGGCGTTCAGGCAGATGCCGTCCGTGTGAGACTTCGCTGAGCCCGCCTTTCCTTTGAAGGAATAACCCTGATGTCCCAGGCCCCATTGGACGCACCCCCATATCCTTTCGTCTTCCAGGATCCGCCCAGTCAGTTTAGCGCCTGGATTACAACCAAATGAAATGTGTGCAACATTGAACATGTTTGGATCGTTGAATGACTCAAGCCATTTTCTGTAGGAAACGGCTTCGATACCACCCTGAACTTCTCTGACGACTCCGTCGACTATCTTCAGTGAGACAGGAGTCCTGAGAAGACCAATCTCTTCGGGAGGCCATATGGATCCGTCGAATACTATCTTTCCACTCAAGCTCTCCTCAACCGGCGCCCAATCCACTTGACCGATGAGCATGTAATCTCCAGGCTTGTCTTTGACTACCCCCTCAGAGAAGTAGGGGCGCTCTCCATCATTGTCGAAGATGATATCAGTTCCAGAAGGATTGGTGACTCTAACTTTCTTTGCGCGATGTGCCATCTCCGTCAATCTTTCTTGAAATTCAATCAGCGTTGAGACATCGACTCTTCCGATGCAACGTACCATCATCTCGCGTGTCATTCCCGAGAGGCAGAGGTATTTCACGCGATTCGTTTTCATCGCTTCCTCCCATGGTCTTGAATAGAGAAGGTAGTTTCCCGAAAATTCAATCATCAGATCGGCTTTGAGCATTGCAGCTCCAAGTGATGCAGGAAGATCCGGGGTGGCATCGTCTCCTACACCGCGAGGCGTCGGATATCCGATCACCGCAACCTTCGCGCCTTCATTGTAGGCCGCTTTACCGGTCTCACTCACAACATGCGAGTCTGCTTCGGAGTCGGCATAGATGAGAACTTCCTGAGCCTTGCCAACCCTCGCCATATCACGGACAAGTTTGCGTGCGGCTGATGAGAGTTGGAAATCTATGTTAAACTGGGACAACTCCATACCCTTCGAAATCATTCAGAAACTGTTGTTTGCAATCCGTACTGCCACTGGGTATAAAGTGCTATCGAGTATCGAGTTGAGTCGGTGATTTTGATGCAGAAAAAATTCCGCTAGACCTAACTCATTTTGATCAGCGGACTGAAGGATTCTTAATGGTCACTGAACAACCAAGGCAAGGGTTGCATGAACTTGCGCATCAAGGTTGTTGTCCCGGTCACCACGAACATATGGAACGAGATGATCAGGGAAGCCTACGAAGCCGTCAAGGATCCGGGGACCGAGATAACCATTGTCAATTTAGAGAGAGGCCCAGAATCGATCGAGCAACGTTATGATGTGGTCTGGACCGAGCTCTTCGCGCTGCGTGAGATCGAGAAGGCAGAAGAGGAGGGATATGATGGAGTCATTTCATACTGCTTTGATGATCCAGCTCTCTATGCCGCTAAGGAAAAGCTTAGGATACCCGTGGTTGGCATCCAAGAGCCTAGCATACATGTGGCATCAATACTGGGCAGGAGATTTTCTGTTGTGGGTGTTGGAGGAGCCCTTGCGACGGGTAGCTCTTGGGACGCAGCTAAGCTCTATGGACTGGCAGACTCCCTCGTCTCGGTCAGGATTGCCGATATCCCTGTACTTGACATAAAGAAGGACACCGAGAAGTTGCGAAGCGCATTGCTCGCCCAAGCGAGGAAAGCGGTTGAAGAGGATGATGCAGACGTAATAGTGCTTGGCTGTGGAGGCTTGGTCGGGTTGACTCAAGAGTTGCAGAGAGAACTGAAGGTCCCCGTCATTGACCCGGGTCTAGTAGCGCTCAAGATAGTTGAGGATCTCGTCAAGCTCGGACTGGCTCAGAGCAAGAAGGCTTTCCCATTTCCCGGTCCCAAGAGCAGACGCCTCTAGCTCACATCGCTATCGCAAAAACCATCAAGCCAGTCTCTTGCTTACTGGCTGTCCTTTTTTCGATCAGCTGTACAGGTGACAGGCCACGCAGTGCCCGCCTCCAACACTAACTAAAGGAGGCTCCTTAGATTTGCAGATCTCACCGATGTATGCTGGGCATCTTGTGTGGAATCTACACCCACTGGGCGGGTTTGCTGGGTTCGGGAGCGTTCCGGGGAGGATTATCCTCTTTCTTCCCCTATGTTCAGGGTCGGGGATCGGTATCGCGGATAGAAGCGCCTGTGTGTAAGGATGTAGCGGCGACGTGAAGAGCACCCCCTTAGGTGCGTATTCGACTATCTTTCCTAGGTACATGACAGCAACATCATTTGACATGAACCTCACGACGCTCAGGTCGTGGGAGATGAAGAGGTACGTTAGCTTGAACTCGCTTTGAAGCTTCTTTAACAGGTTCAATATCTGCGCCTGAACAGAGACATCGAGAGCTGATGCCGGTTCGTCGAGGACTAGGAATTTCGGTCTGAGTATCAACGCTCGCGCTATGGCGACCCTCTGCCTCTGTCCCCCACTGAACTCATGAGGATAGCGATTCGCGAGGTCTGGACTGAGGCCTACAACATCCAAACTTTCGGCAATTCGCTCCTTGGCCTCCTCGCCGCGAGCAGCGCTGTGAAGACTCAACGGTTCTCCGACGATCTTTCCTATCGTCCACCTTGGATTCAATGACGAATATGGATCTTGGAAGACCGCCTGCATCTTCGAGCGAACCGCTCTCAGCTCTTTCTCACTCATCTCTGTGATATCTTGACCGTCGAACTCTATTCTACCGGATGTTGGCTCAATGAGTCTAAGAATGGTTCTACCGGTAGTGGTCTTCCCACAACCTGACTCACCCACAAGGCCGAGGGTCTCACCCTCACCTATCGAGAAACTGACTCCGTCAACAGCCCTCACCACGCCGAGCTTTCGTACAAAGAACATGCCTGCAAGTGCGAAATGCTTCTTCAGGTCGGTGACGGCGATCAGCTTCTCCAATTTCTTACCGACCGTAAAGGAAGCATGAAGCCTCATGCCGAGGTCCAACATTGAAGAAGGGAGGCTCACTCCTCCGACATTCTTCCATCACATGAGGACATCTAGGATGGAATCTGCATCCACCCGGCGGATTGATCAGATCTGGAACCTCGCCTTGAATTGCGTAGAGTTGCTCTGTTTCCTCAGTCGCCTTTGGAACAGCTTTCAAGAGACCGTGGGTGTATGGGTGCATAGCCATTCCAAAGAAGCTCTGAACTGGTCCGACCTCGGCGAGTTTACCTGCATACATGACTCCTAGCCTGTCACAGATCTCGGCGACAATCCCGAGATTGTGCGTGATGAGCAATACTGTCATGTTCATCTCCTTGCACAGATTTCTTAGAAGTTCTAAGATCTGTGCTTGGATGGTAACGTCAAGAGCTGTCGTAGGCTCATCAGCGATCAAGAGAGTCGGGTCGCATGCGAGAGCCATGGCTATCATGGCACGTTGTCTCATCCCACCGCTCAGCTCGTGCGGATACATGCCGTAGGTGCCTCTAGGGTTTGGAAGTTGAACCTGTTCGAGCTTCTTTACGGTTAGATCGTGAGCTTTTTCCTTGGATAAGTTGCGGTGAACTATCAGGGTGTCTGCTATCTGCTCGCCGATTTTGAAGACTGGGTTGATGGCGGCCATAGGATCCTGCGAGATAAACGAAATCCTCTCACCCCGTATCTTCCTCATCTCATCCTCAGTCAACCGCAGAAGATCCATTCCTTCGAACAGGATTTCACCGCCCACGATGTTTCCTGGGGGAGGTACAAGCCTCAGGATGGACAGCGCCACGGTTGACTTGCCGCATCCACTCTCGCCTAGAAGCCCGAAGATCTCACCCTTCCTGATCTCGAAGGTTACCCCATCAACAGCCTTTGTTGTTCCTTCGAAAGCTTCGTAATGCGTCTTCAGGTCACGGACATCTAACAGGGCTTCGGTCATCTCTTCACTCTACCCTTCCTTCTAATTCGAGGGTCGAGAAGATCTCGCAACCCATCTCCGAGCAGATTGAAGCCCAATACGCTCACGAAGATCATCAAACCAGGAAATGTTGTGTACCACCATCGTGTAGGCATATACCTTCGTCCTGTGCTGATCATCAAACCCCATTCTGGCGCGGGAGGTTGAGCGCCAAGCCCCAAGAAGCCCAAGGAAGCGGCTGTTAGAATGGCGAAACCCACATCCATAGAGGCGTTGACGACGATGGGTGCAAGCGTGTTCGGCATGATATGTTTGAATATGATGTAGAGTTTTCCTCCACCCATTGACCTGGCGGCCTCAACATACAGCTCCTGTTTGACCTCGAGGACCTGCCCTCTAACGAGCCTTGCATACCAAGGCCACCAAGTCACAGATATTGCAGCCATCGCGTTATTGAGGCCCGGACCTAGAGTGGCTGCAACCGCCAAAGCCAGAACGAGTGCCGGAACGGATAGGAACGCATCTGTAATCCTCATTATCGTTTCATCGATTACTCCCCCGAAATAGCCTGAGACACCTCCTAACACAACGCCTATGATCGAGGCTACCAGTATGACAACAAGTCCGACTTGAAGCGAGATTCTTGCGCCGTATATTGAGCGGCTGAAGATGTCTCGCCCTAACTCATCCGTTCCAAAGAGATGCTCGAAACTTACCGGCATCAAGGCGCTTTCAGGGTGCATGCTGGCATAGGTGTCCTCCGGGTACGGAATTATGAAAGGCGCGAGTACCGCAAGCAACATGAGGCCTGACACTATGCCTATTCCAAGAACCGTTAGAGGTGAACGCCCTATCATGTGAAATGTGAAGGAGAGTTCGCTGAGTTCGGCCCTGTGCTCCGACTTGATGTCTTTAATGAACGTCAATCTTGAACCTCTCAATATCTAATCCTAGGGTTCAGGAATGCGTAGAGTATGTCAACAGCCAAATTGACGAGTACGTAGACCATGCTCGTCAAAATCACGACACCGAGGATCGCCGGGTAGTCTAGGGTGACGATGCTGTCCGTTGTATACCGGCCAAGTCCTGGCCAGTCAAAGACCACCTCGACGAGGAAGGCTCCGCCGAGAGAGTACCCAAATGAGAGACCAATCACTGTGACTACAGGGATCAAAGCGTTTCTCAAGGCATACTTGTAGACGACTAATCCGTCGGGCAGGCCTAGGCTCCTAGCGGTCCTAATGTAGTCTTTGTCTAGGACATCGAGCATCAGTGCGCGCATCATCCTCGAGACGATGGCTAGAGTCGCGAAGGACAGCGTTAATGCAGGTAGCATGATATGCGATAGGGCGCTCAGGAAGGTCGGGATGTTACCAGTAATCAGGCTGTCCACCAATACTAGCCCAGTTATGTTAGGTGTTGGATAGATGAGCTCAATCATGGGATCAACCCTTCCGCTTATCGGGAGAAGCCCCAGCATGTAACCAATGACAAGTTGGGACAGTATCCCGAGCCAAAAGACCGGCATTGCCACCCCGGTCAGGGCAAAGAGCCTAGAGGCATGGTCTGGAGCCTTATCCTTATGCAGGGCTGAAACGACGCCCAAGAGAACGCCCACGAAGACGGTTATTGTCATCGAGACCGTTGTCAGTTCAACCGTCGCTGGAAAATAGTCCAAGAGATCGTACGTCACAGGCCTCCGCGTATGGATGGACATGCCAAGGTCGCCTGAAAGTAGATTCAGCCAGTAGAGTCTATACTGTTCCCAGAGTGGCTTGTCCAGTCCCAGTTCTATCCTTGCCTTCTCGATCTGTTCGAATCGGGCGTGTGGCCCCGCATACAATCGTGCAGGGTCACCGGGAATGATATGGGAGAGAACGAAGGTGATGGTTACAACTATCACTACAACAAGAACGAGCAGGAGCAACCTCTTGAAAATATACTTCAGAATAGGCGACATGCCTGTTGATAGGTGACCTCAGAAAAAGAGGAGAGGTGTTGTTAAGTAAGCATTGCGATCACGTAAGCTCCTTGTACATCTCGTATATGTTGAAGGTACCGATGAATAGCGGATTGTAGACGAAGCCCTTGACCCATTTCCTCATACCCATCGAGTAGGGGAACTCGAAGACGTAGAGGCTGGGCGCATCTTCGACCAACATCGCCTGAAGCTCCTTGTACATTACCATCCGCAACGATACATCCGGCGTGACGGTTGCTCGGTCGAGTATTCTATCAACTTCGGGGTTGCTGTAGTAGGCCCAGTTGTATCCAAACTCACCCTGCATTGAGGTGTGGAACATGCCATATAGGTAGTCTATGGGATCCGCATAGTCAGGCCACCAGTAGAGCGAGAAGAAGTCCGGAGCGGTATCAGGGTTCTTCGCCTCGGCAGCCTGCTCCGCCCAGACCAGGCCCTTAAGCTCGACCTTTATTCCGATCTTGGCTAGGCTGATCTTTAGGACTTCGCCAGCAATCTTCTTCGGTTCATCGCCTGAAGGATACGTGTAAACCATCGTTCTTTCTACACCATTGGGGTATCCGGCCTCGGCCATGAGTTGCTTAGCCTTCTCAAGATTAGTGGTATACATGGGAGCATTCGGATCCCAACCCCAGATTGATCTTGGAAGTGGACCCTGCATCTGCTCCGCAGTCCCACGTAGCGCCGACTGAACTGCTGCGTTGTAGTCGTAGGCGTAGGATATTGCCTGCCTAACGCGCGTATCGTTCAATGGAGGCCTCCCACAATGAATGAAGATGTACAATGCGCTAAAGCTCGGTGCAATCATCGCTTCTATGTCCGGATTATCCTTCAACTCCAGTAGGTCAGGTATGGTCATCGCGTATGAGATGTCGACATCACCTTTCTCCAGAAGAAGCCTTTGTGTGGTGGTTTCCTTAACCTCCCTCACTATGATTCGTTCGATATGTTTCCCAGTCCAACCCTTCCAGTAGTCGTCGTTCTTCACGAGAGTTACGCTGTCATGATGCTTCCATTCCAGAAGTTTGTAGGGCCCTGTGCCAACTGTGTGATCGTAAGCCCACTTCTCAGCCCAAGGGTCGTCGCTCGTTGCCTGCGCCTTGAACGCTGTCGGAGACATGATGTAGAATCCCCAGCCAGCTGCGAATCTGTGAAGGAAGTCCGTGTAAACGTCCGTCAGAGTGAACGTCACGGTGTATGTGTCCACAACCTTGACTGTGTCGACAGGCCCGACGAGGAACCATGATGCACCTTTCCCTATCCCCTTCAACCTTTCAAAGGAATACTCGACAGCTGTGGCATTGAAGGGTGTCCCATCATGGAATTTGACATCCTGTCTCAGATGGAACGTGTATTCCTTTCCGTCTGCCGAGACATCCCAGCTGTCAGCAAGGTCGGGCACAAATTCAGTTACACTCCCAGGTTCGTAGTCGAGGAGCTTGCTGTACGTGATGCGGACTATCCTCATCGCATCCGTTGAATACTGCACAGCCGGGTCCAAGGTGATAGGTTCGCCATCATCAGCAGCGATGATGAGCACCTTCTCCCTCTCGGAAATCTCCACTGTCTGGGCGTAGTAGCTGTATCCGAAGTAACCCGCAATCAAGACGATAACGATAAGGACGACTGCAACGATGATTTTCTTTGAGATGGGCGTATTTGATCTCCTCCGTAAAATTGGTGGGCGCCATGCGTGTTAGAAAGTAGCGTAAGTAGAAAGGATACTGTATGTAGAATGAGGTTAAGCAGTCTATATCGTATCTACCGCCTAGTTCTCAAAGGATGAGAGGTTCCTTCGATGGTTCTCTCTCTAGCCAAGGATGATGTTGAGAAACTGATCGTGGGCACGACCATCATGGGGACGGGTGGAGGAGGCGACCCGAAGGAAGGCTTGGCAATGCTTCTCGGAGACCTCGAGTCGGGTAGGAGGCTAACTCTCTCAGACCCTGACGAGGTTGACCCTAACAGCATGGTGGTCTGCGCGTACTTCTGCGGATCAATCACAGCTCCCAAGAAAGGGCGAACGAAGACTCGGCATGAACAAATAGAGCCCCACATGGCAACAGCACTCACCGTTGCGGAGAAGATCCTCGACGCCAAAATCTCATGCATCCTACCGACAGAGCTTGGTGGAAACAATACGGCCGTGGCTTTCCATCTCGCCAGCCTACTAGGCATGTCGGCTCTCGATGCCGATCAATGTGGCCGATCGGCGCCCGAATTGATGCAATCGAGCTATCAGATTCATGGAGTCGAAGCTTACCCGTCTGTTACTGTGGACGCGTCCGGAAACATTGTGGTTGTCGAGAGATACGCGAACGCCGACCGATATGAGGCGATTGTGCGAAATTTGGCGGTCGTGGCAGGTGGATCGGTCTTCGTACTGGACAGCCCCGTCAAGAATGAGAAGGCCAAGCAATTGGCCATAACCCGCACGGTCACCAAGGCCATGCGACTCGGAGAATGCGTTATCGAAGCCAACAAGACGGATATGCATCCCGTGAAGGAATTGCTGAAGGCATCGGAGGGCTTCGAGCTATTCAAGGGAAAGGTCTCATCATTCAAACTTGATGAGAAAAGGGGCTTCCTAGTTGGGGAGACAAACTTTGTTGGAGACGGCGCATGGACGGGACATCGCTTCAAGATCTGGGTGAAGAATGAGAATATCGTCGCTTGGAGAGATGGAAAGGTCATCGCCACATCTCCAGACCCGATAATCGTCCTCGACCAGAAAGGCTACGGCGTGACAAACAGTGAAGTGAGGAAAGGCCTCAAAGTCTCGATCATTGGAATGAAGACTGAACCAATCTGGCGAACAGAGAAGGGACTGCAGCTCTTTGGACCGAGACACTTCGGCTTCAAGTTCAACTACGAGCCGATAGAGAAACTCGTTTAGTGAGAATGTGTCTGGAAGAACTGTAAAGGAAGAAAGTTGAAGATAGGTTTCCTCACAATCGGGCAGAGTCCTCGCCCAGAGATTCTAACAGATCTACCTGAGTCTCTGGGTTTTCTTGAGGTCGTAGAGGCGGGTGCATTAGATGATCTCTCAGCGAAAGATATTGAATCCCTTGGACCGAAGGGAAATGAAACAGTCTACGTTTCCACCACCAGAGATGGCTCTCAGGTGCTCATCGCGGAGGAACGTCTTGTCCCTCTCCTGCAAGAAAAAGTCAAGTTGCTCCGAAACCAAGGCGCCGAGACGATAGTCTTACTTTGCTCTGGAGAATTCGATCTTGGAGCACATGGGATTCTGCTCCCAAGCAGGATCCTAAGGAACTCTGTGGATTCTGTGCTAAATCGGAAGGGCAGACTCGGTATCCTCATCCCGGAAGAAGCACAGTTCCGGCAGGCAGAGAAATACTGGTCAGAATTCGCCGAGGAAGTGAAGGTTTCCAGCTTTTCACCGTACGTCGATTCGATCGAGGTGCTGCAGACTTCTTCAAAGGCACTAGTTGAAACGGATTTGATAGTCATGGATTGCATGGGCTATAGTAGGGAGCATAAGAAGGTCACCAGACAAGTTACGAGAAGACCTGTCATAGCAGCAAGGACTGTGACTTTCCACTTTTTGGAGGAACTGATCCTGTGAGCACTCAGATTAGGAGTTGCTGCTGCCGTACCTTCTCAGCATCTCCTCCGTGAATTCCCTAACCATATCATCCATGAACTTCACGAACTCTTCCTCGGAAACCATCACTCTATCTAAGTTCTCGTTGATCTTCCTCTTCGCTTGGAGCAGGAATTCATCGCGCTTTAGGAGGTTGCTTCTGGAGTAAAGGTCGGCAAGTCTGGTGACCGCGTCCATAAGCCTCAGTGGACCGTACATTTGCGGTTCTTCAACGCATCCTCTAGCCGCTGTCAGAAGGAAAAGAGCCAATTCGAAGATAACCTCTTCCAACGTGGTGGGTTGCTTCTTCAGATGAGCCTCACCCGAGTAATCGCCTTCTCCGGCTTTCCAGCATCGTCCGTATCTATCACGATACGTGAGCTTGCCACCTTTCCTCTTTCTTATCGGAGGCGGTTCATCCCTAGCTGGATAACCGAGCGATACTACCAACTCTGTTCGGCATTCCTCCGGTAACTCTAGAATTCTCTTGAGCGCGGTTTCAGAGTAGGATTTGATGAATGAAGCACCGAGTCCGAGAGCATACGCCGCCAACACGACATTTTCCGCGGCTGCTCCTGCGTCGTACATGGCACATTGATCCATCCCCAGTTTTCCGAGCCCTTTCTCAGCGATTCTCAAATCTGTACATACGATGATGGCTGCAGAGCTGTCGCCGAAGTAGCCGGGCGAGGCAAGCTTGAGCACTCTCAACCGGGCAGGATCTTTGACAACGACAACAAACCTATGCGGGGAATTTCCTCCCGTCGGAGCTCTATGAGCCGCGTAGGCCAGCTTATCCAAGACTTCATCGGGAATCGACTTTGGCTCAAAATGTCTGCAAGCATGTCTATTCTTCAGAACTGCGAAGAGATCTGAGTTCCTCAAGACGGAATCACCTGCTCTAACACTCTTGGACTTCATATTGCATATAGTATTTCGGACATTGGGGATGTGCTGATAGCGATGTGCAACCTGTTACGAGTTGTCTCAAACCGGAGAACAAAGTTCGGTGAACTCTTGCATACTATCGAAAACAGCTATCTACTGGCACGCAGCCTATCAGTGGATTCGGGGAAGACTGATCTGGAATGCCACCGCGAATCCTCGTAATCAGCCCCATCACGTTGAAAATCTTCGACAAATTCAATGAGCAGTACCTTGGTGAAAGACTTTCACCAGATTTCCAAGTGGCTGTGGAGAATCTAGAGTTCGGCACTGAAACGATTGAGAGCTACTACGATGAAATCCTCGTTTCCCCCTATGTTGTCGAGAAGGTCTTGGCAGCGGAGCGACGCGGATTCGCGGCTGTCGTCATCAGTTGCTTCATGGATCCCGGAGTCCAGGCCAGCCGTGAGGTTGCACGCATACCTGTTGTGGGCCCTGGGGAAGCCTCGATGCTATTCGCTTTGCTGCTCGGTGAGAGTTTCAGCATTCTAGATGTGGGAGCCGAACGTTATCGCCGCTACACACCTCCTCGCCAAGTAAGGGCCCTAGGCCTTCAATCCCGTTTCAGATCTGCATGGGGAACCGGGATCCTCGTTGCCGAGATAGGATCTGAACCCGACAGGATAGCGGAGGATGTCATATCTGTCGGAAAACAAATCCAGGAAGAAGATCAGCCCGACGTGTTAATCCTCGGTTGCACCGGTCTCTCTACCGTCGCAGATCGTGTGACCAAAGCGCTGGATATTCCTGTCATTGATCCATCTATTGCCGCACTCCGAATGGCTGAGGCGCTCGTGAGGTCAGGTTGGCTTCACAGTCGCAAAGCATATCCTGCTCCTTCCAAGAAGTCAAGAAAAATGCCTCAGCCATATCGTCTCTACGGCGAGGGCTTAATTGAGCCCTCAGTGCACAGGTGATGTTTTCCTCAAGTCAACCTCAGCTAACGTTTGATCTCCACCAGAACTGAGTGCGAGCGGTAAGATATCTGAACGTGGGCTGCCGCACTCTTTCGCTAGGAGATCGCTGACAGTAATGCGACTCCTAGAATAATGATGCCGATACCTAATCTCTGATGAAAGAGCACACGCTCATTCAGAAAGATGTGAGCGAGGATTATCGTGACGGCAGATGAGGAAAGCGCTATTGGAGTAACAATCGCTACGAAGCCTTCTCGAAGCCCCATAAACCAGGCGAAGAAGGCAGAAACATCAATCAAACCCAAGAGAGCCATCTTCTTGTACATTCCTGAAGGTCTTGGAAGGGGCTGTGTACTGCCAATGAAGGGGATCAGACAGGCAAGGAGACCCAGCATAGAGAGACGTGACAAGGTGAAACCGAGCAGATAATGACCACTCTCTGCCACCCATTTTTGAAGGATTGTGTTACCTCCTCCCAGGAAGACCACGACCAAAACGAAGAGTATGCTTAGATTAGATGAGCCTGACCTCGTGTCCCGCCTCTCGAAAGCAGTCAGTAGCGTCCCCAAAAAGACAGAGGCGATGATGAAAATCTGGATGATGGTCAGCCTCTCTGACAAGACGAAGAGCGATAGTACCACTGCGACAACGGTCAGACACGAGGTTAACGGCGAGACGACGCTGGCCTTTCCCAAGCTGAGCGCCTTATAGAACGCAAATAGAACAATGGCGGATAGACATCCTGAAACGGCGCTCAAGAAGAGAAGCGACCGGTCCGGGGTTGCAAGGTCGTATACCAGTGTCAAGCCAATGTACAAGATCGATCCGATCACTTGTGAAATGAAAACCGTCTGAAGAGCGTTGGCCTTAACCAAGATAGCCTTCGCTAGAAAATCGGCGAAGCCAAAGCCGAGCATTGCTGATACTCCAAAAAGTATGGAGACTAAGACGCTCATTCATGGTACACAATGGTAGCCGAATCGTTGCTCGCTGGTCTCTCCTAAGACTTAAGCCTACGTGATGAACCCTAGTCTTGAGAAGCGCTTTCATTCGCGCTCCCAGTACTTCGTTGCGAGGATCATTTCTCGAATTTAGCAAGGAGCCCTTAGATGGTTCCAATCGCAGCAGAGCTCTTCTCGACTGCTCTCAGGCTTTCGCCGACTATCTCCGGTCGCCGTATGAGTCTTATTGCCTCTTCAAATGCGGGCAAGGGATACAGTTCTGCATGGCGGAGCATTGCCGCCACGGCGGTTACCGCTGCCTCCTTTCTGCTGACGCGGTTCAAGTCGAGGGGAACGATTTTCGCACGTGTCTCGACTGGGAGCAAGTCTTTTCGGATGTATAGCGTGTTCTCCCGTGCGAGCTTGGTGAATTGATGGCGGGCAAATTTCATGCCTTCAGGGGCTATCGCCAAGAAGATGTCGGGTTGGTCGATGCCAGTGTAGAAAATCTCTTCTGGGCTTAGAATGACTTCGCATACTGAATGGCCCGTCATTATTGTGACCGGGTAATCGTCGCGCCTAGTCGCCCAGAGTCCAGATAGAGTCGCTCCTCTCCCGAGGAGTGCTGCGGTGGATACGACTTTCTGACCTGCAGCTCCTGCAATGAGGACGCGCACCGGTCGGTCCAGGCTAGAAATGAAACGGGTTTCCAGAGGTTCTGGCTTGAGAGTTGCCTTACCGATCTGTGATGATTCCTGTTTCCTGTAGGCCTCACCGTATTCCTCCCGTACTTCCTTGTGGATGATACCCGTGCGCAGACCGAGTGTTGCGATCAACCCTTCCAGGGTTCTTCGGTCGAATTTGTTGTTGGGGACATAGTATGCCGTGCAAAGCTCCCAGATGTCCAGAAGCGAGAAACCATCATTCATGATCGCTTGGGCTATTAGATCGGGCAACTGCTTGTCGAAGGCCGTCGTCCGAAGAACGAAGCTGGCTCCATTTAGCGCCACCGTTCCAGCGATGTCTAATGGGCGTTCCAAGTTGCCCGCAAAAGTGGTGGATGTGATACCGCCATGGGGTGTCGTTACGGAGTGTTGACCCCCAGTCATGCCGTAGTTGAAGTTGTTCAGTACGAGTACTGTGAGACCGATGTTCCTTCGGGCCGCATTCAGTAGGTGGTGCCCGCCAATACCGCATCCGCCATCTCCCATTATCACGATAACCTTGAGGTTAGGATTGGCAAGCTTCATTCCTTCCCCGTACGTCACGGCGCGTCCATGAAGCCCATGAAAGGCATTGGTGGCGAAGTATTGGTCTGAGAGGCCTGAGCAACCGATGTCCGTGACGATAACGACCTGATGTGGATCGAGCCGTAGCTTCGATAGTGCCGCGTTGAGGCCATCCATAATTAACGAGTGGCTGCAACCGGGACAGAAAGGATAGGGTAATTCGTTGCGATATGTGATGCTCTCAGCTTTCACAACAATACCTCCAAGATCTGCTGAGGGCTGATCAGTTCACCGTCGACCCTGTGCACGCCCACCACGTCTGGGCTTTTTGTGAAGCCAGTTCCGCAACTGACCAGACGCTCTAACTCTCGGCGATATTGCCCCAAGTTCAGTTCAGCGACCACCACACGCTCTATCCCGGTCAGAGCTTGCGTGATCGCGGTTTCAGGCACAGGCCAGATGGAGAAAGGTATGAGGTTTGAGACCTTCTTCCCCTTTCGTCGGGCGATCCTTACTGCCTCGACAGCGCTACGGGCAGTTATGCCGTAGCTAACCACTAGGGTTGTCGCCTCTGGTTCCAGATCTGAGGCCACTAATCCAATCTCGTCCCGATGCGCCTCAATCTTGGCGGCGAGATGTTCATTCAAACGGGCCACGTTAGGCGGATCCTTCGTCAGAAATCCCCGCTCGTCATGCGTAGAGCCAGTGAAGCGCACGAGATGCGGGCCACCTAGGGGAGAAAACGCTGGGACATCATCCAGACTGCTGATCTGGTATGGGACGAATCTGTTGTCTCCAGCCATTTTTAACCCAGAGCCAGCTAGTTCGGCTCCGAAACCTTTCTCGTACCTAGCCATGTCGACGGTGCTCATTGTGGCGACCACCTCCCGGTCCGTCAGCAGGAAGACTGGACATCGAAACCGCTCTGCCAACTGAAAGGAGCGGATTGTGAGATGGTAGCATTCGGGCGGGTTGGTAGGGGAGAGAGCGATGATCGGGTAGCCGCCCGCTGTGCCCCAACGTATGAACTGAACATCACCTTGACCTACGGTCGTGGCGCCGCCAGTCGCTGGCCCCAGTCGCATAACATCCACGATAACCAACGGGATCTCACCCATGATGGCCAAGCCGATGTTCTCACTGTAGAGACTCATGCCAGGACCGCTGGTCGCTGTCATGCACTTGGCTCCAGTCATGGCCGCTCCAATGCACATTCCAAGCGATGCGATCTCATCCTCTGCTTGGACGGCCACTCCTCTTACTTTCGGCAACTCTCGAATCATGTGATGTAGGATCGGCGTTGCTGGGGTGATGGGGTAACCAGCGAAGAAGTTGCAGCCCGCTGCCAAAGCTCCCCTAGCGATGGCTTCTGCGCCGTCAATAAATTCACGCATTTTAGACGCCTTCCCTGAATGAGTCCCGTATGCTGTACGTTCCCTTATTGTTGCTGTCCGCGTCTCAATCATTGTAACGAGTTTTCGAGTTCCTAGATTGGCCGGACTACTCTTCATAAAGGACGTGCGATCTTTGACGCGACTGCTTCAGTAACTCAGATAGCGGCCCACCCAGCATGTCTGACAACTCTCAGAACTCACTGCGACAGTGGCCGCACCGAGATTCAGATTACCTATTCCCATCTAACGAAATGCAGCAAGAAGCCGAATGTTCGTTTGTTTTCTACTTCGAAGATGTCCGTCACTTGGTTAAAGAGAAATGCATTGAGTGAACGAGGGACTCGGAACTCAGACTTCAGACTTAGACATCTTTGGATGGCTCTTTGACTGCAATCCCCATGAGTTCCTTCTCATCATCTGACTTGTCCGGAATATCTCTGAACTTGAGAGGTTTGATCCAAGCGTGTCGTAGACTAGGTTCCTCTGCTCGTTGGAGATTCTGTTAGGATCGGTCCGGGATCCCGTATTAACGGTGCGGTGGCGCAGTGTGGACCTCCTCCGACCTTGACGAACTCCATCATTCCTACTGATATGACGTCCACGCCTTCTTTCTCAAGTCTTTTCCGAGTGACTGTGCAGCCCTCGAGCATCACTATCTTACCTGGTTCAAGAGCCAGAGTGTTGCATGCGTAGTCTCTTCCCTCTACGGGCGGCACTTCGATCATGTTGATTCTTCTTTGTTTGAGATATTCTAGAAAGTCGAAGGGCACTCCAGGCGGATACACCAACGCTAGTTCGGAATCAACATATCCGAAGACGCAGTCAAGATGAGCGAATCCTCCAGCAGGCCACTCGACGTTCTCAAGCCAGCCAGGTATAGGGACGACTTGAATCTCCACAACTCCGACGGATTTGAGTATGACCGAGATCTGGTCGATTCCATCTTGGTTTGTTCTGATGCTCTTCCCAATGCATACATGAGTCGGACCCAGCCAGACAACGTTTCCGCCCTCGAATGTGCCGTTCTGATGAACCGTGTAGAGAATCGGACAACCCAACTCCATGATTC
The DNA here is from genome assembly GCA_964598845.1 of uncultured Candidatus Bathyarchaeia archaeon. Classification (GTDB taxonomy): domain Archaea; phylum Thermoproteota; class Bathyarchaeia; order 40CM-2-53-6; family 40CM-2-53-6; genus FEN-987. The sequence continues at coordinate 244,294 of CAZRDM010000001.1, forward strand.
TCTTTGCCCACCAGAACTCTGCGCCTCTGTCCCAGGGCAGGGACATGCGTCCAACTACTGCACCTCCATTCACTACTAAGCCGAAATCCCTTGTTCCCCAAAGCCCTTGTAGGATTCCGTATGGGCCTCTCGCGTCAGCGGGGGTATTCATGTGGTGAACACTTACGCCTTCCTTCCTTAGAACCTCAACGAAGTTGTCATGCTCTGCTCTGGCCTTCTCTATATCTACGCGGCCAGTGAGGCCATACCATTTCAACTCCTCAGGCGGTGGCGCAATCTCGGGACCGGGTCTCTGCACCATGACTTCTCTGAGCTTTCCAATCTCTGATTGAGCGCCCCAGGTCTTGCCCCATATGTGTGTTAGCTCATCAGAGTAGCTGAGAGCAATCGGGGACGCGGGTTTGGTTCTGTCGATCGCTTTTGCGGCAGCTACAACTTTATCCATCTTTATTCACGGCAGGCATGGGCTGAGCGTTGCTTGCTGAGTCTAGTTGACAATGAATTCTCTGACCGTTCTTAGGTAGCTTTCCTGCTCGTCCCACATCGTGAGATGTGCGCTGTTTTCGAAGACGATGAGCTTGGAGCCGGTTATTCCTTTGTGAATTGTCTCGGCTACTTTGGAGGTAACCTCATCGTACCTTCCGACCGTCACTAGTGTTGGGACTCTGATCTCCTGCAGCCTCGCGGTGATATCCCAGTCCTTCAAAGTTCCAATTATTGTGAACTCGTTTGGGCCGTTCATCGTGAAGTAGACAGGTACACTGAGTTCGTTTAGGGTCCGCGTTACCTCTTCAGGCCAGTCAGGTAGCCTGCAGACGAAGTTGTGGTAGTAGACCTCAACCGCTTTCAAGTATTCAGGATGGAGGAATGCCCATTTCGCTTCATACTTGGCAAAGGTCTCTTGCACATCTTTCGGTAGTAGCGTCTTGAGACGAGCCATCTCTGCGGCGGTTTCTGGGAAGCTGGCTAACCCGCTGGCGATGATTAATTTCTTGATGTTGAGTTGGTACTTCAGGGCGTATTGGAGGGCTAGGGCGCCGCCGTAGGATGAGCCGAGTAAGTTGATTTTTCCGAGGTTGAGCGTCTTCCTTACTCCCTCGACCTCTTCGGCTCCGTATTCTATGCTGAAGAGTGATGTATCCTTCGGTTTCTCAGATCTTCCGACGCCGAGTTGATCGTAGAAGACGACTCTGATCTTGTCGTCTGCAAGTTTGGCTAGGGGAAGTAGATAATCGTGGGGTGCTCCGGGACCGCCGTGCAGACACAGTAGGATGTTGCTTCCGGTTCCAAATGCTCTGTAGAAAAGCTTGAACCCATTTACCTCTATGAACCCGCTCTGCTCAGATCTCATCATACATCCACGGAGCAACGTATGAGCTGTAGCACTTTGAATGTTTTGCGTGAATAGTATCGGGCTCCTACTTTCCGAATTCCGAGATTAGACGGTACAATTCGGGACGATAATCGCGTAGGAGCTTCGTGCTCCATCGGGCGCGGGCAACTTCACTCGGATCGATGTCCGCGTAGACAACCTCTTCCTTCTCGCCCCCCTTCGAAACGATCTCGCCCAGTGGGCCGGCGACATAGCTACCTCCAAAGAAGCGTGCAACATACTCTTTCCCTTCGAATGTATAATGCTCGTCGCCAACCTTGTTGCATGCGATGATGAAGCATCCGTTCATGTAGGCGTGTGCACAGTAGAGTTTCCACCACATCTCCTGAAATCCGCGGGGCGTATTGACGGGAACCGTGACTATGTCCGCACCCTTGAGCACGAGAACCCTGTATGGCTCTGGGTAGTCACCGTCTTGGCAGATTAGTATTCCCAGATTTCCAAGGTCTGTCCTGAACACTGGGAGTTCGCTGCCCGGTCGAAAGATTTCCCTCTCCTCATCTATGAAGTCAGTAGTGTGTAGGTAGAGTGTGACATGCAGTTTCCTGAATTTTCCGGCAACGTTTCCGCTTGGATCCATCAGGGCCGCCGAGTTGTAGATTACGCCTGGAATTTCTCCTCTCTCTGGCAGGCCGCATACGATGTACATTTGATGTCTTCTCGCTATCTCCCCGAGGAGGTTTGTTGTCTCTCCCGGCACGGGTTCCGAAACCTTTGCGAAACCTTCCCCTAAGCAGAAGCCTGTGGTCGACAGCTCCGGCAAGACAGCTAGCTTCGTCCCGCGTTGTCCAGCTTCGTTAAGCATCTCGATGGCACGGGCTCTGTTATGTTCCACATTCCCCAGCTGAGACTCAAGCTGGATTGCCGCAACTCTAACGGTCTTGTCTCCTTTGGCAAGCTTCCACAATTTCAGTCACCCGAGATCATGTATTGACCAAGACTGAACGAAGCATGGAATCATCAACATCGAGAGCAAGCCCGGATCCTTCCAACAGCTTATTGGTTGACCCCTTGGTTTCCACTCCTCCTATGGTTGGATCTGTTTTGAGCGTTGTGTGGCTGTCGAGGTCTGCGTACTTGACGTTTCTGTGAGAGGTCGCGAAGTGGCAACCTGCGGCGATTCCAATCTTCGTTTCTATCATGCAGCCCACCATGCATGGTACATCGGCAGCCTCCGCTATAGCGACAATCTTTCTGGCGGCGTGAATTCCGCCTGACTTCATCAGCTTGATGTTTATCATATCGGCCGCCTTCCGTCTGACCACCTCGAGGGCGTCGCGTGGTGAGTGAACACTTTCATCTGCCATAACTGGAATAGGTGAATTTCTCCGGACCTCTACAAGGCCGTCAAGGTCCCGGTAGTGTACAGGTTGCTCGCAAAAGTCAACCTCGAATCGTTCCAGTTCTCTCAATGTGTAGATGGCCTGTCTAACTGAATATCCTTGGTTAGCATCGACTGTGATATTGAAATCACTGCCTAACGTTTCTCTTACCGCGCGAATTCTTTCAATGTCATCTTGGGGCTTGCTCCCGATCTTGATCTTTATTCGGGTCACGCCCTGATCACGTAAGGCCCTTGCTTGACGTAATGTCTCCTCACGGTTCTCCAGCCCGACGGTTTGAGTTGTTTCAAGCTCGCTCATTGCCCTGCCTAGCATTCCGTTAAGCGGTAACTTGGCGTGTTTTGCGAGAGCATCATGTATCGCTATGTCAAAGGCTGCTTTTGCACTCGGATTGCCAAGAACCGCTCTGTCAAGTTCGTACAAAATATCTTCGTAGGTCAACGCGTCTCGGCGTATTACTCGTGGTTTGATTTCATGTTCAAGAACCGCAAATGCCGTGCGCCAAGATTCTCCCGTAATTGCAGGTTCAGGAGCGGCCTCCCCCCAACCGTACACGCCGTTTGAGAGACGTACACATACCAGAACGGCCCCATGTTCGAAGATGGTCCCTAAGGAGATACGGAACGGTCTCAGCATGGGGATTCTAACGGGATGGATATCGAGCTTCTCGATCAACAGGCCGGACAAGTTCAACATCAGTCTCCGCTACTACAGTGCATGGAGGAACTTATTGCCCATCGTCGATCGTAGGTAAGTTTACCCTGCCGTTAAGAGGAAATCGTCTATCCTATTTCCATCGATATCTACGAGGGCTCCGCGAAGTATCCCTTCAGTATACTCGCTCCCTGGGTTGATGCATAATGTTCGACCGAACTTGGCGGTTCCCCGAGATTCGTGAATGTGACCGTGGAAACCCAAGAGCGGCTGGAACTTCTCTATCGCTTCCCGTACTGAAGGGCTGCCGACGGGGATCAATACCGGTCCGCCCCCAGGCCCTAGTACAGGTGTGAGTTTCTCGTCTAGTTTAGGTGCCATGTCGAGCCCCGAGTTGTACGGGGGACAATGGAGGTTGAATATGGAGGTTTCAAAGTTCTTTACATTCGAGGTTAGGATTTCGACCTTGGCGGCGAGCTCCTCTTCAGGAATGTCTCTCGGACAATTCCATGGGGTTACGTTCGTGAAACCGAGGGTGATCATCTCATGAGACTGATCCAACTGTACAACGCCTTGTTCTGGGTTTATGACGTAGCCCGATCGCGAAATGATGGGATCAATCTCGAATCGGTCGTCATTTCCCGGAGAGATATAGCATTGGATCCCGGTTCCGCGAAGCCTCTCTTCTGCGACAGCCATCCATCTCTCCACTGATTCGCACATGACTCGAGTGAATAGCCTGTCCAATTTTTCCGGATCCGTCCGCAAGACTTCAAGTTCCCTTGACGTAGTGTGATATGGGTAGTATCCCATGTCCCTGATTGTCTTCTCGAGCCTAGCGAGTTCTTCCTTCGATCTAGCCACCTGCTGAGAGCTCATCAGTTCACACACGTACGTTCCTTCGCGTTCGATTATGGGTATCACGAGTTTTCCTGTGATGTCGCCTCCCAGTATCAGGACGTTTGCCTTGTAGAATTTCCCGGCATTGACGAACTTTAGGAAGCACCTTTCCGATCCGTGAACATCCGTTACGAAAAGAAGTCGCAGTTTCGACATTGTTGGACGCCAGAAAATAGGAGGGGGTTGAGGGATAGTAATGAAGCTACTCTGGTGGGATCTCCTTGAACGTTAACTCTAGGGGTATCTTCTTCTTGCGGTAGGCTGAGGATGCGAAGTAGATTGCTATAGCGACGGCGTAGGTTAGGATGATTACGCCCACGTAGGTGTAGTTGATTGTTCCAATGTAGGCTGGTAGGAGCGTCGCGACGGCAACGAACACGGAAACCAAGAAGGTCAGAACGCCTAGTAGCGTCATTACAGGTAGAGAGCCAAACTTCTTCTTGACCATCGCTGGGGCCGCTTCGAACAGGTCCTTGCGGCGGTACGGGAAGACTGCTCCTGCGATTCCGGTTATGGCAGAGCCGAGGAAGAGTGCTGTGATCCCATAGGCCATGTACGTGAGCCAGTTCGTGTAAAGCCAGAAGGCTTGGGCAATCATTGATACAATTACCACTAGGATCAAAGCGATGTATGGTGAGTTGTATCGACGGTCTAGAGCTGATAGCTTAGTCGGGACGACTCTGTCAAACGACCATGCGAAGATATTGCGTGTGATAAGGAAGATGTAAGCTAGTCCTGCAGCGAGCGGGGCCATCGCAAATCCCAGACCAACCAAGAAGATCAAGATGGGATCTGATGTCATGTATGGCATAAGGAACTGTGGGAATGGAGCAACGAAAGGCAGAGTGTAGCTCTCACTTCCTGTCATGTAGAGGTATGAGATTGCTCCGAAGAAATCTCTTCCCATGCCATAGTAGATGGCGGCATATGCGACCCACATAATTGCTGAGAAAATGATGGCTCCGCCAACTACGGCGACCAATTGCGATTTCTGCACATTCTTGACTTCACCTGAGAAGTAAACGGAGAAGAAGTATCCCGTCAGGTTCAGGAAGCTGAAGATCGTGCCGACGAACGTGGCTGTGATAGTCACTTCTTTCGTATATCCTTCTGAGAGAGCGTTGCTTACTACATCGGCAATCGTAGTTCCACTGATGCTGTCGAATCTCTGTTGAAATGTGGATGAGCCGGGTAGGGCCGCTGCGATGAAGGCGATCGTACCCAGCACGATGATAGCGAACATCCCCCACTGGACTCTGAAGGTCCATTTGGTTCCCCTGACGAGTGTCAGCGCGATTGCAATGAAATATAGCAGGCCGAACGCTTGTACGGAAACCGGGGAGGAGACCTGAGCTGCTAAGTCCACTAGGCTGGGGTCATTGTTCACAATTCCAATCCCTTGCAGGATTGGGGCTATCCCCCATTGTAGCGTCCAAGCTGGTTCCACGGCGATCCAAGCAAGCAGGACCGTGCTCAAGAGAAAGTTAGACATGAAACCAATCGCAGGGTGGAGGCATCTGCTGACCCATACGTAGTCTCCACCAGTCCTTGGCATGGCGGCGGAGAAGTAGGCGTACAGAACTGCTATCGGGATCGACATTGGCAACGCAACGAGCATAGTCCCCGGCAGATCTACACCAAGATAGAGACCCGCGCCCCATGTTGCGTAGGGAAAAACGAACAAGATACCCATCGCGTTGATGTTATACATCAACGCGTCCCATGCAGAGACGGTGCGAGTGAGTCCGGAAGCTTTTCTGGCGAAAGGTTTGAGCTCTTCAAACGTTTGTGGAGTTCCGCTCATTTTCATCACGAGAGAGATGGCGCGGAACTTATTTAGAACTTGCCGTCCCATCAGCACATGCTTTCGAGTCGTCTAAAGTTGCAGATATGATTTGTGAGAACAAAAACCTCGAGAGAACAGTGTGGGCTCGGCTCGACGCAAACTCTGGAAGATGCCCGTTCCAAAATTAGTGAAGGTCGAGAGTCAACTCTTAGGTACTGCAGAATCGCGACGAGAATCAAGTGACGGACAGAAGACCATTTAGGTGAGTATTCATCGAGTCTGGACCAGTGTTGGCATTTGATCCGTATCCTTGGATCCGACATGGAGGCCACTAAGGAGTTCGATGTATCAGGCCTCGAGGACGCCATGCACCTACCTCTAGTGTGGATCAGTATGACAGGACGATCAGAGGAGGAACTTCGCCTTCTTCAGGAGAAGTTCAATCTCCACCCTCTTGCTATAGAAGACGTCATCCACAGGGGGCAACGTCCCAAAGTTGAGGACTACGAAAATCACATGTTCACAGTCCTGCACTCGATTCGATTCGAGAACGGACTGATTGCGCAGGATGAGATTTTCCTCTTCACAAGTGAGAAATGGCTGATAGCGATCCATGACGATGACCGTCAGATCCGAGACATGTTCGAGAAGTGCATTCGAGGTGGTAGGCTTAGAATTCATGCGCAAACCATCGACTCACTATATCACGTCTTGGTCGACATGGTGGTGGACCAATACTTCGCCGTCCTAGATGAGGTTGAGGATCAAATAGACCTAGTCGAAACAGAGGTTGCACAGAACCCAACGAAAGAAGCTCTCCAAAGCATGGATGAGATTAGACGGAATCTCATCGTCGTTAGGCGGTCGGTCTGGCCTGCAAGAGAAATGATAGGGTCCATAATGAAAGGTATCTTTCCAATAATCTCTGATCAGAACATGGCCTACTTCAGAAACATCTACGATCACGTGGCGCAGTTAATGGATCTCATTGAGTCTTACCATGCCAGAATGAGTGGGATTGGCGAACTCTATCTTGAATCAGTCACAGCGTCAACGAATCAGATCGTCAAGCTCTTCACAGTACTTGCGACGATCTTCTTGCCTCCAACCTTGGTGGCAAGCATCTATGGCATGAACTTCCTATTCATCCCTGAGCTTGGTTGGGAATTGGGTTATCCCTTCGCCTTGATCCTGATGGCGCTGCTCACAGTGGCCCCGTTAACCTTAATGAGACTGAAGAAGATGATCTAACAACCGAGACCAATGAATGCTCTCGTCTCAAGCTACAACCGGCGCACCAGTTTCTCCGCACTTAAATTCTGCGCTCGATTCTCACTCATTGCAGTAACCAGCCATGAGAGCATGTGTAATCTTCGATACCCGATATGGCAACACAGAGAAGATTGCAAGATCGTTTGAGACGGGACTGAGGGAAGCTGGTGTTCAGACTGTTTGCCTCAATGCAAGAGACGTAGCCGTCGACTCGTTGAAGGAATACGATCTGATTTGTGTTGGTGCTCCAACCGAAGGTTTCACCGCTTCCAAGTCGATGAAAGAGTTCCTTGGAAAGCTCAAGAGCATTGACCTATCTGGAAAGTATGGCTTTGCATTCGACACAAAGCTGGATTGGCGTTTCTCTGGGAGCGCAGCGAAGTTCATTGAGAAGGAACTGAACAATCTGGGCCTTCAGATAATCGCGCCGCGTGAGTCGGCTACAGTCTTCGCCTTGAAAGAGAGAGGTGCGATCACTGGTGCAAGGCTCAAGGAGGGAGAAGAGACGAGGTTCGAGCAGGTTGGTCTTCAAGTTGGAACCATAAGAGCGCAATCTGGTGCGCAGACTATCAGCGGAGGCGGTCGCCGTTGATGAAGTCCTTGGATGGCGGGAGTGGAAGAAGAAGCAAATTCGAATTGAAGTGAGTGGAGTACCTAATCGCCGATACGTCATCATCCTTAAGGTGAATGGAACAAATGAAAGCTATCGTCGCCTATGCGAGCAAATACGGATCCACGAGAGCTATCGCGGAGTTCATCGCTGAGAAGCTCCGGCAACAAGGAACGACGGCCGAGGTTCGACTCGTCGACGAGGTTCACAATCCCGGAGACTATGACGCGATCGTGGTCGGCAGCGCCGTCTATATGGGGCACTGGCTGAAGGAGGCCGCCGAGTTCGTGCGGCGAAACCGCGCCGTCCTGGCGAATCGGCTGGTGTGGCTGTTCAGCAGCGGCCCGCTGGGCAGCGATGCCTCGACGAATGATCCGAAATTGGAGCCCGCAGAGATTGCTGAGTTCAGAGAGGCCATCAACACCCGGGACCATCGGATCTTCTTCGGAGCGTTGGACCGCAGCAAACTTGGATTCGCCCACCGGATGACGCGCAAGCTGCCGGCCGCCCGTGCAATACTTCCCGAAGGTGACTTCCGCAACTGGAACGACATCGAGACTTGGGCCAGCACTCTCGCTCGGGCGCTTGAAGCTCCTCAGACAACGCCGGAATCCGAAAAGGGTGCTCAAGGAGGATTGTGAGAGAGAATGACCAGCGTCGCGA
>CAZRDM010000002.1:0-4292 GCA_964598845.1 uncultured Candidatus Bathyarchaeia archaeon
TGGTGGGCCGGACCGGATTTGAACCGGCGACCTTTGCCGTGTAAGGGCAACGTTATGGCCAGGGCGTCTTCCTCTAACCAGCTGAACTACCGGCCCATCTCGCGACACGGCTAGAGCGACCGCCCTAATCTATCTTATTGATGATTTTGGTTGCGCGCTTGCCAAGTACTTGGGACCCAAAGTTGAACGCAAGATAGACGTTCATGAGACCGGTAGTTGATTGGGCTTATGGTCTCCTAGCACAATCGATGAAGGGAACCGTTTTATACGATTGGTCGTAGACTCGGGCGAGGCGGGCCAACCATGGTCGTTAAGGAACCCGTAGTCTACGTCGACGGAGAGTGGCTTCCCAAATCACGTGCCTCAGTTTCGGTATTCGATCACGGCCTGCTTTATGGAGATGGAGTCTTCGAAGGCATTCGAGTCTATGATGGAGTAATATTCCAATTCAAAGAACACCTTGACCGCCTATACAGCTCAGCGAAATCGATCAAACTCCAAATCCCACTCTCACCAGAGGACATGACAAAGGTGGTGGTTAAGACGCTCAAACGAAACGGTTTGAAGGACGCTTACATTCGCCTAGTTGTGACGAGAGGCGTTGGCGACCTAGGTGTCGATCCCAGAAAATGCAGAAAATCTTCAGTAATAATTATCACGGAACATGTTGACCCATCATTCTTAGTTGTGGCAAGACAGAAGGGAATTTCTGCTATCATATCCTCAGTCCGACGCGATACGGTTGACGCTACCTCGCATGAAATCAAATCCCTGAACTACCTAAACAGCGTCTTAGCGAAGCTCGAAGCTGTCGATGCCGGTGCAGATGATGCGCTTATGCTCGATAGAACTGGATTCGTCTCCGAGGCCACCACAACAAACCTCTTCATAGTCAAGGATGGAGATATATTCACTCCACCCTCAAGCGCTGGCATATTGCCGGGTGTAACGAGAAAGCGGATCATCAAACTGGCTCGTGAACTCGGCTATGGCATGTATGAGAGAGCATTGACCCCCTACGACGTCACGAATTCAGACGAGGCTTTCCTGACTGGAACTCTCTCAGAGATCATGCCCTTGGTGAGGGTGAGAGGCATCGATATTGGAGACGGGAAGGTTGGACCCATAACGCGACGAATCATGGAAGCTTTCGTGAAAATACGTTCAGACCCACGAGAGGGACTACCGGTCTATCAAGAAGCTGGGAGAATAGTAAGCCGCAAATAACCTGTGATTGAGTCCTCCATCAGAGCCTTGACCACCAACGCTTGCATGAATTGAATGCGCCTCAGTTCAGCGACTAGTTTTTCACAGCGACTGGAATCCGTACTGAAATACGTACTTATCGAAGACATGACGGTTCCACCAAAAATTTATATTCGAATGTTACCTGCGGTAACAAGAAAGGAGAGCTAGTAGGATGGTTTGGACATTCATTAAGACGACGCTCCTAATCGGCATCCTCACGGGTATTCTATTCGTCATAGCGTACTTCTTGGGGCTCGACCCAATCACTGCTCTTGGATTCGCTGCTTTCATGAATCTGGTAATCTACTGGTTCAGCGATAGGCTCGTCCTGCGAATGGGTGGAGCTCGCTTGGTTACCGAGGAGGAAGCACCACGAGTTTACGCCGCTCTCAGAAGGCTCACCGCAGCTTCGGGAACGAAGATGCCAAAAGTTGCACTAGCCGATAGTCCAGTTCCAAACGCTTTCGCGACAGGCCGCAGCCCGAACAACGCAACTGTCGCCGTCCATACGGCCCTTCTGAGTATGTTGAACGATGAGGAGTTGGAGGGGGTGCTGGCGCATGAGTTGTCACACGTCAGAAACTGGGACACATTGACATCAACGATTGCAGCGACGGTGGCTGGCGCTATCAGCTACTTGGCCCAATGGGGATGGTTCCTTGGTGGGGCATACGGTTATGGCGGTAGCTATGGGGACCGTGATCGACAAGGAAACATGATCGGCGCTCTTCTGATGATGGTTCTGGCCCCGTTAGCGGCGATGCTCGTACAACTCGCGGTATCCCGTACGAGAGAATACTCCGCTGACGAGAGCGGCGCAAAACTGTCTGGGAAGCCCCTAGCACTGGCTAGTGGTCTACAGAAACTTGAGATGTGGGCTAGGCGCAGACCGACAGAGACTAACCCAGCGCTCGCGTCGCTGTACATAGTGAATCCGTTGCGTGCCTCCTTCCTGACGGAACTGTTCTCAACGCATCCGGCCATCGAGAAGAGGATCGCTCGGCTTGAGCGTTTAGCAGCCAGCATGGGCTATGGCTCGCTTTATACCCGCTAGACGAACAGCGATTTCTATCCTATTTCAGCCGCGACTGACTGACCGCCAGCCAAAAGGCACCCAGCGCCGGCTCGATTCTCGGCTGAGTAATCTCTGCAAGTGGATATTCCCTCCTAATACGCTTCTTGAACGAGTTCAGAAGATATTTGCCCGATTTGAAAGTGCCACCGAAGATGGCGACCTTTACCTGCCGACCTCCCATATTCAGCTTAGATGCCACGCAACAGGCAAGCTCAGCCAAAGAAATTCCAGCATCGTTCAGTATCTGCTTACAAGCCCCGTCAGGAAGAGCATCTGAAACAAGCAATGCGAGCCTTCCGACCTCCTCGACCGTTAGACCGTCAGAGTAAATCTTGTTGAGCGCATCCCCAAGTTCCCTCACTCTAAATCTGTGCTTGAAGATCGAAACGAGCTTGGTTGGTGAACTGCGCCCATCGATTGCTCGGAATGCGGCTCTCAGGCCTTTCCTTCCGATGTCGTAGGCACTACCTTCATCGTCGACTAGGTAGCCCCATCCTCCAGCACGAAAATATGCGCCCTCCTCGTTCATACCCGCAGCCACACACCCAGTTCCAGAGATCACTATGATTCCAGGACCCCCTGGGAAAGCAGCTTCCAGAGCTGCTAGAGAATCATGAACAACCATGCTTCGCCGTGCGATCTTGGCTTCCCCGACGAATCTTTCAGCAACACGTTTGTCCCGGCTTGAGTCGACGCCTGCGAGTGCCACCGTTGCGAAGTCAAGCTTTCTTTCGCTGAGGTGAGCTTTCCTCTGAACCTGAGAGACGATACTAGTGATGGCTTCTTGCGCTGCGGCGATTCCTATGTTGTGGAAATTCGACGGACCAATTGTTCCCTTCGCGATTATCTTGCCCGATGAGTCACCGAGGATACCAACAGTCTTGCTGGCTCCTCCATCTATCCCGATAACGTAGCGCTCAGGCACCGCCAAGTCACGACATGGCATAGGGAGCACGCTAATATAACCGCAGAATCCACGGCCTGAGAACTGCTTACCTTAATGTTGTGCCTCCACGAGATGTTCGGAAAGGACCCGAAAAGCAGTGTGATACATTTTGGAAAATGTGTCGAATTCTCGCTCATGCTTATATGGAAAGGCACTATTTCCTCCCTTCGATGTAAAATGAAGACCCAAACAAAGTTGGTTGCTCTTTGCCTAGCTGTTGTTGTATCGTTGTCTCTTGGGCAATCTGTGCTTGCTTCACAGGTCTCAAGCAGCGTGACTCTGTCCTATCTTAAGGTTCAACTCACATACCCTCAGGAAGTTCTTCCCGGTGATTCTCTCACCGTAAATGTACAGGCCACCGCCAAGGAATATCTCCGCCTCGTTAGCCTGTCAGTCCAAATCTACTACGGAGACAGCGGCGATCTGCACCTGTTGACAAGTGCGACAATTGCGAAGGACATGTACATGTCTACGCGAGATCGAATTAACAAGGATATTCAGATCACAGTGCCTCTTGATGCTCCAAGAACTTCACTGATTGCGCTCGTCTCGGAGAACGTCAGAAGCCGTTACTACGACTACTCGTATTATTACTATCCGTATTACTATTATCCGTACTTCTACAACTACTCTTATCCATACTATTACGCGGTTTACCCCTCCTACACGTATGCTTCGACTACGGACGACACTGTCACTGCGCTTTCCTACATCAAGGCGACAACACCAGAGTACGTAGCGCTTCAAACAGAGTATCAGACCCTGCAGCAGAAATTGACGCAAGCTCAGTCTGATAACCAGAAACTCCAGCAAGACCTACAAGCGAAGCAGGTCACAATTAATCAGATGAATTCAGCAGTTTCAGACCTGAACCAGCTACTGGCTGCCGCCCAGAGCAATATTCAATTGCTGCAAATGATTGCCGTCGTGCTCACCGGGATAATCGTCTTCCTTACCGCCTTCCTCTGGAGAGAGAAGACCAAGCATTCTACTGAAGCCACCGACAAAGAGAAATCATGAGCA
>CAZRDM010000002.1:4392-128068 GCA_964598845.1 uncultured Candidatus Bathyarchaeia archaeon
GCTACGGCTCATACCGGAGAACTCGATGCTTTGACACGTAGCGGCAACGCGATCAATCGAAAGCGCGTTCGATCGGTCTCGTTGCAGAGATTCTCAAGGATGAGGTTTTCTTTCCTCAATAGAACCTCATGGGCTGACAAGTTCTTCTTGTTGGGTTGATCGATATTCGGAGCATCGATGCCAATCCCCTCACATGTTTGAATTGTAGATACTCAGCCCTGTTCGCGCTAAGGCCTAGATGACTTGTGAAGAAGTGGGAACGGGTTGAGAGTTCGTGTGTGAGAACAACCATTCTCAAGGCATTCAGTCCCAAATGTCATCCCTAGGATCTCGAGCAATGCTCAAGGAAAGCTGATGGATGGCTGTGAGCAGACTCTCTATGTCAGATCGATGTGAGCTCTGCGGCAACACGAGCAATTTGTGCGTATGTCGTCCTGAACGCGGCCATGTCTGTCCCAGAGACTGAGGAGAAACTAGCTGCCCTGTTTACGGACCTTGACTAAGAAGCCAGTCAGTCTAGCCCTAAAGGAAAAATGCTAGCACAGCCCATCAATTGCCGACGACTATGACCGATTGCAGAGATACTGAACACTCCACCGAGCCTGACTTTCGAGGAACTTCAGAGGTTACCTCAAATCAAGCTGACCCGGAATTTTCATTGTGTTACGAGTTGGTCAATCAAAGATGTTGTGTGGGAAGGGGTCGCCTTCCGCGAGATAGCGAAACTAACGGGCGTGAAAGCCGAAGCTACATGGGTAATGTTTCATTGCGCAGACGGCTACGCAGTACCAGTGCCACTCGAGGATGCGTTGGTTGAGGATTCACTTATCGCCTTCAAGATGAGTGGGAAACCGATTCCTATTCAGCAGGGTTTTCCAGCTCGACCATTCATCCCACACTTGTATGGTTGGAAGAGTGCCAAATGGCTGACTGGAATCAAGTTCATGGCCGATTACAGGGACGGCTATTGGGAAACATATCGTTACCATGAGAGAGGCGCCGTGCCGGATGAGGAACGTTTCAAAGGCCAAGGAGGAAAGCACGTCCGCAGGCGAGGCCTCGGCACACCTCCAATATGAAAGACCTAGAAAGGCGGATGTTTAGAACGAACTTCGAATGATTTTTCTTCAACTTACATCTGCATGGTTGAGCCCATTTCAAGGAGCTCAACAGATGACACATTCACTGATAGCTGAACTGAAGCGAGCTGTGTTCGGTTGGTTCTACCCCGTTAGATACAATCTGGAGAGATGGGCTTATGCCCTTCAGCGAATATCCGGTATAGCGGTTACAGCTTATTTTCTGGCGCACATTGTAGAGACTGGAAACGTTGTCGGTGGTTTGGATGTATGGAGCGTGCCATCGGCCGACTTGGCGCGCGATGTCTGGGCGGCAACCTTTCGATTCCTAGACAACCCTCTCTTCGATATGGGCCTTGTCGTTATCGGCTTCATGCTCGTCTATCACACCATAAATGGGATCAGGTTAACCCTCACCGAATTCGGATTCCTCCAAGGAAAACCAGCCCGACCAGACTTCCCGTACGAACCGAAATCATTTACTAAGGCCCAACGGGCCTTGTTTTGGTTGAGTGTACTCTTCGCTGCTGCGACCGCCGTATACACCCTGAATGTTTTCTTTGGTGCCTGAGAAATGAAGGAATCAACGAAAATGCTTCTTCACTACATTACTGGCCTCGGAATAGTGATCGCCGGCGGAGTGCACCTTTTCACAGTCTTCCTTACTGGGCCCTACGTTGAAAACCTCGCCTTTAACGGGGGATCGTATTCTGTCATCGCTGTTTACCGAAACCTATTACTCGCGGCAACATTGGAGCTGCTGCTCGTCTTCGTCGACTACCATGCGCTTAACGGGATACGAGTCATCCTGATAGAGTTCCATCAAGGGCCCAAGTGGGAGAGGGGAGTGTCGTGGATCTTGGCGGTCACAGGAATCCTGCTTTTCGCTTACGGAACAAGAACAATCCTCATTGCAAACGCAATTGCATGAAGACGCAACAGAATTGGAAACAACAGCAGTACTTCAGTCAGAGAAAACCCGCGGATACAGCTCATCCTCTGAAGGAAGCTAACTATCCGCGCCCAAGACTTCGTCGCTTGCCGTGGCCAGCGAGTCAAATGATCCATTCAGTGTTCTGGTCGTTACAATGCTCTCGCAAAGCTGCACGGATATTGCGCCCCTCCGAGCATACAGGCAACTGGAGGAAGGAATTGGCGTGAATATGCAAAGTCTCAGCAAGGCTCGAGTTCAGGACATATCAAAAGCAATCCGGGTTGCAGGCCTGTACCGACAAAAAGCAAAGGCGCTTCGGCTTCTAGCCGAGTTGCTGACCGAGCTATATTCTGGCGACTTTCGAAGACTTCTCCAAGGATCTATGGAGGAGGTGCGACGCAGACTTCAGGAATTGCCAAAGGTTGGACCGAAAACAGCTGATGTCCTCCTCAGCGTTTGGGATGCCCCACGATCTCCGTTGATACGCACATTGATCGCGTGTTGAAGCGACTAGGGTTTGCCCCTGCTGGAGCCAAGTATGAGGAGGTTAGGTCAAGATTGATGGCACTGTCCCAGGCAGAAGATTACAGATCTGTACCATTGCTCCTGATGGGTCACGGACGGCGTCTCTGCAAGGCTCGAAAACCGTTGCGTGGTTTTTGTCCAGTCGAAGAGCTCTGCCCCTATCCGAAAAAGACCAAGTCATGAAGTCTAGCAGTAGTTTCTTCAGTAGGCAGAGATCTTGCATAAGGAAATGATCCCTCGAGGACGCTTCCTTACGGACCGGTTGGATCTGCGAGCTCTACGCACTGGTTACGCGTTCTAGGAACATCTCAAGGAATCGCTGGCCGTCAATACCCGTACATATGCTCGCGTTTGGTTTCTGTCTTAGGAGCTCCGGAAGCCAATCTCTTCTGTCCGCGATTGTTTGACCGCGTGAGAGACTGCTAACCGTCTCGACATCGACATGATGCTCTCTCGTAGTAACCAGAGTTGGATCAACTACGATCGCTACGGCCATTGGATCATGAAGGTGTACGTAACCGTGTCTCGACATGAGCTCTCTCGTTATCAAGGCAACGAAACCTGAGAGTTCTGTTCCGACTTGTTCGATTTTTTCGTAGAGATCTTTCGTCAGCGTTGCCTTCGGATCCGTTGTGACATCGAGACCTACAGCTTTGAGTGGGATTCCCGATTTGAAAACTATACTCGCAGCCTCAGGGTCGACGTATATGTTGAACTCGGCCACTGGATTGGCGTTTCCGTAACCATATGGCGTCACACCGTAGGCACCGCCCATTATCACAAGGTTCTGCACGTTCTCTGCGAGTCTTGGCTCACGTAGGAGGGCGGTGGCTATGTTTGTGAGCGGACCCGTCGCAATCACGGTCAGCTTCTTCGGATTCGCGTTCGTCTCCTCGATGAGCAAATCCACAGCGTGTCGGTGATCGAGTTGAAGTTTCGGCGTCGGGAGACTGGAGTTACCCAACCCGTCTTTTCCATGAAATTCTTCAGCGATCTCCAATTCGCGCAGAAGAGGTTTCGCCATACCTTTCGCGACAGGGATCTCGGAAGCACCTAAGGCCTCAAGAACTCTGAGAGCGTTGACACTGGTCTTGTCTACGTGAACATTGCCGCTCACTGTTGTGATGGCACGCACTTTCAGTTCAGGCGATCTGTATGCGAGCATTATCGCTAGAGCATCATCAACGCCAACATCAACATCCATTATCACGGGTTTCCGCAATCTTGAGTCCCGCCGTGAACCATTATCATCGGGCAGATCAATGCTGGAATTCTTGCGGATCCTTCAGAATACCTCGCAGGGCGTCAGCCATCTGTGAGATCGTTAGAAGGTTTGGAGGGATCCTGAAAGGTTCCAATGCGTGAGCAAGTTCTGTAATCTGCGGTGGTCTAATCTGCGCGGATCTGAGCAGGTCCAGTCTCTCGAAGATCTCCTGCGTTGGCATGTCGGCGAGAATGCTACCGTCGGCGATGAGTATCACTCTCCTCGCAACTTCGGCAACGAAGCGCATGTCATGAGTGATGACTATCACGGTCGCTCCTGCCGCATTCAACCTACGTACGAGTTCAGCGACCATTTTTCGACCCCTATGGTCCTGACCTGTTGTAGGCTCGTCCAAACAGTACACTTCAGGGTTCATTGCCATGACCGAAGCTATCGTCAAGAGCTTCTGTTTTCCGTAGTCCAGATCATACGGGTGAACGTCTTCGAAACCTTTCAAACCTACTTTCTCTATTGCGTCTTCCGTTCTCCTCTCGATCTCACTATGACTCATACCAGCATTCTTTGGGCCGAAGGAGATCTCGTCGCGCACTGTGCTCGAGAACATCTGGTGAGCGGGGTTCTGGAAGACATAGCCAACCGCAAAAGCCAATCTGTTTGCAGGAACATATTTGGTGTCTACGCCCTTTACGAGAACTCTTCCTTTCGTGGGCTTCAGGAGACCGTTGAAGTGTTTCGCGAGAGTTGTCTTTCCTCCGCCATTCTGCCCGATTAGAGCAATAGTCTCCCTTTCACGTATCATCAGACTTACACCTTTCAGAGCGATGACATCATGATTGTAAGCGAACCAGACATCCTCAACTTGGATAAGTGTCACTTGGCTCTGCCCCCTAGAATCTGGGAGAAAAGATCTACGGCCTCGTCCAAGGCGATCGGGAACTTTTCTTCATTTATCCTGAAATCACTCGATATGATACCACATAGCTCTGTCACCGAAGGCGGGTCGACACCGATTTCCTTGAGTTGCTTCACTTTGGTGAGTATTCTTCTCGCTTCCCCCTGCGCAATGATTTTCCCGTCGTTGAGCACAATTATGCGATCGGCGAACGTTGCCAATGCTTCAATCTCATGTTCAGCAACAATAATCGTGTATCCCTGCCTGTTGAGTTCTCTCATGGTGTGGAGCACTTCGGTCTTCCCGATAGGATCGAGTTGAGCTGTTGGTTCGTCCATAACAATGATGTCCGGGCGAACAGCAAGAACTGTAGCAATCGCCAATCGTTGCTGCTGACCCCCCGACAGCTCATAGGGAGAACGACCTTCCAAGTTCACAAGACCTACCGCTTGTAAGGCTTCTTCGACTCTGAGCTGCATCACCTCACGGGAGTATCCCATCATAGACATGCCGAAAGCGACTTCTTCATCTACTCTAGTGGAGACACCTGAAAACTGGTTTGTAGGATCTTGGAAGACTAACCCAACCTTTAGAGACAACTCTGCCACGCTATGTTGCATCGTATCCATGCCTGCGACTTTCACAGAGCCAGCTATGCTTCCACCGTAGAAGTGAGGAACCAACCCGTTCAGCGATTTACAAAGCGTCGATTTGCCTCCGCCGTTGGGGCCGATTATTCCCAACATTTCTCCCTTCTTAACTTCGAATCTTATCCCATGGAGAACCGGTGGGTGATTTGGATACGCGTAAGTGAAGTCTTGAACCGCAACGACTGTGTTGTCTTCACCCATCGGCCGCACAACTGACTGCTATTCGAAGCCTAGTTCGCCAAATCATCTTAAATATTTGGTACGGCGAGTTGCGATTTCGGTCAGGTTGCAATCATGACCAGCGATATGAAAAGTGTTGAACCAACAGTCGTAGCGAGACCGGCAGGGTTTGCAATTCTTCAGGTCGTCTTGATTCCTGTCATCGCTGCTCTGAATTACGTTACAGGCGTAGTGATCAATCTTCTGAAACTTCCACTATTCATGGATACTTGGGCCACAATGTTCGGAACGGTCGTGGCAGGCCTCTGGGTGGGGATAGGAGGGGGATTTCTCTACAACATTGTCATGGCCTTCACGTTATGGGGACTTCCTGCATGGGTTTGGGGATTCATCAACGTCTACATCGCTGTAATTACGTGGGTTCTATGGCGAGTTGGCTGGGTATCCATCAAGCAGCCCGCGAAACTAATCCTCGCAGGCATCATAATCGGAGTTACCAACGTGTTCCCAGTGACATTGATCAATGTGTTCATCTTCGGTGCCCTGCCAACCTACGCGGGCACGGCGTGGATCTACGCAATAATCCTCAATCAAACTGGTAGCACAATATCAGCGGTTATCGGATCTTCTATTGCTGCAGAGATCCCGGACAAGCTACTCTCGCTCATCATCGCGGCCATAGTGGCTTCAAGGATGCCAGCCAGATACACTCTACGCCGCCCGTCACCGAAGTAGCCTCATCGAGGACAAGGCATGTCTTCGACGGCCCTGAAAATCCTCAGAAGCGGGTACGTCCGCGGGAATTCTGCCTTTCACCATCTCGACGGACGTACCAAGTTTCTTTTCTTCTTATGGATCTCGCTCTTCAACTACGTCTTTTACGACCTTTACTTCTCCGCTGCATCTTTCGCAATTGTACTCGCACTCGCTTTCGCCTGCCGAATCGGCAAGATAGTGCTGACCGTGATATCGATAGTGGCGTTGCCGATTCTCATTCTCGGCATAATCATCTTGGGAAGCCCACTTGGGTTTCCGCCGAACAAAACTCCGCTGTTCGGAATCATACTCTATGGACATCAAATCGGCCTTTTCCTAGAGGGCACAGTGTACGTGTCCGTTTGGAGCGCTAGACTCGCGATAACGATAAGTGCGGCGCTTTTGGCATATCTGACGACTCACCCTTCAGACCTCGCGGCGATCATGCTGAAAAGTCGACTACCCTACAAATTCGCATACGCATTCCTCGCCACAGTACAACTAATCCCGATTCTGACAAATGAAATAACAACAATCTACCAAGCCCAAGTATCGCGCGGACTCAATGTCAAAGCGAATCTGATTGATCGCATGAAGAGCATCGTGGTGCTGATGATTCCACTGACTTTGGGAGCAATCAATCAGACTCAAACTAGAGCAATCGCGCTGGAATCAAGAGGATTCAGTGCGCCAGTTAAGAAAGTAATGTTGAGGGATCCCAGATTCAAATTTGCGGACTACTTCATGTTCTGCGCGATGGGAGTCTTCACAGCCACTTTCGCCTACCTGATATCCACTCGGGGGTTGGTTCCCTTCATGCAGGGCGTTGAGTATCTACTTCCAGGTGGTTAGGATGTCCAAGAGAAGATCGCTGCTTGTACCCTTTGAATTACCTGAATGTTGCGACACCCCAGGTTTGAAGGGCTCTTCCTAGTTCCTTGTGGTCTCTTGCGTATTCTTCCAGGTTGCCATCAGTCATCGCCACTTCGATAGCTTGTTTGAAAGCGATCCCTCCGGCTCTGCCCCCATCTGGATGCCCCCAAACGCCTCCTCCTGCTTGGATTATGATGTCCGCTCCAACCAGTCTGATAAGTTCCGGTACGAGACCAGGGTGGAGACCTCCCGAGCAGGTTGGGAAGACAGGTTTGATCTTGCCCCAATCTTGGCCAAGAACCATTTGATTGGCTGTGATTCTTGATTGTTGCAGGTTGTCTCTGAGGGCGAGGACTTCTTCTCGGGGAGACTCCAACTTTCCGATGACCGTTCCGATATGCAATTGATCGACTCCAACCAATCTCGCCGCGTCTGAAACGGCCAGCATGGACATGCCATGAACACGATTTCGAGTGAAGGCGGCGTGAAACGCCCGGTGCGCGTGGATGGCCAACTTCAGATCTTCACATTCTTTGCGGACTGTCTGAAGGGCGGCCCAACCGGTCGTTAGAATGTCGACCATTACATATTCACCACCTCCATCGGCCACCGCTTTTGCTCTTCGAAGCATTTCCTTGGTTTCCGCGGTGATATTGACTAGGTAGCTCTTGCGTTCCCCGGTTTCTTTCTCGGCCTTGGCGCGGAGTCTAAAGCATTCGTTTACTCTTTCCTTGAATTTGTTAAACGGTTGCGACGTGAGATTCTCGTCGTCTTTGAGGAGATCTATTCCTCCGATCCACGCTTCATACCCTGCCTGAGCGTGCTCCTTTGCTGTGAGGCCCAGTTTCGGTTTTGGGACTGTTGCGGTGAGAGGTCTCTTCTTGACACGGAAGCGCTTTCGAATCCCTTCCATGCCTAGTCTAGGTCCCCAGAACGATCTGATTAGTTTCGGAGGCCATCGAATGTCCTCCAGCCTCAGGTTCTGTACGGCCTTCATACCGAATATGTTGCCAGCAATTGAGCTCAGGATTTGCGGCATGTTTCCTTGTTCGAAAAGCTCAGGAGGATAAGCAACCTTCACAAAGTTGCCTTGAATATGGCAAGCTTTGGCCATCAGACTTCGTATGTGAGACTTCATGGTAGTCACCTCTGTCCATGTTCCTATAGACGACTCGGAGGCGACTCTCCCAGCAGCATCCTCGACCGTGAATCCAGGAGCAGGCTCTACTCGGAAGAGACAGAGTAAGTCTTCTCCGCTAGGAGTGTAGGTTCTGTCAAGGAATTCTTGGTACCATTCGCTCATTCAGGTTCGCATCAGATATCTCAGCGTTTCGTTTATGTCTTCAGATACGCATCGTCAACAAGAAACCTAGCCGTCTGTTCCGATCTGGTTGCGCTTATGACGATCTGAACGTCATACCTGCTCTTGGAGTGTGTACGTCTGGTATTCACTCAACTCCTCAGGCGTCACTGCCCCAAAGACTTCCTCTATGATGAGAATAGCTCCTATCGGTGGAATGATTCCTCGCTCTGTGATGATGAGATCTATGTACTCGGGTGGAGTCACGTCAAAGGAAGGATTCCGAACTCTGACGGATCCAAGTCGCTTCAGTTCGCTCTCTGAGATTATCTCCGAAGGATCGCGCTCCTCGATTCTGACGAGTTCTCCGATCATTGTTTCTGGGCTGAACTTGTAGGTTTCCGCTACCACAAAGACCCGTTTCTTGGCCTCGTGAGCAGCTAGTGCAACCATCGAGGTTCCTATCTTGTTGATCAAGGCGCCGTTGGCGGTAATAGCATCGGCTCCGACCAGAACCTTGTCTACATCCTGCATGTAATACCTTACTGCGTCATCCAAGATCAGTGTAACTGGGATGCCAACGCTTGCAAGTTCCCGGGCCGTGAGATGCCCCTGGAATCTAGGGCGCGTTTCTGTTACGAAAACTTCGAATCTCTTCCCCTGATTCCAAGCTGTCTTCATTACGGAGATGACCGCGCTGCTGTTGCAGTGCGTCAGCAGAACGTCGTCGTCGCGAATTCTTCTTGCACCTATCTCTCCTATACGTTGTACCGCCGTCCTTGTGTTTTCAATGAAATCGTTCGCGGCTTGGATCGCAACAGTCCGGATATGCTCGACAGATCTGGTGTTGGCCTTGGCAAGATTGACTCTGTGCATAAGGAACCTGATGCCATTGGATAGTGAAACCGCGGTCGGCCTCGTCTGCAGGAGGACTCTGGCAGCGTCTGTAATCTCGTTCACAAACGTATCGATATCGTTCGCCTTAGAGTCTCGCGCTACTAGTAGTAGTGCTTCGACCGCGGAACGCGCAATGAGGCGTGCGCCGCGAATTCGCATGCTTCGTATTTCTTCAGCTATTCTGGCTGCTTCTTCGGGCAGCGCCATTCTAATCGATCGCCCTACATCGGAAGAAAAGAGAGGTCTTTCCTCTCGCGAACTATCATTATGGCTGCTTGAGGCGGAATCACGCCTCGTTCCGTTATTATCAGATCAATGTCTTCTGGGGACGTAACGTCGAACGCAGGATTACGCACTGATAGGCCGCGCAGATGTTTGAGTTCCGAGTTGTTCAACACGTACGATGGATCCCTCTCCTCAATCTCAATAAGCTCGCCAAGCATTGTTTCGGGACTAAACTTGTACGTGCTGGCTGCCACAAAGACCCTTACTCTTGCTCCATGAGCAACAGCCGCAATGGTTGCTGTCCCGATCTTATTCACGACCGCACCGTTTGCTGAAACCGCCTCGGCGCCCACTAGGACTTTATCAGCATCCTTCACGAAGTGCGCCACTGCAGAATCAATTATGAGCGTTGTCTCCAGTCCCGTTTCAGCGAGTTCACGAGCGACATCGCGTCCTTCGAGCTCGGGCCGCGTTTCTGTCACGAACACCCTGAGATTCTTGCCCTCTTCGTGCGCCTTCCTTAGAATAGCAATGACTGAGCTACTGTAACTGTGAGTCAGAATCACATCGCCCTCCCTAAGCCTCCTTGCACCTATCTCGGCTATTCTTCCAATGGACTCCTCTAGCCTATTGTCGAATGTAGAGACGGCTTTTGATACGACGTTCTTCAATTCCTCGACGGCTGTTCCTCGTCCAGCAGCCTCCTGGGCTTCCGAAACAACATAACGGAGACCGTTTGAAAGAGGAATTGATGCAGCGCGAATTCTAGTAAGATAATTCCTATTCTCTTCTATCTCCGCCAAGAATTGTTTTGACGAAACAGCCTTTGATTTCTGCGCTGCGGAGCGGAGAGCTGTTAGAGCAGCGTGGGTGACGATTGTTCCGCCTCTCATTTGGCGGATCCGCACGTCCTCAACGACTCTCAGGATATCTTCGTGAACCATTTACAGTCAAGCCTAAGAGAAGAGGAAACGGCAAAATTAAAGATGAATCGAGCTAGAAGAAAACTTGCGGTCGTTATGTCAAATGCCGCGTTTTGGTCTGGCCCTGTAGACTAGAATATAGCCCAGTCCTCCGAGCACGATACCGAGTGTTGTGAGGCCGGTGAATGCGATGATTGGCCTGAGAAATTGTGATAGAACGGAGCTCTCCACTTCTCCAAGAGAAAGCCCCATCCCACCCATTGAGATTGGGAGTGTAGCGACACCTGTCAAGTAACCAGCATAAATCACGAGCCATGTTGCGCCAAGCGCACCAACGTTGCTGAGAATCAAATGTAGCCAAGCGAGAGTCTTGGTGCCACCGATGTAGGGGCTCTTCAAGTTCACTTCCAGATACTGGTAGAAGAGCGCTGTCACAGCCATCCCCACAACGCCTAACACGATATATCCAAAATATCCTAACGCCACCCAAACCCCTTGAACGGTAGCAGAAATGAGAAGAGAGATCGGCGGACTAACGAACCCCAGTTCGCCTGCAAGGAAGAACAAGGTCAACAAGACGCACAGTGCGCCCTGAACGATCGCTGCCCACACGAAGCGCGTTGCCCATCTACTCTCCGTGGCCATCACAGAGATCTCCCGGGCAATCGATTCGGCAAGCTTCTTCAGTTCCAGTTGTTCCTCAGTCACAGCCATCTACCACTTAGACGGCGCAGCAGCGAATTCCATAATAGCCTTTCTAGCTACATTCACCGATGGAAATCGAAATCAACATCATGCCTAGTGGAAGTCTCAAGATTTGGGTTGCAGATAATCAAAAATCTGTGACCAGGCGTCTTCGTCAGATGGATCTACTTGGTCAGAACTGTGGTCATTGGCGCGATAAACTGGGACGTTAACTTATTTGTGAAAGCCTTCCCGCGTCCCGGCGAGGAGACCGTCGTGGAGCATGTCACGCGAGTTCCGGGCGGAAAGGCAGGAAATGTCGCGGTTGCTGCCGCAAGGCTCCTTGGACCGAACCAAGTAGCGATACTCGGCGGACTGGGAAAGGATTCCATTGGCTCCGAGCAGGTTAGAATCTTCGAGAAGGAGGGAGTCGCTACGTCAGGATTGAAGTTTGCTGAGGATGTGGAGTCAGGTCAGGCGTATATCATCATCAATGAGGAGGGTGAGAACGTGATTCATAGCTACCGGGGCGCCAACAAGGCGCTCGCACCAAACGACCTGGACGACGCGAAACGGCGTGAATTAGTTTCTAAGTCAACGGTGGTCACGATTCTCGACCCTCCATTTGAAACAGCATTAAAGCTTGCAAGAAACGCGAAACAGCTGAACAAGATCGTGGTCTGGGACCCAGGAGCGTGGTCCACATTGGGGTTGGAGAAGGTCAGAGAGCTTCTTGAGGAACTGGACTATTTGATACCTAACGAATCGGAAATTGAGAACCTAACTGGTACAACGAACTACAACGAGGGTGCTGGCAAGTTGATCGACACCAACCCCACGCTGAAGGTCGTCGCGAAGTTGGGTGCAAGAGGATGCGTAATGTATGATGCGAAAGGACGAACGGTATCAGAGGCCTTGGACCTGAAATCGCGGGGCTTGAAAGTTCTGAATACGGTTGGATGTGGAGACGCATTTCTCGGCGCCTTCGTGGCCGCTCTGTGTGAGGGCCGTCCTGATGTGGAAGCGCTCAGATGGGGTAACTACGCTGGAGGACTCAAGGCGACTAGAGCTGAGACCCGAGGAAGCCCCGACAGAGAGACCCTACTCAGGCTGTTGGCGTAGCTTTCAAGGTCATGCCACGGAGTCAATGAACGCGAGCGCTTCCCTCAACGAGTTAATGCGACCATCTGGCCTAATTTCGGAATCTGGAATATGCCTGTCGGCTCTTGCAAGCGAAAACAAAGAACTTCGCCGTCTCCTGAATCCCTTCGGAACTTCATAATCGAATAGCAGTGCACGCATTCCAGCCTGCTTTGCTCCCCAAATGTCCGCCTCTGGGTCATCGCCAATGTGGATAACCTTGGCCATGTCTGTTTGAAGCTCGTTCGCTGCCACTTCGAAAATACGCCTGTCGGGCTTCCTCCATCCAATTTCATCGGAGAATACGGTCGCGTCAAAGAACTTTAGGATTCCACATCTATTCATGAGCTGTCTGAGCGCAATCCCAGGGCTACGACCGGTGTTGCTGATTAGACCCACTTTCTTCACGCGACCGAGCATGCCCTCTAAGGTGGGTACTGCATCTTCATTCAATCTTGGAGGGAAGCAGAAAATCGGTTCAACATATGCGGTTTGAAGCATCTCGATCGCTCGCGGATCTTGCGGTAGGCTAACTCTTGCTGCCGAGGCTGTTTCTAAGATCATTCGGATTTGTTCGGTCACGTCTAGGTGCCTTTTGCTCGACCAAATCGATTGGAAACGGGGGGCAGTCTCCTCATATCCGCGCTGAATATCATGTATCGATAGCTCGATGCCCAATCCAGATAAGACTCCCAAGAGCCCCGTACATCTTGATCTACCACGGGTCAGATCCAGTTCAGGCTGATCTATGAGGAGTGTTTCCCAGAGGTCGAAGGTCACGCAGAGGTCGCTGGTGATAATTCCGCACGCTCACAGGGGTCATGCTAGCTAAAGTAACGTCCGGCACACGTACTATACGAGTCCAGATTTCCTGATGTTTTCAGCGATCAGTGGAGCTACACTAACATAACTTATCGGACTTGGGACCGTGTCCGTTGCCACCACGTTCTGAGCACCAGCCTCATAGATCTTGGCCAAAGCGTTTCCGGCCAAGATCGCGTGAGTACAGGCAACATCAATCCGTCGCGCGCCTTGAGAGAGAAGAACCTTCAAAGCCTCCACTACGGTGCCTCCCGTGCTGATAATGTCATCCACGATCAAGACATCCCGATCCTTAGGGCTAACCTTTCTCGGCCGTACCTCGACTCGCTCATCGCCTAGACGCCTCTTCTCGAAGACATCGTAGTCAGTCGATAGCCTCTCAGCGGCTACTCTGGCCCACTGTTCAGCCTCAGCGTCCGGTCCGATTACCAAGGGCTTGTGAAATGTCCCATTCTTCTTCACGTAATCAACTAGCAGAGGTATTGCTGAGAGATTGTGGGCAGGGATCTTGAATACGTCGGAGTGTTTCAGAACCCTATGTTCATGCATGTCGATTGTATAGATCTGGTCCGTCCCAACGTTCTGGATGAGTTTGCTCACTGTCCCAAAACTCAAGGCTTCTCCCGGACTGAACCGCTCATCCTGTCTGGCGTAGGCAAAGTATGGGATGAAGCTCACGACTCTCTTTGCGCCAAGACCTTTCAGCGTATCGACCAACAGGAGGTATTCGAAAAGCAGTTCGTCAGGCACGTGATGGATCGATTGAATAACAACCACGTCTTGTCCACTTACGTCCTCAACAACCCTGAGATATTTCTCTCCGTCAGGGAAACGCCGGATCTCGAGTCTACCGGTCTTCAGGCCAAGTTCTCGGCAGACTCTAGACGCAAGTGCTTCAGAGGTCGAACCCCCGAATAGAATCAATTCGCTTAACCCGACTGTGAGCCGTATTCAGTCGCCAAATAAAACATGCGCGGACCTACTCCGATCTACCAATGAACGTTCAACTCTCAAGCGTCTCAACAACATCTTGAAAATCGTTCATCTCTTGATGACCGCGTCAACGCTGCTTGTTGCCATATCTGCGGGGTTTGTGCTAGTCGGCCTCTTAGTTCTAGTAACAGAAACCTTAGAATCAATGCTCGCCAGAGGTCAAACTGCTTTGGTGGATGGCTCCAAGTGGGATAGCGATTCAACCCCAATCAATGGTGATTCGGAAGTGGAAATCGAAGCAAGAGCCTTGTTGATCGCCGAGCGTGCAGCAGAAGAAGCTGGCAAGTTGCTTCTGAAGATATTTCGTGGTTCAAGGCTGTCCGTATGGCCGAAGCATGATTATGCGGGAAGTCTTGTAACCAATGCTGACAGGGAAGCTGAACGCCTAATCGTTTCTCACATTCGTCGTAGCGGAATAAAGAGCACAGTCATCTCGGAGGAAGCCGGGAGACTCAGCTTTGGATATGACAGCATTGTTTGGGCTGTGGACCCACTCGACGGCACACTCAATTATGTTAAACGAATTCCATACTTCGCGGTTTCCATAGGAGTGCTCATCGACCACAAGACTATTGCAGGCGTAATCTACAATCCCATCTTGGATGAAATGTTCACCGCCCGCAGAGACGAGGGTGCTCGCCTCAACGATACAGAAATCCATGTCTCAACCAAGAAGACACTCAGAAATGCCTCACTCATTTTAGAATGGTGGGAACCTGAACCGCTAATACCCGATCCTCTAGATTTGGAGAGACGCCTTTACCGTTTCACTCGAAGGTTACGATCTCCGGGCAGCGTAGCACTTAACCTCTGCTCCGTTGCATCGGGCCGATTCGACGGATCAGTCACGGTGTTCCAAAAATCTCCAATCTATGAGACCGCCGCGGGGTGCTTGATCGTTCAGGAAGCCCGCGGAAAAGTGACGAACTCTTCGGGAGGAAGCTGGGAAGATTTCTCAGGGTCGATCATAGCGGGGGGAGAGCAGATACACAGCAAGCTGCTGTCGTTGGTGCGTGAGCTCGCACATAAGCAACCAATTCAACTATAGCCCTTCCCGGGCGAGCTCTTGGATTAGTTCGCGCTGCTTGGAACTCAGTCTTGTGGGTGTTCTCACTTGAACGTAAACAATCTCGTCTCCTCGGTCCCCGTTGCGAAGAGCGGGCATTCCCTTCTTTCGTAGCCTGAAGGAAGCGCCACCTTGGGTTCCAGGCGGTATCATGATTTTAGCTGGTCCATCCAACGTCTGCACTTCCAACTCTCCTCCTAATACAGCCTTAGAGAACGGTATATTCACACGGCAGAGCAAGTCGTTGCCTTCGCGCCTGAATATTTCATGAGGCCTCACGTGGACCATGACATACAAATTTCCTTTGGGGCCGTTTCCGTCAGGAGGTGCATCGCCTTCTCCACGTAGTACTAGTTCTGATCCAGTGTCAACGCCAGCTGGAATCTTCAGGCTGATGCGTCTGCGGCGCTCGACGATGCCGTTCCCGTGACATACCGAGCAGGGTCGTTCGATTATGACAGCGCGCCCGCGACATTTGCGGCACGGCTCTATGCGGGCGAAGTGCATGAATCCTGAGACCTGTACATGTTGAATTTGACCGGTGCCCTGACACTCCGGACATTTCTTGAGCGAGGTGCCAGGTTTGGCTCCTGAGCCGTTGCATTCTGAACACCGTTCACTCCTAGGCACGTCAATTTCTGTAGCTAGCCCCGAATACGCCTGCTCCAACGATATCTCCAGATCGTAGCGGATGTCTTGACCACGAGCCTGCCGACTGGCGCGTCGCCCGCCGCCGAAGAACATGTCGAAGATCGAGTCAAATCCGCCGAAACCGAAGCCTAGATCTCGGAAGATCTCGTCGAAATCCACTCCGCGGAATATGTCCTCAGGCGTATACCTGGCGCCAATTCCAGCGTGGCCGAAGCGGTCGTATTGCACTCGCTTTTCATCGTCTGACAGAATCGCATACGCTTCGGAGATTTCCTTGAACTTCTCCTCGGCATCAGCTGACTTATTCCTGTCCGGATGATACTTCAGTGCTAGTCTTCGATAGGTATTCTTGATTTCGTCCTTGCTGGCAGTACGCTGCACCCCGAGTATGTCGTAGTAGTCACGTTTATCTGGCAAGTGTTATCTGCCGCAATGTCAGTGTCTACTTCTTGTCGTCAACTACCTTGTAATCTACATCGACAGGGCCGTCTTTCGAATCCTTCTTTTCAGCTTGTGTATCGGTTGCTGCTTTTTGCTGAGCCACCTGTTGGTAGGCCGCTGCTCCAACTTCCTGTAAGATCTTCTGCAAGGCCTCTAACCTCTGCTTAATCAGCGCCACGTCCTTTCCGGCCAGCGCTTCTCGCAATTCAGATGCAGCCTTAGTCAGTCGCTCAGACTGTTCCTTTGAGATCTTACCCGAGAGCTCCCTGACCAACCTCTCAGCGTTGTAAACAGCGCTATCGGCGATATTGCGGAGCTCAGCTTCCTCCCTCCGCTTCTGATCCTGAGCAGCGAACTGTTGAGCTTCCTTTACCATGCGTTCGATTTCTTCCTTGGACAGTTTCTTCGATGCGGTTATAGTGATCTTCTGTTCTCTACTGGTGGCGAGATCCTTCGCAGCTGCGTTCAGAATCCCATTTGCGTCTATGTCAAACGTCACTTCGATCTGTGGGACTCCTCGCGGAGCAGGCGGGATGCCTGTGAGGTTGAACATTCCTAGGGAAACATTGTCAGCCGCCATCGGTCTTTCTCCTTGCAGCACATGGACTGTGACCGTTTCTTGGAAATCTGCGGCCGTCGAGAAAATTTGACCGCGTCTCGTCGGTATCGTGGTGTTTCTCTCAATTATCCGTGTGAACACGCCCCCTAGAGTCTCGACGCCTAGTGACAGCGGAGTGACATCGAGAAGCAGTAGGTCGCGAACCTCGCCAGCGATCACTCCAGCCTGTATGGCCGCACCCGTAGCGACGCATTCCATGGGATCGATGCCCCTCTCCGCTACCTTGCCCGTGTACTCTTCAACGAATCTCCGAACAATGGGCATACGCGTTGGTCCGCCGACTAAGATTATCTTGTCAACGTCTTTTGGAGTGAGCTTGGCATCCTCGAGCGCTCGCTCCATTGGACCACGGCAGCGGTCGATGATGGAACGAACAAGCTCTTCCAAGTTCGCACGTGTTAAAGTCATGCTCAGGTGCTTTGGTCCTGAAGCGTCAGCAGTAACGAAGGGCAAGTTCATGTCTGTTGTGAGAACGGTAGAGAGCTCGATCTTGGCCTTCTCAACAGCTTCGCGAATTCTCTGGATGGCCACCTTGTCATTCCGGAGGTCCATGCCGTTGCTACGTTCAAAATCTTCAGCAACATAGTCAACGAGAACATTGTCCATATCCGTCCCGCCCAGCTGTGTGTCTCCGCTTGTTGAGAGAACCTCGAAGACAGGCGGTTCCTTTGGGTCAGGGCGGCCGACTTCCATCATGGTCACGTCTAGAGTTCCCCCTCCAAAGTCGAAGACCATGATCTTCAGTTCCTTCTCTGCCCTGTCGAGACCATAGGCCAAGGCGGCTGCTGTGGGCTCGTTGATTATTCTCTTAACGTCAAGTCCCGCTATGGCTCCAGCGTCCTTCGTTGCCTGTCGCTGATTGTCATTGAAATAGGCTGGGACAGAGATGATAGCCTGTTCAACCTTGTCTCCCAAGAAAGCTTCAGCATCACGCCTTATCTTTTGAAGTATGAAAGCAGAGATTTGCTCGGGAGTATATTCCTTGCCAAAGACTTGGACTTTATAGTCGGTACCCATCTTTCGTTTTATTGCATAGACAGTTCCCTCAGGGTTGGAAACCGCCTGCCGTCTGGCAGGCTCGCCAACCAGAAGTTGCCCGTCCTTGGTAAAGGCTACATACGATGGAAACGCCTTGCCACCCAGTGTTGTACCTTCAGCACTCGGAATAATTGTAGGGCGACCAGCAATCACCGCGGCTGCAGCCGAGTTGCTGGTCCCAAGGTCAATTCCTATGATCTTCGGCAAGGATAACCCCCTGATGGATATGGATTGGCGTGACATTTTCTGGGAAAGAAGAAATGAATTCAAAAACATTATGGGAACTCGCTGCGCTGGTCAATTCCGCTCTACTCTGCGAGCGCAAACAGCCTAATGCCGCTTTGGGTTCTCGACTTCTTTCTGTCTTGAAGCTCCTCGCTTGCTAACCACAACCAGGCTCGGTCTGATGACTTTCCCATTAAGAAGATACCCCTTCCGAATCTCCTGTACAATCGTATTCTCAGGTGTATCATCCTTTTCCACAAAGCTGACGACTTCATGCCTCTCAAGATCAAGTTGTCCCACAGCCACGATCTCTTCAAGCCCCTCAGTGTGAAGAATCTCCATAAACTGCTTGAGAAGCATCCTCAAGCCCACCGCGATCTCCTCTGGCGGGAGTTGCCTGTTTGACTGAGCCATTTCGCTCGCTTGATTCAGGGCGTCGAGAATGGGCAGAAGTTTCAGGAGTACCCCCTCAGAGGCCTGTCTGGTTACAGCCTCGACCTGCCGCCTAGTGATCTTCTGAAGATTCTCCATATCGGCCTGCAAGCGTTTCAGTCGGTCCAGATACTCTGCTGCCTTCCTTTCGCTCTGTTCCTTTTCCCTAACTAGTTGATCCATTTCCATGCGGAACTGTTCAATGAAGTCCAATGGCTGCTCTGTCGAATTGGCCCTTGATTTCTGTCTTGGCTCCGTTTGCAAGCGACAGACCACGGCGATTATTGTGAAGCCTGATCAGTTCGTCTTTAAGCACACTTTTTTCTCCTTCGGTAGATTACCAAGACGAATAGTAGCTTTGCACTTTTCCTGTGCTCGGATGAAAAGTAAGTGTCCAACTCCAAGACCACCTTAGCTCAACGAACGCCCTCGAGAAAACAAGCGACACCGCAGGAGTAACGAGCCCATGAACTAGGACCACGACTGATCGTGATACTCATATTCTCGTTTTCCCATACTGAACAGTTTCCGGACAATTGGATTAGATTGGTGGCATATCTTGCAGCCAAGGGTCGAACCCACGATCGAAAGACGACGAAAAAGAATCGAACGAGTGCTTGTTGACGCTAGCCTAACGGTTAGACAACCAATCCATGTCCCACAGCCCTCCTTCGGTTCGCTGACGATCATCACGCCCTTTGAAGATGACCACTTTCACCATCCCCCCGCCCTGAACCCGACCATCGCGATAGACGCCTATCGTCAAGCTGGTTTCAAGCTTGAGTACTCACCACAAGCCCTGAAGATAATCCAGGAACACCGAACCGTTGAGTTCGAATACGACCCGTCGGGATTCATCTGGGTCAAACCGCTAAAGAATGATGCCTTGAAGGATCTACTCGACGAGCGAACCTTCAAGACTTTCATCGCTTGGAGCCCATTTCACGACGCATACCGCCTCCGCCAAACTGGATCCATAGAATTCGCGAAAAAAGCGTTCGAACGGCAAGGAATACGCGTACTGATGAAGAACTTTCCCCAAGACCAAGTTGGTCTGCCGCGCATTCATTCGCCTCGAACAATCAATGTCACGCTCTATCCGTTTCAGCGCACCGCTGTAGCGTTCATTATCCAGAATGATGGAAGAGCATGTCTATTCGATGAGATGGGACTTGGAAAAACGATTACGGCTACCGCGGCCCTCATAGAATTCGCGAGAAAAAGAAAGGCGGCACGAGCGTTGATCGTGGCTCCCAACGCAGTAGTTGAGCAGTGGCGAGGCGAACTTGTAGAGAAATTCAACCTGAACCCAACGGTCGTTACTTCCAAGAGCGCCTTAAAGGAACGAATAGCGCTCTACGACAACCCGTTGATTGTCATCAATTATGAGTTGGTACGCACAGACCTCGAACTCATCTTAGAGAAGAACTTCGACACGGTGATACTCGACGAAGTCACCCGAGTCAAGAACTGGGACACCCAGACCAGCGAGGCCATCAAGAAGCTCATCGTCAGGAACATGATTGCACTCACAGGCACTCCGCTTGAGAATCATCTGGGCGAACTCTACAACATAGTCAACATCGTCAAACCGGGATTCTTCGGTCGATATCAAGAGGATTTCTTGGCTACATATACCCTGAAGGTCTCTGAGGAGGGATGGATGACTTCACGTCCCGTTGTTAACCCCGAGACACTGGCTCAACTAAGGAAAGAACTGCGGCGTATATCCATACGTCGCACTAAAGCGCAGGTTCTCAAGCAGCTGCCAACACTTACCATGCAGTACGTCTACACAGAGCCAGCGCGAAACCAGAGGATGGTATACGATATCCTGCAGTCAACTCTTGGCGACACCATACTGGAAGAATATGCGTACAGCATGAGTAGCAAGGGAGGACCGAACCCGTTCACAGCGAACAGGATTCGCCTTTACACGCTTCTAAGAGAGGCGTGCGCTGACATCAGTATGATAGCTGGCTACCTTCACCGAAAACAACGGGAGCAGACAGAAGACGCTAGGGCCCTACGAGAGTCTGACATCTTCAAGAAGCTGATGCACGTGGTTGACAGACTGGAACCTGAAAACGCCAAACTAAGTGAACTGAGAGAACTTGTCAAGGATCTAACGGAGCAAGGCCACAAGATAGTGGTATTCTCCCAGTTTGTTCCTATCGTACGGTTGATTCAAGAAGAGCTTTCGAATGAGGCGATTGGAACACTCGTCTATCATGGGCAGATGTCTGAGGATGCTCGCAATTCGAACCTGAGAAGTTTCGCTGAGGAGCAGTATTACAGAGTACTAGCGAGCACTGACGCCGGACAGTTCGGTCTAAACCTGCAAGCTGCGGACGTCGTAGTCAACTACGATCTTCCGTGGAATCCTGCTAGGCTACAGCAGCGCATCGCCAGACTGCATAGAATCGGCCAAACAAACAAGGTCCTAGCCGTGAACTTCATCGTGAAGGAAACTGTCGAAGAACATGTTCGCGACGTGCTCGAACGAAAGCGAAAACTCTTCAGAGACGTAACTATCAGCGAAATTGCAGAGAGCGAAGATCTCACCCTTGATGAGTTGAGAGAAGTCTTCGGGTTCGACATGAAACGGTTGGCTGAAAGAATACGCGGACGCTACGGTCTACGACTGGAGAGCCACCCAGCAAGAGCCACGATATAGGAGGAGTACGTCCGCCAAGCTAACAGAACTTTCACTCATCTCTCTTGCCTATAGGTCCACGACTATGAGCTAGGCAAAGAGAGTGAGAACCTTCTGCGAAGCTTGCAGTCCTCCGCGCCTACCAAGATATGAGGGACGAAGGCTCGTTCTAGAGCACGTGGACTGCCTCTGTCAATGCCCAAACACGATTTTCGAATTCAGAGGTCCAAGATGCCCCAAATGCAACCATTTGGTCAAGATTGAACTTACAGACGAATGGCAAGATCCGCAATTGTGGATCGACCCTAAGACGCGAAGCCCGGTCATGGTAAAGGAAGTTCAACCGACATCAAGCTAGCGTGGCACGCCTCCGTCCTCTCCAAGCACTCACTTTCGGCTTTTCTCATCATCCAGAAAAGGAATGCTTGGTGATTATCAATCCTCAGACGAAAGATCGAGCTGGAAGCACGAAGTTCGGACTATGCATACCCACCTACGGAGAAAAAACATCGGTCGAGGGACCTTGGCCGGTGGCTCTTGAAGCCCAGAAAATGGGCTACGACTCTGTCTGGACAACTGACCATGTTCTGATGCCAACCGAGAGCAGGACATCATACGAGAGAACCTTCGAAAGCATCACAACCTTGGCCTATCTCGCAGCGCTCACAAGCACGGTAAAGCTTGGTGTTTCCTCACTAATCGTGGCGATGCACAACCCCGTCGTTGTAATCAAGCAACTCGCAACGATAGACCACCTAAGTCAAGGGAGAGTCATGCTTGCCATAGGTGCAGGATGGAATGAAATGGAAGTCACACATTTGGGGTCAAACTTCCATAACCCGGGAAGAAGAGTGAACGACTCAATCAGACACCTAGGAAGCTATGAAACGGCGCAACTGAATTCGAAGGAAAGGAAATTCCGCACAGATTCTGGAACGCAGTCTTCGAGCCCCGACCGGTTCAAAAGAAGCTCACAATCTGGACCGCCGGCATCAGTAGCGCAGCTATGAAACGTACTGCAACGCTGGGAGGCGCGTGGCACCCAAACGTCCAGCCCCTTGAGATCTTCCAAAGAAATTGTCCTGCAATTCAGAGGTTTGCCGGAAGCTAGCGACAAGCCAATTTGCGTACGTATCGGCTTGAACCCAAAAGCCGCCAGGTCAGAGTGCATGAGCCCCCTTGGGAGAACGCAGATTGATACTCTCAAGCAACTGGGATTACGACAAGAAGATAGTATCCGAACTCGCGAAACTGGGCATTTCATGCATGCTCGTGACGCCTAGCTGGGATGGGAAAATAGCGGTCGCTGACCAAGTAGAAAGCCTAAGACTGCCTACCGACAATTTCATCGGGAATCCAGCTATATCGCATAGGGTCACCGAACGCCAAGCGGAACCATGGACATCTACCATCCAGGATTCTGCTCCGGTTCACGGTGAAGTAATCAAACCGTTTCACATAGGACCCTTGCCAGACTGATTGAGCCGTCTGAAGGCCTATTTCGTTCTAGGAAGTGCAAAGTCGCATTCCGGGTTCGTGCAATGCCACTCCAAGCACATGTCGTGTACAACTGGGAGCAAATTGCCACGATGGCATTTCATGCAGACCACATGCTTTTGATAACCTAAGCTTAGACTCCAACCATCGTCAGACATATTCAATCGATCGTCCAACAGCATCGGAGGACAAGATAAACAGGATGATCTCGATAGACAGGAGTCTTCTTTAAAGTGACCGCGAGCTAGTCGATGTCTATCTTTTCTGACTCATTCTAGGGACGCCTTGAATAACCATTCGTGTTCAAATGAAATATGATAACTTCGCCTGTGGAAAGTGTCGAATCGCAACTCGCAGAGTGGACAGATCACGCTATCTACGAGCTGTACGATGTGGTATCGGAACGAAGTCGCTGCCACCAGGTCTATCGCCAATAACTATGCCGGTGACATCTTTTAGCTGTTGTGAAAGAGCGTCGACACAACTACGTCCAGTTCAAAGGCGGAGCTTTCCTTTCGATTCAAGAACACTCTTCTAGTGTCTCAGGAACCAACCATGAGGCAAGCTGAGTAAGAAGCCTCGAGCAGAAGGCACAATGAAATCAGCCAGAACCCAACGTCTGCAACGGACAGCCGCGTGGCTCGCACATCATCTGAAAGCTCCAGAGCCTCTCGTCTTATACTAAACCAAGAGCAGTGCCGTCGTCCGACGAGACGCTTTTTCCCGTCGTGCGCCAGTAGAAACTACTACTCCAAGTTTCACGCTCCTACGTTCCGCCGAGGCTGGAATCTTGCTAACCCGAAATATGGGACTACTACTGACAACAACTGCGAGCATGGTCTGGGGGACCACGTTCGTTGCGGCTGATTTCGGCCTTCGTTACACCAATCCCTATAATCTGCTCTTCATGAGGTTCGCTGTCGCTTCGGCGGTGGCTGTGCCTCTAGCTATTGCTTTCGGCAGACTGCGGGAGTTGAGAGGAGAGCTTGAGAGAAGCCCGGTCTGGCTGCTGGGCGTCATCTATGCTATGGGATTCCTCTTACAGTATATGGGGCAGAGCCTGACGAATGTCGGGGACGCAACATTACTTGCGAACCTTGCCCCCGTATTTGTGCCCGGGCTTGCTTGGTTCATGACAAAGGAATCGATTACCAAATCTCAGATTCCAATAACCGGCCTTGGTCTGTTGGGTTTGGTGCTAATCGTTTGGCCTGACTTCGGTCTCGGTTCTAGGAGCCTTGTCGGAGACTTACTCCTCTTCGGAGCATCGATGAGCTATGCCCTCTTTGTGGTCATGAGCAAACGATTGAACGCCGTTTCAGTGGGCAGTGGCCTTGCTCTAATAATCGCGGTTACGGTTTTCTTGGCACCAGCGGCGATTCTACTAGGTAAACTGAATGCGCTGGATCTCGAGATGGGATGGACGGGTTGGCTCTACGTCGTATACCTAGGGGTACCGTGCACAGTAATCGCAGTAGCCCTGTACCTCAAGGGAATGGGATCAATCTCAGCCTCAACTTCTGGGATGATACTTCTGGTTGAGATTCTCACAGGACTGCTGCTCGCAACATTGCTATTTCGGCAGGTCCCCACCGAGTACGAACTTGGTGCGAGTGTCGCCGTGCTCTCCGCTTTAGGGATGAGCATATTCTCTAGCAGACAAGCTAAGTCCATCAGAACTGAGGCAAACATGACTTCCGGCGCTTAAACGATGCTTCGCAACGAATAGTGATGTGAATCGGAGCTTTGAATCGGGTAGGAAGAGTGAGAAGATTCCTACGACAAATCATATTATTGGTCTGGGATGTCGCACATTTTTAATCGAGGCTCTCAACCAAGCAGAATTTAAGCTGAAAGCATGTGGAATGCGCTCCAAGCATGCTCAGATGAGCGAATTGGTTCTGTGAATATGAAGATTCATATGGCAAGGTCCTTCTCACCACTCCTAGTACTTGGTCATATAGTAAATGACACGTTCTCCAATCTGTTGTCTGGCTTACTGCCGATTATCACTATTCTCTTCGGTCTCTCATATCTGCTTGCAGGTCTCGTAGCCACGATCTTCAGCGTTACTTCATCGATCCTTCAGCCTTTGCTAGGTCGCTGGTTCGATCGCACGCACAGCACGTGGTTACTACAGGCCGGATTGACACTGAACTGCATTGGCATGAGTCTATCGGGCATCTCTCCGAACTATGTAGTCCTGCTCTTCTTGGTAGGAACAGCCGGGCTCGGTTCTGCGGCCTTTCATCCCCCAGCATTCTCAACGGTCGTGAAATCGACCAGTTCGTCGAAGGGGGGTGCCATGGGGATTTTTCTCTCTGGCGGGAATACGGGCTTCTTCCTCGGCCCTATCGTCGCAGGAGGCTTGGTATCAGCATTCGGTTTGTCCGGCACATTGCTCTTGCTCCCCGTCGGGCTTTCGATCGCAATTCTCCTTTTCAAAGTTCAAGTACAAAAAGTGAGAGCAAGCACGCTGACCTTGAAAACAGCTCAACCTGCCAACAAGCGTTTGCTCGCCCAACTAGCTACCATCACAGCCCTTCGTTCAATTACTCTCCAGACTGGCGTAACATTCCTTCCAATGTACTTCGTTGCTCGGGGCGAGTCCATATTCTTGGCTACGGCTGTTGCATCGATTTGGTTGGGAGTTGGAGTGTTAGGTCAAATTGGTGGCGGATTCATTTCCGACAGGATAGGAAGACGACCCGTTATCGTGACTTCACTCTTAGCCGGCACGGCTCTTTTCTACGGATTTCTTCTCGCCGCAGGATTTCTGTCGCTGTTTCT
Source organism: uncultured Candidatus Bathyarchaeia archaeon (assembly GCA_964598845.1). Classification (GTDB taxonomy): domain Archaea; phylum Thermoproteota; class Bathyarchaeia; order 40CM-2-53-6; family 40CM-2-53-6; genus FEN-987. The sequence continues at coordinate 29,906 of CAZRDM010000002.1, forward strand.
CCTTGCAGTTTCAGGTCTTGTCCTGTACGCGAGCTGGTCTGTCATAGTCGTAATGTCTTCGGAGGCAGCTCCGAGCAATGTAGGAGCCGTATCTGGCTTTATGCTGGGATTCTCAATTGGTGTTGGGGGCTTAGCTGCATTGGGTTTCGGCGCCGTGGCTGATATCTTGGGATTGTACACCGCATTCTTCCTTTTCACGGCTTTTGCTCTTGTAGGAGGCCTGCTCGCCTTGGGCTTACCAGCTCAAGCTACAGGGATAACTGACACCAAAGTTCCTCCGCGCCAGTTCGCCTTTCTGGAAAAATGAGCCACTTGTTACGCCCCATTCTCTGATTGTCCACAGTGCGGAGGAATACGAGAGACAAACGACTAGTTTCTGTGGTTCGATAAATCTCTGTTTTGCAACCTGCTGGCCTTCGGTATGACAATTTCCGCTGTTAACATGTGCTATCCGCTCCTCAGCCCTTGCTACCTTGAGCGGATACCAAAGCAAAGAAGAGCTTGGGAGCTGGTCGTCGTGACAATGATTTTTTAGGCGCGCGATCAACCGCGCTAGAAGATCAGCTTTCCCAGGACACTCGTGACCATCGCAAACGTTGCAGGTAGAACTTCGAGAACGCCCATGAGGAAGCCAACGTGAATATGTATGTGCGCATGTCCATCCAACACATATGAACCCCATTCGGCTTACTCAACATCTCTCTAGCAACCTTGCGAATGGAGTGTTCCTTGGCAGGACCGTGTGATTGGGAACAGGCTTATCTCCTCGATTTGCGCCTTGTCGCAGCGGGTAGTCATGCATGCGTTGTTCCAAATGCGGAAAAGAGCTCCCAAATGGAGCCTCGTTCTGCCCAAACTGCGGACTTGCACTCAGTCCCGGCGGAAGTCTCATCGTAGTGACGACCCCAACGATTCCTGGGTACAAGATAACCAAGGTTCTCGGCGTTGTAACGGGTCTCAGTCCTCGAACACGAGGAGTCCTAGGAAAATTTGTCGCAGGTATTCAGTCAATGGTCGGCGGCGAGGTGACATCGTTTACCACCGAGCTTGAGAAAGCAAGAATGGAGGCAATAGAAAGAGTGTGCAAAAAGGCTGCTGCAATAGGCGCTAACGCTGTTGTGGGGTTGGACTTGGAGACATCGGACATCGGACTGCAAGCTGGAGTCACAGTGGTATCTGCTACGGGCACCGCCGTCATTGCTGAAGCAGAGTAGGTCGCGCCCCACCGGTTGTATGAAAATGTCCCGCTCGTCCCCACGAGTTGACTACAAGTCTCCCTAACTGAACATACGGTTGTTTGCTATTTGTCGAGGCTGACTTCGAAGTTCTCGTTGAACTTGAGTCTATGCCATCGCGAGTCAAATCCGACGTTCCGCATGGATCTGACCCCCATGAGGTTTGCAATCTCATCTCGCGTCTCGTCAAGTTTGAAATCAATAATGCCATCGACGGCGGCTTCCAAAGCCCTATATGCCCACTCGCTGTGAAAGCCCCTGATCAAGGCGAGGATTCAAGTTGATTTTGTAGTATGGGTTGCTGAGATGGGTCTGATAAGCACGAATTCCAGTACACCATCATAAATGGAGTAGCGGCTCAGGTTCCTCCGGAAGGAATTCAAGGACTCAGGAATGGTCCACTCGTCCTCAGTGTTGATCCGGATATAGAAATGACGACCTTCGATCCTAGCATTGACAGGCAGATAGGAGCTGATCGGGTATGAGCGGCGGGAGGTACTGGGCAGGGTGTTCGAGCTGCAATCTTGGATATGCGAATTGACGTGTCCCACGCTGAGTTTGCAGGAAGGATAGTCAAATGTCACAATGGAATCTTGACAGATCCCAACAGGCGCGATGATCAGAACGGTCACGGGACACATGTCGCAGTAATTGCCGGCGCGAGTGGTCTCAACCTGCAGGGCAAGGGCGTAGCTTCAGCTATGTCGTTCTACATTGATCAGGTTGGTGGGCCCGGAGGGGTCCGCCGTCCGTGCACGGGTGGTGAAACCCGTTTTCCTTCACCACTCATGTCGTGTCATACAGCATTACGTCGTCGCCGCGCATAAGTTTTGTGCGTCGCTTCTTCACATTCTGAGAAATCGTCTAGGACGTTTGCTTTCAGGCGGCACGAGAGTGACTGCCGGAGCCCCGGGCGGGAATCGAACAAGCACCGTGGAACGCTCACCCTGCTCACATTACTCTGAGTATTGTGCTTTGCTCGGAATCAGGTAGGGGATGCGGAGCTGAGGGAGTGTTCAATTCCCGTTCCGGGTCGGAGTCTACTAGACGCCGAGTGGATTAGTCGCTTGAAGTCTTAGGCATGTTTTTCTGGGCAATCAGTGTTGCCTCTGACCTGAGTTGAAGGAGGAGGCTCTGGAATGACGCAGGAAACCAAAGATGTTTTTCGGATTCGCTTCGCGGCCTATTCTCTGGTACTGTCCGGTGTGTTTTTCGTTCTGTTTCCGGTGGTTCGACCTTTCTTCGATGAATCAAGCTTGCAGGGTGCGGCCGATTTTGCATCCACAAGATGGGTCGTGGCTCACGCGCTAGGAATGGGAGGCTTCATCCTGCTAACCTTGGGAATTCTGGGAGTATACATTCGGCTGCGGCCGACAAAGGTCGAGGGCCGCGCCTTCCGTGCCCTCATTTTAGCCTGGATCGGGTCAGGGTTGACGCTTCCCTTCTTTGGAGCCGAGGCCTTCAGCCTCCAAGTCATCGGCCAAGCAGCTGTCAACCAGAATAATACCGCCTTGATTTCATTAGTGAATTCAGTTCGCTTCGGATCCGGCATCATATTCATCGTGTCAGGACTCCTATTAGTCGCCGTTGCGACAATCTTTCTTGCATTAGCAATTTGGAAGTCAGGTCTCTTGCCTAAGTGGAGCGGCATCCCCCTCGGTATCGGGTTCGTTGTCTACATCCCTCAGTTGCAGGGTGACCCGTTCTTCCAGCCCATCAGAATTGCAGTCGGCGTATTAATCGCCCTTGGATGCATTTGGATAGCCCGGGGCATGTTGAGCGGCGTTAGAAACTAAGTTAGTTCTTTGAATGTGTCGCCGTTCGGTCTTTCTTTTCCTCCTCCTGTTTCCAGAACTCAGTCATTTGCGACTGTGCTCACGCGATAATACGATAAGGGTGCTAAGCACGAATAGTATTCCGATGGCAAGAGAGACGTCTAGCTCATAATTAGGCAGCGCCAAATGCAAAACCAAAGGGACCAGCAGAGTAAGCGAAACAAGCCCCAACACTATGAAAAACGCAAGCGCCAGCTTAGTTGTTGTCGAGTATCGTCGTCCATTGTTTGCCTGAGTAGTAGTTAGACCCGAAACTTTGCGTTCGATTTCGTCTCTGATTTCTCTCACTTTCTCAATAGGTTCGCCTTTCGGACCTTCTAGTTTCCAATCCTCCAGTTTTTTCTCCATCTTGGCGATCAGAGGTGCAGGGCAGACTTCTTCCACAGTACAACCCATTGTTACAACAAGATCAGCTTCTTCGATCATTCTTCTTGTCAGGAGTTTGGGTCTAGCCTTAGAGAGATCGATCCCTTTCTCCTTCATTGCGGCGATAACGATCGGGTTAACCGAGGTCGAAGGCAGTGTGCCAGCGCTTGATGCGTCGGCACCGTACTTTCGTGCGAAAGCTTCAGCCATCTGGCTTCGTCCAGCATTCTCAACGCAGACAAACAGTAACCTAATGATCTTCAAGGGAACTGTTCACAATCCTGCTACGGAAGCGCTCCTCCACTATTCGGTACCGGTGACTTTGAGGCGGGAGGTCAGTCGCACGATGATATTCAGGCCGAGGACGATGAGTAGGAGGATTAGGGCTGCGCCCCATGCGAATGCGTGAGCGCTGAGATAGGGCGATGTTCCGAAGTCATAGATCAGTACTGTAAGTGAGGCCGCGGGGTCGTTAAGGCTTGTCATCAGGAATTGGCTGCCTAGGGCTGTGAAAAGTAGCGGAGCCGTCTCGCCCATTACACGGGCGATTGATAGCGCGATGCCCGTGATGACTCCGCTCCTAGCGGTGCTGAGCAGAACGTATAGCAGCGTCTTTGACCTTGAGATACCTAGAGCAAGAGCGCCTTCCTTGATTGATGATGAAACGAGCTTGAGGGATTCGTTTGTCGATATGGCGACGATCGGAATCATCATGAACCCTAGGGCAACTCCGCCCGCCAGGGCGGAGAATCGGTGCATTGTGGCGACGAGTAGTTCGTATACGAAGATTCCGGTTACGATCGATGGAACCCCGGTAAGCACCTCAGCCAACAGGCGGACGTAATAGGCAAACTTGCCGGGGTACTCAGCCAGATACGCTCCGCCCAGCAATCCGAGAGGAACCCCAAACAGAGATGCGATGCCTACCATCACGAAGGTTCCTTCAAGAGCGTTCAGGATGCCGCCACCAGCTCCTCCGATGGGAGGCGTTACCTCTGTTAGGAAGCTTACACTGAGCGCGGCGTATCCGCTAACGATCGTCTGGTAGAGGATGGAGATGAGAGGGACAAGGGCGATGAGAAAGCTCGCGCTTGCGAGAATGACGTATAGCTTATCGCTGAATCGCCGTTTTCGTTCTAGGCTAAGCACGTAGTTCGCCTCTAATCTTGAAGCTGAGCCTCGCGATCAATAAGCGTCCGAGGAGGTTCATTATCAGGGCGATCGCGAACAGGATTAGACCCAGCTCGAACAGGGATGAGAGGTATATTGCATTGCCCGCTACCTCAGTGAACTCGTTGGCGATCACGCTAGGAATCGTGTAAGCCGGAAGGAATAAGGACGGGGAGATTCTCGGCACGTTCCCTATCACCATTGTTACCGCCATGGTTTCCCCAATCGCCCTACCCATCGCGAGCACGATTGCTGCCACTATGCCCGTGCGTGCGAAGGGAATCACGCTGGTGCGAATTGTTTCCCAATTGGTGGCTCCAAGAGCCAGGCTGGCTTCGCGTTGGCTTCTTGGAACCGCGCTTATCACTTCGCGCATCACGGAGGAACCGTATGGGATGACCATGATGGCAAGGATGACTCCGGCTGTTAGCATGCCCAGTCCGGTGTTCGGTCCCTGAAACAGGGGAAGAAATCCCAGCGAGGACTTGAGTGCCGGGTTTACATTGTTTCGCATAAACGGGACGAGTGTGAAGAGGCCCCAGAGCCCATAGACAACGCTTGGGACAGCGGCCAGTATCTCCACGAGGAAGACGGACGGGACGCGCAGAGATTCTGGTGACAGTTCTGACTGGAACAAAGCCACGCCTAGGCTCACTGGAACCGCAAACAGCAATGCGAGCAAGGTTGTCACAAGGGAACCGTAGATCGCGGGCAAGGCCCCGAGAATTGGCGGCCCTCCATCAGGAGGGTTCGGTATCCAGCTGGTACCGACTATGAATTTCAGACCGAAAAATGCGACAGAATCAACACTGCCGTTCCCAATCTCGTAAAGCATTAGGAGTGTGATTATTGGAACGGCTACTGCTGATATGATGAGTGCGGATTGAAAGAAATCTGGGCGCCGTGCGGTTCGACGGGCACTACGGATGCCGTACATCTTTTCGCACGACTATTGAGACAACACTGGCGTTCCCTGGAATGTGAGCGATTGCAGCAGTGTCTCGTCTGCCTTGACGATGTTGTCAGGCAGAGGTACGTAGATCAGGTCTGGCGAGTATTTCTGGCCGTCGTGAATTGCCCACCAGAGGAATTTCGCGAGGGCTTCAGCTTTTGCCCTGTCCATGTTGGGCTGCGACGACATCTCTCTGTAGATCAAGATGTACGTGTAGGTTGCTATTGGGTAGGATTGGTCTCCTGGGGCGTTCACTATGTGCACCCTTAGGTCGCTGGGGTCTGGGTTTCCTGTTGCGGCTGCCGCTGCGTTCCTGATGGTGTCGAGTGTTGGTACGATGAAGTTGCCCGCGGCGTTCTTGACCGCTCCGATACCCAGATGCTGCTGGGCTGCGTAGATCACGTCCACGTAGCCGATCGCGGCTGGTGTCTGGAATACCGTTCCAGCAACGCCCGCGTTGCCTTTGGCTCCCACTCCTGCGCCGAGTGTGTCAACAGGCCAGGTCACACTTGTACTGCGGCCGACGGCGGTCTTCCAGTCGGAGTTCGTTGTGTATAGAAAGTCCGTAAAGGCGTATGTGGTTCCGCTCCCGTCGGATCTGTGTACTGCTGTTATGGCTGCGTCGGGTAGCTTGACGTTCGGATTGAGTGCCTGAAACGCTGGGTCGTTCCATTTGGTGATCTTGCCCATGTAGATTCCCGCGAGGATGTCGCTGGTGAAGTTGAGTGTGGTGCTGTTCGATATTCCGTAGGAGTTGAGGTTGTAGGTTATTGCTACCCCGCCTAGGGTTTCTGGCATTAGGACGAGGCCTGTTGCGTTTCGCAGTTGAGCGTCGGTTAGTGGTGCGTCTGAAGCTCCGAAGTCCACGGTCTTGGCGGTTATCTGCTGTATTCCTCCACCGCTTCCAATCGGGTTATAATTGATTGTGACTGATGGGTTGAGGGCGTGGTACTCTACGGTCCACTTTTGTATCAGTGGGGCTGGGAATGTTGCTCCCGCGCCGAGAATTGTTACGGGCTGCGCTGGTCGTGTTTGTGACGTTTGCCCTGTCATGCTCGTTGTCTGCTGTCCTGAAGAGTTCATTGCTTGGTATCCGAGAGCGCCTGCAATGACGGCTACTATGACGATGCCGATGATCGCCAGCGTTCTCGTGTTGCGTTTAGCTGATTTGTTCGACATACGAATCAACGAGAACGCGCGATAACCGGATGAACTATAAGGCGAAATACCATGCGTTTTCCGGCACATCACGTGAATCTATACGACTCACATAACTCACATTCACTAAGCCGGTTGTGCCGGTAGAAAACGGTAGAGGGCGATGCTTGCGTCGAATACTCTTACGGAGTTGACACCGAGCAGTGAAAAGGATACGATAGTCATGGGCGATCTAAAATCGAAGTTAGCCTGCGAGAATCTGGGTGCAGGATTTGGCAAGAAGAAGGTTCTTGACGATATTTCACTGGGATTCAAAGAGAACGCCGTCACGGCCATCATCGGCCCGTCTGGGTGTGGGAAGTCCACGTTGATACGTTGCTTGAACAGGATGCATGAGGTGACGTCTGGCGCGTGGGTGACAGGGCGCGTGGTTCTGGACAACGAGAACATCTACGATCCCAACGTGGACCCTGTGACCGTTCGACGAAAGATCGGAATGGTGTTCCAGAAGCCCAACCCCTTCCCAACAATGTCGGTTTTCGACAACGTGGCCGCTGGACTCCGCCTGAATGGAATCCGGGATCATAGAGTGGTTTCTGAGAGAGTCGAAGAGAATCTGAGGAAGGCGTTCCTGCTTGAAGAGATTGGGGACAGAGTCGACGAGTCGGGTGCAAGTCTTTCGGGTGGTCAGCAGCAGAGGCTCTGTATTGCGCGTGCGTTGGCGGTGGAGCCAGAGGTGGTTCTGATGGATGAACCGTGCTCGGCGCTGGACCCGGTGGCGACTGCGAAGATTGAAGAGTTGATCATCAAGTTGAAAGAGACTTACACAGTAATCGTGGTCACTCACAACATGCAGCAGGCCGCTAGGATATCCAACCTTACCGGATTCCTGTATTTGGGCAAGTTGATTGAGTATGGGCCGACGGAGCAGATATTCTCGAACCCCCACAATGAGCTTACGGAGCGGTATATCAGCGGAAAGTTTGGTTGAACGCAGTTGCCTCGTCTAATGGATATGGGACTAGAACGGCTATCTAACGCTATTGCGGACATGTCGAATCTCGCACTTGACTCTGTGATGAAGGCGATTCAGGCCTACACTAAAGGAGAGAAGATCACAAAGGAAGCTCTGGATCGAGCGCATCAATTGTCGATGCTTGGAACAGAGGTTGAGGAACTCGCTGTCGAACTTATAGCAAGATACCAACCGGTAGCAACAGATCTTCGCTATATCAAATCCTGCTTGGAGATTTCATATGGCTTCTCGAGGTTTGGGAGATACGCTTACGACATCGCCCAAGTGCTGGAAATAGCTGGAGACCTTTCAGGATGCGACAAATCAGTCGTCGAAGACATGAGCGCAAGAGTAACCAAAATGATTCAAACTAGCATCAAATCATTTCAGACAAGAGACAACAAGGCCGCTCGTAGCCTCCGCCACGAGGACGACATAGTTGACGAGACATACTTAGAGTACACGAGGAAGCTATTCCATGACACTTCTACCCCTACTCGCTGTGCCTTGGCTTCAACACTCGTCTTGAGATATCTCGAACGAATCGCCGATCACGCCTGCCACATCGGAGATTCAGTCATATACATAACGACTGGGACGAAGATATAGTAACAGAAAAGCAGTAACATGAAATATGCCTCTTCTATAGGCATACATGTGAATGAGTTGAAAGAAACGGAACGATCCTACGAGGATAGGTATATCCGAAGAGTCCAGCTCACCGGCAGAGGGTCGTACATTGTCTCAATCCCGAAGCAATGGGTTGAGGAAGCTGGACTGAAGAAAGGAGGCCGTATTGAGTTTAGTAGACAACAGAATCAGGGTTTGTTACTGATACCATTTGAACGATCGAAATACGAAGACGAAAGGTCGCGTTGTTCAATCTCGATCGCGCCCGATTCAGACCCAGATGCAGTTACACGGATCATAATTTCCCTCTACGTAACCGGTTTCTCAACCATTGAAGTCAATTCAAAGTCTGGCAATCTAAGCGCCGCAGTTAGAGATAGCATCAGAGACGTCGCTAGAAGCAAGCTAGTCGGGACCGAGGTCGTCACAGAATCATCAAGGAGCGCGACCCTTCAGGTGTTGCTCAGCTACCCACAATTGCTTGTTCCTGACGCGGTGAGACGAATGAGTTCCATCGAGAGCTCCATGCAACAAGACGCAATGCAGGCTCTTACTAACCGCGACCATGACTTGGCGAGACAAGTGCTGAAGATTGATGACGAAATCGACAGGTTCAGCCTGTACATAATACGGCAGTTGAAATGGGCTGTTCGGCATCCGCCCCTACTCGAAAGAATCGGGCTCAGAGTTCCAGTTGAATGTTTAGGATACCGGATTGTCACGAAAAGCGTTGAACGCTCAGCAGACCATGCCGCACGAGTAGCCCAGAACTGTTTGCTATTACAACAACCCCTAAACCCTGCATTGCTCAAGGAGAGCAATGCGCTTAGTCAGCTTTCCCAACGGATGATGGAGAACGCATTACGGGCTCTCTTCGCCGACGATTATCAATTAGCTGAGTCAGTCCTTCTCGAAAAGGAGAAAGTGTCCTCAATAGAATCGAGATTCGTGGAACGGCTACTCAGAGAGAAGATGCCCCCCGCCGACCTGTCAGCTTTGCGTCTAGTGTCCGAAAGCCTCAGAAGGATAGGCGAATATGCAACCGATATAGCTGAAGTCGTCCTAAACCTCACCGTGCAAAAATTCGTTGAACCACACCTCAGAACGCCACCTGTCCAAGGTTGACAAGCACCACATCCCCCTCCCCCAGCAACCGCCTGCTCCGACTCTCCATCCCCCTAGTCCTCACCGTCATGCTGGGCCTTTAATTCGCGCTCTTAAAACGCCGCAGACAAGCAACTTCCACACTCGGGTTCCACCACCCGCATGACCTTGGTGGGCCCGGAGGGATACGAACCCTCAATATTGAGGGTTCGAGAGCTTACGCATGCTGTGGGGCCGATGGGATTTTACCCCACCATTTGGTGAAATTATTGGTCTGCTGGAGATCTGTTTCGTTTCTGGTTAAGTCCGCGGCCCTCGTACCACTAGGTGACACACACACAAAGGACGGTTCAAACTGCGATACCGGCACCATAAATTGTTCACAGAGTAGTCGTAGGGATTAATCGCCTTCGTAGGAGTTTCCGAGTCTCTTCTACTAGAAGCACCAGGGGCGCTAGAGAATAGAGGATAACCCAATCCATCCAAGATAATGATGCTGTTCTGAACACCTGTTGAATAATCGGGATGTACACTATTGAAGCGAGAATTCCAATCTGTGCTAGGATTCCTAGAAATAGCCACTTGTTTCTGAAGGGACTTAATCGAAATGCAGATTGTGAGCTTGTTCGCGCTGAAAAGAAGTTGCCAAGCTGCCCGGCCATGATGCCTGCCAGTACCACTGTGGTGCCTTTCGCGTAGACTGTTGGGTCTGCGATCGAAGTCTGTCCGAACGCCCATCCTCCGGTCGTCCAAGTGTGAAAAGCCCAAACTAGGCAACCAACACCTACGATGGCTCCTACGTACAGTGAGCGAAGTAAGGTAGCGGAGCCGATGAGGCGACTCCCGAGGCGGCGGGGAGGCCTTCCCATTACGTCTGGCTCAGGAGGTTCCATAATTAAGGCCAGAGAGGGAAAAACGTCCATTCCTAAGTCGATTGCGAGAACTTGCACAACTAGCAGCGGAAGTGGAACTTGAAGGAGTATGAATGCAACGAAGGCGACGAGTTCTGCCCAGTTATGAGTGAAAACGTAGTACACGAACTTTTTCAAGTTGTCGAACATGGCCCTGCCAAACTTTACACCCTCAACCAACGAAACGAAATTATCGTCCAGTAATACCATGTCGGCTGATTCGCGGGCAACATCGGTTCCGCCGACCCCCATAGCAATTCCGACCTCCGCCTGAATCAAAGCCGGAGCGTCATTAACCCCGTCGCCTGTCACCGCGACTGTTTCGCCTTTAGATTTCAGCGCCCTGACTATCTGCAGTTTCTGTTCCGGAGTAGTTCTCGCGAACACGATTTCACGATTATCCAGAATTGCTGATAACTCGTCATTCGTTGCCTTGCTGAGCTCGTATCCAGAGACGACCAAGGCCTGCTGGGACGTGACGATTCCAATCCTCTTCGCGATCGCTTCAGCCGTCAGTTCGTGGTCACCTGTCACCATAATTACTTGGATACCCGCGCCACGGGCTTCTGAAACTGCCTTCTGCATCAAGGGCCTTGGGGGATCGAATAATGCCGCCAGTCCTAGGAACGTTAGGTCGTTTTCAACTATTTCGGAGTCAAACCTTTTGACATCATCTGGAAGTACGCGAGAAGCCATTCCAAGTACTCTGAAGCCCTTTGAAGCAAAGTCTTCAATCCGTTTCTCAACCATTTCTCTCATGCCATCATCGAAGGACTTATATTCGTTGTCGAGAAAGATTCTGGCACATTTGGGTAGGAGTTCGCGGGATGCTCCTTTCGTGTAGGCCAAAGTCTTTCCGTCCGGCGCTCTGTGGATGCTTGTCATAAGCCGCCGCTTTGAGTCAAATGGGATCAGTCCTACCCTCGGGTTGAGTGCCAGTGCCTCGCTTACGTTGAAATCCCCTTTCCCAGCAAAAACAGCGAACGCGCCATCTGTCGGATCTCCCAGCACAGTCCACCTCGGGATCCTGTCTGAAGGCGGGCTAAGTTTCGCGTTATTGCAAAAGGCGGAAACCTCGAAGAGTGAAAGGACGTGCGGCCTCTCAGCCCTTGTGACACGCCTACCTTCAACCGTTACGAAACCGTCGGGGCTGAATCCGTCTCCTGTTACCTCGAAAATCTCGCCGTTAGCCCAGAGTTCCTTTAACATCATCTCACCACTCGTGATGGTCCCTGTCTTATCGACGCACATCACTGTCGCCGACCCAAGAGTTTCCACAGAAGACAGGCGCTTCACTACAACATTCCTCTTGGACATGGCGAGCGCGGTCAAAGCCAACGAGAGTGACACGGTAAGTTGGAATCCTTCCGGAACCAGTGCGATCATCACCGCAATAGCGAAGAACAGGCTATCGACAATTGTCAGTTTTAGCAACAGTCCTGCCACCGCGAAGAATACGCCACCGACGATCAGGGCAACGACGAAGTCGACCTTGGCCATGTAATCGATTTCTTTCTGTAGGCGACTAAGTGGTTCCTTGACTTCACGTGCTAACGACACGATCTTTCCGAATTGAGTATCCTTTCCAGTCTTGAGCACGATCGCCTTGGCGACGCCCGAAACTATTGTGGTGCCAGAGAATATGATGTTATGGAAATCTGTAATGCTCTCTATCGAAGTGCCACGGGCGATCGTGGCGAAGCGCCTCTGTGGCTCCGACTCACCTGTGAGGATAGAGTTGTCCACGGAGGTTTCGAACGCGGTCGTCAACCTGGCGTCTGCCGGGACTCGATCCCCTTCTTCTAATGCGATCATGTCGCCGGGGACTATCTGTGCCACATTCAGCTCCTTGAATTCGCCATCACGCAGGACCTTCGCGTTCGCTGGAACAAGATTCGCTATTGCCTGTACAGCTTTTTCCGCCCTATACTCCTGAATCACGCTGAAACAGGCGTTGACCAGAACGACCCCCAGAATTGCGAAAGCCATTTGGAAGGAGGTCGGGTCGCTGTATACCCAGCCTGTCAGGAACGAAAGCAGTGAGGCAACTAGCAAAACAACATTGAACAGGTTCTTGAATTGGACGAGAAACTTCTCTGCAGGGTGCGGTCGCTTTGCGGAAGGTAGAACATTAGGACCGTATTCTTCGAGCCTTATCTTCGCCTGAGTTGATGAGAGCCCGTCGGGTGATGATCGAAGGTCATCAAAGACGCTCTGTATATCTGCGAATGCTGTTTGATCATAGGACAACGAAATAGACCTTCTCTGAACGGTCTCATGCCTCGAAGCCTTTAGTCCGAACCAGTCCAGAATCCTCTATAATAGGCATGCGTCGCATCCAGGAACGAAGTGGTGGCAGTCCAAAACCAGCACGCACAGAAAATGAGGAACATCGCGGTGAGGGCGGAGGGATTTGAATCGGAAATGTTCCGGTCGACCCGGTCCTGTGTTCAAAGGCGAGAGTGGGCCCGGAGGGATTCGAACCCTCGACCAGCAGGTTGCTCCGTTGCAACTTATGAGCTTCGACCCATGCTTTCTGTCGCTCTAGCCTGGCTGAGCTACGGGCCCTCTGAGCGGTCAGGAGATTGTACTTGCTTTCGCTCAAAAAGCTTCTCAGGCTGTATGGGAAGCACCAGCGTTCAAGTTGACTGGGTAGACGTTTGAGTGGCGATTTGCGGTCGACGGCTCCCCGTGCGATGAACAGTTCTGGGAGGATTCCTGCAAAACACGGACCCGATAATCATCGACTCTTCCTGCGCCTTTTGACCTGTAACAGAAGGAGTGAGACCTCATGTCGGGTTGTGGATTCGAAGAATTGTATACCAAAATGACCGAAGCATGGAGTAGGCTTTTCAGGCCTTGGTTGTGGACAATTAAATGGTGGTCGACAACATCGGCGGTGGCGATGGCTGAAACACCGGAACTGCGGGCACGAGAATGCCCCCGGCAATTACCATCAACAAGTAGATTGCAGTCCTGTTGGCGAACTTCAAATCCATTGTTACCAGCTCTTGATTTTCTTCCCGTCAACTGACACAAGGTATTGCCTCAGCTGGGGAGCGAGGATCGCTGTAACGGCTAACTTCTGCGGGAGTTGGGGTGCCAAGCTATCTGAGATGTTGGTTTCCCTCTAACATTTTTTGCCAGTAGTTTGCGCGCGCTATTGATGGCAAACAGATAGTAACCTGGCTTGCAGTTTGCACGATGTTGTCCGCCTGAAGTTCAAATGTGTCGGTGACCCCATTCACTCTCACCGTATAGACTCCTGCCTTCAGTCCGACGACATCTAATGGAATGACCTTCTCGAAGGGAGTAATCACCTGTGCACACACCGCGTCAGCCGGGCGGGTGGTACTTACTGTGATTATGAATGTGGTGGGTTCGCGCTTCGTTCTTATGTTTCCGATTTCTGTGCAACTATCTGTAAGTTCACCGTACACAACCACATTTACTTGCACTGGAAAGGATTCCAGAATAATGATTCGAACACTCTTGACATTCGCCAGTCCCTTGATCGTGCCTGTATCTTTTCCTTGCTCACTGGCATACCACACAGCCATCGAAGAGGCAGCTAATACAAGAACTATTGCAGTTACTGAAACAAGAACGACTCTTCTTGGCATACCGTATCGTACAATTGCTAAGCTCCATATCATAAGATTCTTGCCTATGGAACATCTGTTCCAAACCGTACGACAAGCGATCATGCTAAGCTTGGTATGGCCTAGTCAGTGCTGTGATGGTTCTCAGAGGAGAGTTGCCGTGATAAGATGAACGCTTCCGGATCGTGGCCTTGCATAGAGCAAAGTCGCGTGTTGTTTGGCGGCCGTGCTGCTATCGGCATCGGTTGGTTATCTGATTGCGTTGCATGTGCCAGCTGGGAAGCCTCAGCATAAGTAACCCTTTCATGACCTGAAAGCCGAACTTGCTGTAAGAGTTGACGTTCCCGCGTTTGTCGGTTTCCGAATAGTCAATCTCCGCATGCAACAGTCACTACTCGTCCTAGATTGTGAGTTTGCGTCGCTAAAACGACGCCACGCTGCAACTCAGAGCCTGTTCTCTGCAAATCTGCCGATTCTCTTAGATCTCAGCGGTGTTGCGACACGCTGGTTATGGATTACAGACCAACGCCTTGTGTTGACACCAATGGCTAGAAACTAATGTGTGGGTGGTGCTCCGGGCGGGATTTTCAGCGCTCATGCGCTTTTGAACCCGCGTCGCTGGCTCTCCCCTTACTCGAGAGGCCAACATACTCTCGGTGGCAGACGCCTTGACCGGGCTATATTCGGTAGCGGCGAACGCTTCTACCGGAGCCCCAGAAGCCCGGAGCAATCCGAGTAAGCAAGTTACACGATATTTTAAGGGTGTGCAAAGTCGCGCTGACGCGTAGGCTGGAAAAAATCGAGAGGAAATGTGGCTTAGTATTCCGGCATTTCTCCGCCTCTCGGTGGTGGAGTCGGAGGTGGCTTCGCTGCTGCGATCACGTCGTCAATACGCAGTATCATCGATGCGGCTTCGGCTGCGGACTTGATGGCCTGTTCCTTGACTCTTGTTGGATCAATCACGCCTTGTTTCTTCATGTCCCTAACGCCGCCCTTGAAGACATCAACGCCGTATGCGACGCCTTCCTTTTTCTCGTGTGCCGAGCGAAGGGCCACTGTGATGTCAATCGGATCGAGACCAGCGTTCTCCGCAAGCGTCTTTGGAATCATTTCGAGGGTGTCAGCGAAAGCCTCGATTGCGAGTTGCTCTCGCCCACCTACCTTACTGGCGTATTCCTTCACCCGCTTTGCGAGCTCACCCTCGATTGCGCCTCCGCCGACGACAACCTTGGGCTTGTGCACCACATCGGCCACAACCGAAAGAGCGTCCTTCATCGCTCTTTCAGCCTCATCGACTAGGCGCTCGATACCTGCTCGGATTAGGATACTGACCGACCTTGGATCTTGGCATCCCTCTATGAAGACCATCTTGTCGTCGCCGATCTTTCTTTCCTCCGCAAGGCCCGCTTTGCCAAGATCTTTGGACGTCAAGTCATCTAAGTTCGTCACGATCCTTCCACCTGCAGCCCGTCCAAGCTTCTCCATGTCCGATTTCTTAATTCTCCGTACAGCAAGTATTCCTTCCTTTGCCAAGTAGTGCTGAGTGGTATCGTCGATGCCTTTCTGGCATAGTACGACATTAGCGCCAGAGGCCTTGATCTTATCGACCATCTCCTTCATCATGCGAGCCTCTTCGTCCAAGAAGGCTTTCATTTGGGATGGATCGTTGATTCGGATTTCCGCGGACATCTCCGTCTTCTCGATTTCCAGCGCGCAGTCAAGTAAAGCGATCTTCGGGTTCTTGACCATTTTCGGCATGCCTGGATGAACAACTTCCTTGTCGATGATTATGCCCTTGATCAAATGCGTGTCGAGCAGGCTGCCGCCTTCCTTCTTGACGAGTTGAATGTTGTCGATGTCTGCATACCAAGAATCTCCACGTTTCTCCATGATCTGTTGGACGGCTTCGACGCCGATATCGGCGAAGTGCTCACGAGCCGCGCCCAGACCTTTGCTGTGCATTGCGGTGACAGCAACTTTCTTCAGCGTAGCCTCGTCTTCCAGCTTAACCGGCTCGGACATGGAATTCAAAGTTTCGACCGCTTTGTCTGCAGCTTTCTTGTAACCGGCGACGATCGTCGTCGGGTGAACGTTATCATCTAGAAGATTCTCAGCTCGTTTCAGCAGTTCGCCTGCAAGAATTACCGCGGTCGTTGTTCCGTCACCGACTTCATCATCCTGCGTCTTGGCGACTTCGACCATCATCTTGGCTGCGGGATTCTGGACATCGATCTCGTCTAGAACTGTGGCGCCGTCGTTAGTTACAGTCACATCGCCTAGAGTATCGACGAGCATCTTGTCCATTCCCCGTGGACCAAGAGTACTCTTTACAACTTCGGAAACAACGATCGCCGCGGTCATGTTACTTCGCTGAGCATCACGACCTCGGTTCCGTGTTGAGCCTTCCTTTAGAATGAGTACCGGTTGACCGGCTAGATAGGCCATTTTTGTTACCTCGGGTAACCCAGCATTAAAAATCCCGGTTATAAGTATTTTTCTTTGCTAGTTTCCCTTCGCTTAGACGTACAGATTACGCAACTGCGCGGACGTTGGGGAGCACAGACCATGGAAGGGGATCAACCTTCTTCAGTGAGCGGTTACCCCATGGGTCATGGCACCATCAGAATGGCCTAGACATTGCTTCGCCAAGTTCCGAGAGAAGTTATTATAGCAGACTCGCCATTCGAGCGCGAATTGTCTTCTCGATTTCTCGAGAAAGTCTTGGGGAAAAGCAGTTGCCAGTGAATCTGATGGTTCAAAGGACTAGCGTCCGCAATTCAACCTTGATAACTGGTTTTCATGGAGTGGGAGAAACAGGTTACATCTCAGTCTCATATCTCGTTCACGCCCTGAACGCGAAGAGGATCGGGTTTGTAGACGTTGCTCATCCTCCGCCGTTCATAGCAACATCGGAATCCGGCCTAGTTACGCCATTCGAAGTCTACAAGTCTGGTAGGATTGTGTTCGTCAAACTGGAGTTCTCTCCCCACAGGAGCGAGGAGGCTGAATTTGCTAAGACTCTTGCACAATGGACGATGGAGAACAGATTCAGGGATGCAGTGTTGATCGGTGGACTGGACGGTAGCTTGCAGGCAGGAACGGACAGCATCAGAGTTGTCCCAACGCATACATACCCGCTCAAGACGAGGAAAATGAATCACCCTACGCTTGAGGCCGGCCTCTTCGTTTACGGGCCCTTGGCAGTTATGTTGGGTGAGTTCGAGAAGCAGAACTTCCCGGCCGTCGCAGTATTGCCATACGCCTCGGCCAACCATGCTGACCCTAAGGCAGCCGCTACTGCAATCAGAGCTATTTCGAAAGCCTACCGCCTTATGGTGGACGTGAAAGAACTGGAGTATGATGCAAAGGATATCGAGCAAGAGGTTGAGAAACGGCTCCAGCAGACCGCGCGTTCATTACGTGGAATGTACGGATAACTCGACAATCATACATACGGATTGCTGAGCCATTCAGACAGACGAATTAGCTGATTACGAATGCATCTACGATTTCTAGGGGCTTGTCAAGAAGTTGGCAGATCCGCGGTCGCCGTCAAGAGCGACCAGAGTCAAATCCTCATGGATTACGGTGTCTTGATAAACCACGAAGTGGGCTTCCCAGTTCATATATCACCAAAGGATCTTGATGCAGTCGTCCTCACACACGCGCATTTAGATCATAGCGGACTAACACCGCTCTTCTACCTGCACTCTACGAAGCTACCAGTGTATGGGGTAGAACCCACCTTCAAACTGACCAGCGTTCTCGTTAGGGACATGATCAAGTTAAGTGGCTACTACCTCCCCTACGAGTACATAGACTTGGAGAGCATGATGAACCGAACTGTCCCAGTTGAATATCATTCACCCTTGAAAGTTGGGGACTTTGACATTACTCTGGTCAATGCCGGTCACATACCTGGAAGTGCACAGATAATCGCGGAAAACAATGGAAAACGCGTCCTGTACACGGGAGACTACAATCTAATTCCAACCCATCTCGTCCAAGGTGCGGAGAGAGCCTATAGGCACTTGGATGCGATAATCATTGAGAGCACCTACGCCAGTGAAGACCACCCTGAGAGAATAGAGGCGGAACGTAACTTCGTCCTAGCATGCAAAGAAATAATTGAAAACGGCGGGACGGTACTCGTACCAGCCTTTGGAGTGGGTCGATCCCAGGAAATCATATGCATGCTCTCTGATCATAACTTCTCCTATCCTGTCTTCGTGGACGGCATGGCCTTGGATGCGATTAGAATGCTCGAGGAACATCCAAACTCTCTGAGGGATGCGGAACGCTTCAGGAAAGCCATGAGGTTGGCGGAGCACATCAATAATTGGAAAAGCCGACGCCACGCGGCGCAGACAGCTGGAGTAATAGTCTCCCCAGCAGGGATGCTGAAGGGAGGGGCCTCTGTGTTCTACATGGAAAATATTTCTCGCGATGAACGAAACGGCATCTTTCTTGTAAGCTACCAAGTCCAAGGCTCGCCGGGTAGAATACTGCTAGACGAGGGCCGCTTCATAATCAGAGGCAGACCTGGGAAAGTCAAAGCGCGCGTTGAGAAATTTGATTTCTCATCGCATGGAGGAAGGATGCAGCTTCAGGAGACTCTGAAGGAACTGGACAACAAAACTCGTGTCTTCGTAGTTCATGGCGATGAAGCAAATTGTAGGCATCTCGCGGACTGGGCAAATAGAGAACTTGGACTGCAAGCCACAGTACCTGAGCCAGGCGACAACTACGATCTCTGAAACCCTCGGCGTAATCCAGTTAGGAGATGCGTCCGATTACTCATTGGAAGATTTGAAACCTCTCCTATCCGAGAAGCTTCCTTGGTTCAAGGTCCGAACAATCGACTATGTCCCGGGCACGCGCGAGGCCTATGATTCTCTACGTGACCAATTTCATTCAACTCGCATCTTGGCCCTTCTTGAGAGTGAAATCCAATCTCTGAAGGTGGACAGATTATTGGGTGTCGCGTCATTCGACCTGTATGTTCCGGGCATGAACTTTGTTTTCGGAGAAGCCAGACTTCTGGGGAGAGTGAGCGTGATTTCGACGTACAGGCTGAAACCACTACTCTCGGACGACTACATCCTATTCCAAGAAAGAGTTGTTAAAGAGGCTGTCCACGAAATAGGTCACATGCTGGGCATGAGACATTGCACTGACCACTCGTGCGTCATGTACTTCTCGGAGAGTATAATTGACACTGATAGGAAGAGTTCCGAGTTCTGCCGCAATTGCCGTTCTGAATTGAAGAGGCTGAGAGTTGAGTAAGGAATTTAGAGCAAAGCCTGAACATCTCCTCCCTGAAATCCTGGCGATAGCGCTAGCTGGGGCTCTTACATACTCCTTGAGAAGTACTCCAGTAGAGCCGCTCACGATCTTTCCTGAAACAACGGGAGGAGTGACCCTTAACGCAAGCATTTTTGTTGTCCTCATGGCTGCGACGGGAACGATGATGTACCTGTTTGTGAAATTCGGTTTGAAACGAATAGTCAGATACCTGATTAACTTCGCCCTGTTCGCTCTGCTTTTCTTCCTGTTCACCTGGTACGGTACGCTCTACGCCAATTATATTCCAACTCTTTTCGACTCATCTATGTGGCTACTTGTCAGCCTGTTCGCGTCGATTGGCTTGGGTTTGGCTATATACAGATCGAAAGGGATCCCGCACCTAGCTGCGATAATTGTTGTAGGAGGAATGACCGGAACCTTCCTGGGCGTCTCGATTCCTACGCTTACTGCGGTAGCGCTTCTCCTCGCGCTAGCTGGCTACGATCTTTTCGCAGTCTACAAAGGTCCCATAGGAAAGATGGCGAAATCCACTGATATAGAAGAGTTCACCGGCGCCGTCTTCACCTACGGGGACTTGACCATGGGTATGGGAGATATGGTGTTCTACTCGATGCTCGCAAGCAATTCGATGAAGAACTTCGGTCTCTTTCCATATGTTGCAGCAGGAATCGGACTCGTAGTCGGCGCATACCTAGGCTTCAAAATGCTTGAGGGTCGAGACATGTTTCCAGGATTACCATTCGCAATCATACTAGGACTGATTTTCATGTATGTGACGTTCCAGTTCTTACCGCCCCTCAAACCCACATGAAGAAACGCGTAGACGTACTCGCGAAACTGGCGGAAAGCCTCGTACGTCACTCGCGCATTTGACATCAATCCATTCCGGAAAGCATTAAGAAACGCATTCCATTGCATCTGACGTAACGGAAGTGTCCCAGCGTGCCCGCTCAACGAGCGATAATGCTCGCTCTACTCGTTGTTCTACCGAGCATATATGTGGGCTCGCTGGCAGGAACCCAAGTTGCAGCTCAAGCTACTGCTAATGCTGTGATGAACGAAGTTGAGATGGACCCTCCAGGCCCTGATATTGCAAAGCAGTGGATCGAACTCTATAACCCCACAAACCAAGGTGTAGATGTCTCTGGATGGAAACTCAGATCCGCAAGTGGAGCTGTAACAACTATGCAGTCTCGAATATCGGTTATTCCTAGTCTCGGATACTTGGTGTTAACTCTCCCGGGACGAAGCGTCATGAAGACAGGAGATACGGTAACCCTTAGTGATAGGAAGGGCACTGTAATCGATTCGACCCCGAATATCCGTGATGTGTCAGACAACAATCTCACTTGGCAGAGGTTTCCCAATGGCATTGACACTGGAGCTCTGAGTGATTGGAGATTCTCACCCTCAACTAAGGGCGCCACAAACGGTAAACTTGCTGCCACGTTGACCTTGGCCTCGCCAGTCTCATCTGCAACTTACGGAGACGCGATAACCCTGTCAGGAAAACTGAACTTGACAATGAGCACGAGTATCTATCTTCTTATGAGGTTTGGGTCCTCATCAGTAAACCAAACACTTAGCACTACCAATGATGGAACATTCTCTTATGTCTGGAGTCCAAGCTCGGCGGGAGGTTATACCGCAACTGCCTTCTGGAAAGGAGATTCACTACACGACCCTGCAACATCGTCCACTGTCTCGATTCTCGTCAATAAACTCCAAGCCAAATTGACGTTGTCTCCAACATCGATGAACTTGACAGAGCCTGCGCGCGCAACATTCACGGGAGCCATTTCACCGACGATCCCGCAGGCTCTGATCACCATCACAATCATCACCCCAAATCAGACTGTGGAGTCACGCGCTGTGCAAACATCCACGAATGGGAGCTTCAGATTCACCTTCGTCCCATCTTTCCCCGGCAATTGGACCTTGACTGCTTCATGGGAAGGAGATGCGAACCACTATGGAGATCAAAGCGCAGCATCTATCGTGAGGCTCTCACCCGTCACCGAATTCGACGCCTCACTCCTCATACTAATCACGATTCCAGTAACCATCGCTGTTGTGGCATTTGTGTACAGATATGCGGGAACTCCCCTTGGTCTGCCTCTAGGCCAGATTCTAAAGAGACGTGCTCCTCCTCATTTGAGACCACTGCGAGTTCTGAATGGCGCGATATGCCCGATGTGCTTTAGACCAATGATGTATGAACCGAAAGGCGCTGATTGGCACTGCGAGCACTGTGGAGTCTTTTATGAATCCCAAATATGAGGAACCCAAATCGAGCGAACTATTACGATCGCACGTTCGCGAAATCGGGTATGCGCTGACTGCCTTGCTTGTTCCCTTTGGAGTGCGCCTAATACCGGAAGCATTCTCCTATCCATATCCCATCGGCTTCGATACAATCGGCTACTACATTCCGATCATGCAATCCCGAATCGCGCTACTGACAAGCCCATCTAATTTCTTCGAGGGCACATGATGAGAAGTCCTTGCGGTTCCATTGAAATTCATAAACAGCTCGCAGTGGACATCGCGTCGCCGAAGAGTTGTTAAGTTTGTTCATACAAGTTTGACCCGCGGCATGACGTGGATTGACCTGCACTGAGGTTCCTCACGCCGGATGAGGAGATGCATCTCCGCTGACCGCAACAACACTTATAGTGGGAACAGGGTGTTGCCGTAACGAACGGTGCTCTGATGTCCGATTCGCGGAAATACGTTGCCCCTAGATGGGACAAGATTTACGAGATGCTCATTGACCTCGCTCTCAGGATAAGAGAGTCAGGTTTCAAGGCGGATCTAATTGTAGGTGTCTCGAGGGGGGGATGGGCACCGGGACGCGTACTTTCAGACCTATTGGAGAACCCACACACAGTCAACATCAAGATTGAGTTCTACACCGGCATTGGAAAGACTGCACGTACTCCAATAATCACTCAACCGATAAGCGAAGAGATTTCCGGGAAGAAAGTCCTAGTCGTTGACGATGTAGCTGATACCGGGGAAAGCCTAAGGGTCGCCCTGGATCACGTACTCTCCAAAGGAGCAGAGAGCGTAAGAACGGTAACCATATACTACAAGCCTCACAGCACGTTCAAGCCGGATTTCTTTGCAGATTCCACAAGTGATTGGATAATCTTCCCTTGGGAGAGGTTGGAAGCAACAAAGCTTTTGATCGAGGAAGCACGTTCTGGCGGTCGAAATTTAGACTCTGTCCGCCAGATCTTGAAAGGATGCGGTTTTGACGACAAGACCATCGAATCACTACTTCAGCTCGCCATTCCAAGGTCATAGGGCTTGCTCTTTGAATTTCCGGAACTCAGATGCTATCTTCGAATCTCCGGATTCGATGCTTCCGCTAGTGATGTGGCAGCAATCCTTCAAGCGGTTCAGGACAAGTTTCCTAGAGTCGCTATCCAGCTTGTTGACATAGACAGAGTTCCAGGGTCACGGTTTCTGCTTCACGCTGTCTTCAACGCCTGGAAATCATTCCACTCGGGAGACCCGATCTCAAGAACGCTTGGAATGGAGATACTGCTCTTCGTCGCAGCCAACTCGCAGATAAGCGAGGCGATCAAAGCAGTTGGCGTCACTTCCAATACAAGAAAGATCGCCGCGGTTCTGGCTGGTCCCTCAAGGGAAGAGGTTTCGGCAGCCGCAGACTTCCTGTCGAACCTCCTCAGGGGGCAAGGCCGGGATGAACTTCTCGAGGAGTGGTCGCCAGAGAGGATTCAGAATGTGCGTTTCGCCTATCAAATCGGTGGAAGAGAATTCAAAGCAACAGCTCGAAAAGGCGAGGAGATCGTTAAGGTTATAGAACGCTTAGCAATCGAACGGTCTGCCCTGCTCGCGATCAGGAAATAACAGACTCACCCTGTTCGTTTCTCGCGCTCAATCGATAGAACATCGTGCGCAGTAATCAGAGACACACCCGCCAACTTGCCGATTATCTCAACAAGCATTATCTTGTCTGGCGAGTCGAGGTCGACCGCTCGATCAATCCGTCTAGCGATTGTTTCGATAATCGTCTTACTAGACAGGTCAGTGTGGCGTTTCTCCACAGTAATTCTGAATTTCTCTTGTTCGCCGATTCCGCTCACTAGGTTTAGGGCTGCCTGCTCGATCTCCTCCAAGTTTGCAGGTACGACCTTCTGCACGGGAACCAGTTTCAACGTGTACTTGAATTCCCAAGGCCTTTCCCTGAGAAGACTTCGAAGATCGCGAATTGCTTTAATCGGATCCAGCTTAGTCTTGGCAACAACC
The DNA here is from genome assembly GCA_964598845.1 of uncultured Candidatus Bathyarchaeia archaeon. Lineage (GTDB taxonomy): Archaea > Thermoproteota > Bathyarchaeia > 40CM-2-53-6 > 40CM-2-53-6 > FEN-987. The sequence continues at coordinate 53,469 of CAZRDM010000002.1, forward strand.
AATCCTATGACCGATGTAGTTTCGATGATCGAACCCCGGTCTCCTACCTCTCCTAGGAGATACCACATCTCGCTACACGTGTTCCGTTCATTACCGCGGCTTGTCGAAATGATGAGATTAAAGTCATCTAGCATTGGAGAGACACCAAGAGCGTCGAGATTGGACTGCGGAGCATTAATAGCTATCCCGTCTCCCGGTGCTTAAGGAACTTCATAATCTCTCCTCTGCTAATCGGACCCTCACGCAAGAGCTCTAACCGATCCTTCGACAAGTCGACAACGGTTGAAGCTATTCCAAGAGGAGCTCTACCGCCATCAAGGACAAGGTCAACACGGTCTCCCAATTCCTTCACGACGTCTTCAGCTGTGATGAGAGGTGATCTCCCAGTCAAGTTTGCGCTTGTCCCAACCAAGTGCCCAGAACACAATCCCAAGAGATCAAGACAGATAGCGTGATCCGGCCTACGCACGCCCACAGTCCCCTGTGGAACAAGATCGGCTGGAAGCACTTTTCTCGCAGGCAAAACCAGAGTGAGAGGTCCCGGCCAGAACCTCTGCGCTAGCCTCCTAGCTTGGTTCGAAAGCTCAGCAATCCTTTCCGCGTCCTCGAGGCTCTTCACCAAGACAGGCATGGGCTTCGTTCGCCCACTCTTTGCTTTTATCGCCCTCTGAACCGCCGAGGCGTTAAGGGGATCGCAACCCAACCCATATACTGTATCGGTGGGATAGCAGATGAGACCTCCATTTGCCACAACTCGGGCGGCTTCAGCCAAGCTATCCAAGTCAGGCTTCAACACGCGTACCAAACGAACTCACCAAACTCTTTGATGCTACCAAAGCTGCAAACTGCTTAAAGATTAGTCCGCAGACTCGGTGGAATAACTAGAGACTTCGGACTCAGTTGGGAATCAGTGCGAACCTGGGAGAGCTTGAGAATGTCGGCGAAGATAGTCGTTCACGGTGGGGCTGGCTTCTGGTACAAGAACATCCGGAAAGGTCTACATGGTGTACTCGCAGCGGCCTCAACGGGCAATGACATCCTGAAGCGAGGTGGTATGGCGCTTGATGCCGTTGAAGAAGCCGTTGCTCTCATGGAAGACAACCCGGTTTTCAACGCCGGAAAGGGCTCGTCGCTTACTGCCATCGAAACGGTTGAGATGGATGCAGCCATGATGGATGGAAGAGATCTGTCCGCTGGCGCTGTGGCTTTAGTCCGCGAAGTCAAGAACCCGATTCGCCTAGCCCGTCTGGTCATGGAGAAGACCAATCACGTTCTGCTAGCCGGTGAATGTGCCGAGAGACTCGCTCGCATCTTCTCCCTACCAAGATCCAATCCCGTCACAGCTGAAAGAAGGAGAATTCTAAGAAGATACAGGGAAAGGCCTCCTCCCATCAGGGTGGCGTGGATCCGCAGGAACCTGCGTTTGGTCGAAGAACATCCTGAACTCATTCCGCATGACACCGTAGGTGCTGTAGCCGTGGACCATGAAGGGAACTTTGCGGCCGCCACCTCGACTGGAGGTGTCCTAATGAAACTACCCGGGAGAATTGGAGATACCCCGCTAGTAGGCGCTGGTCTCTATGCGGATAACCTATCCGGTGCCGCCACTGCGACGGGGATAGGAGAAGTAATCGTCAGGTTGGCCTTGTCAAAGGATGTCTGTTCGATGATGGGAGACGGTCTCCCCGCGACCAAGGCAGCGATCGGGGCGATAATGACGGCATCAAAGCGTCTCAAAGGCGACGCAGGAGTCATAGCTATCGACCGTCGGTTACGCGTCGCTGCTGTTCACAATACCCCATACATGCCATGGGCTTTTTCGTCACCAAAAATGCGAAGCGCGAAAGGCAATCCCCGTGGGACGATCGTGGCAGCATTGCGTTAGAACATTTCTGGTGCGCTTCTTACTGCAAGGGAGCCTGAGGGCTATCACAATCGGCGGAATTGCGGCCAAAAGTTTTAAAGTACCCGCCTAGGGGGGGTTAGCTCGGCTTTTGGCACAGGAGCCTTTTCTCTTGAGCGAAGAGGAAGATTGGGATAGCGAGGAAGAAGACGACTGGACCGATGATGAATGGGGAGAAGAAGAGGGCTGGGGAGAAGAAGAGGAGTGGTAACGTCCAGCCTGATCGCTTCTTCCTCTAGTTGAATTCCCTGACATTCATTTTCAATCTTTCGAGAGGCCGGTAGTATTGTTACGTGTAGCCACACTAGACAAGGAGCATTGTAAACCCGATGATTGCGGGATCCCGTGCTACAGATTCTGTCCTGAAGTTCTGAACAGAAGATACGCAATCAAGTTCATCGCCGGACAGAAGAAACCTGTGATCGATGAAGATCTGTGCACTGGCTGTGGAATCTGCATAAAGAAATGCCCATTCGAAGCCATCACTATTGTCAAGCTGCCGCAAGAACTGGAAGGCGAATGCATTCACAGCTACGGAGTGAATGAGTTCAAGCTCTTTCGCCTGCCGGTACCCCGCCCTGGGATCGTTATAGGTCTCATCGGTCGAAATGGCACGGGGAAGAGCACCGCCCTCCGGATTCTGGCTGGTGAACAGACTCCAAACTTCGGGATCCCGGGAGCGCAGAGCGGCTGGGACGAAGTTCTGTCTAGATACCGTGGCACACTGCTCTTCGAATACTTCAGTCAGATTGCAGGAAAGAAACTGAGAGTTGTTCACAAACCACAGCACATCGACAGAATAGGGTCGTTGCTTGAAGGAAAGGTTGAACGAATACTTCGACGGATCGATGAGCGTGGCAAGCTTCAGGACTTGATTGTAGAACTCGAACTCGAACAAATCCTCGACCGAGAAGCCAAAGTCCTTAGCGGCGGGGAACTCCAACGAGTGGCTATCGCTGCCGCTATCTCCAAGAATTCCGATGTGTACGTATTCGACGAACCCTCAAGTCACTTGGATATCCATCAAAGGATCCGCGCTGCTAGGAGCATTAGGAAGCTTGTCGAAGATGGTAAGTCTGTTCTCATCGCAGAGCATGACTTAGCAATGCTCGACTACCTCTCAGACGAGGTCTACCTGCTCTATGGTCAACCTGGCGCGTACGGAATTGTGTCACATGGCCACCCGACGAGAAGTGGAATCAACGACTACCTGATCGGTTTTCTACCTGATGAAAACATGCGTTTCAGACACCAACCGATTCGCTTCCATGTGAGACCCCCAAGACAGATTGATGTTGAAACCGAAACCAAACTCGAATGGCCCATGATAGCCAAAAGAATTGGTAACTTCCATTTGCAGGTGAAGGCAGGTAGTCTAAGTGCCGGAGAGATAGTGGGAATAATTGGGCCGAACGGAATTGGCAAGACCACTTTCATTAAGGAACTTCTTGAGTATTACACGAAATCAACACAAAATCAGTTGCAGGTGAGCTACAAGCCGCAATATATCTCGTCCACGTATGGGGGGACGGTGTATGAACTACTTACAGCCGTCGGAGGTGACTATGCGTCAAGCCTCTTTAATGAAGACGTCGTCCGCCCGTTATCCATTAACAAACTGCTGGACAGAAAAATAACTGAGTTAAGCGGTGGAGAGTTGCAACGTGTCGCTATAGCGGCCTGCCTTGGAAAGAGTGCGCAAGTCTACCTGCTGGACGAGCCCAGCGCGTTCCTGGACGTTGAGGAAAGACTGAACATCTCAAAGGCGCTCAGACATCTGATCGATGCACGACAGGCTTTCGCGTTCGTCGTTGAACATGACATCGTAGCGCAAGATTTCCTAGCCGACCGGATTATGGTTTTCAGCGGTGTCCCTAGCAGGCGCGGGGAAGGATCGCCTCCCATGCGGCTTAGAGAAGCAATGAACACCTTTCTCTCGGAGATTAGTATCACTTTCAGGCGGGACCCAGAGACGAAGCGACCCAGAATCAACAAGCCGGACAGCAAACTGGACAAGGAACAGAAAAGCTCGGGAGAATTCTATTACATTGCTGCCGCCGATTAGGCTGCTACAGGTTTAACTAGCGCGTCTTTGCCTTAGAGGCTCGGAGAAAAAGCTCGGAGTGTCAACGAACTACTGTCTAGAATGTGGTGGGATTCTCACCTACGACACCGCTCTGAAACTGTACACATGTAGAAGTTGCGGTCTCACCTTCAACTCTCAGCAGCTAATGGAAGCTCGAATCAAGATGCGAGAGCGAGAAAGCCCCGAGGAGCAACGCAAGCGCAAGCAGAATGAGTACTTGAAATGGTGGCTTTCAAAGAAGGCAGGATGATTGTGTCATATCTGGTGAGAAGAACTCAGACATCAATCCCGTGAAAAACAATAGTACTTATTATCCATATTCTCACACGGCAACTCCGTCCGGGTGTCAAAAGATTTGGAATGCACAGTTGAGATACTATCCATAGGAAACGAGCTCTTACTCGGAAATACGTTTAACACCAACGCAACATGGATTGCGGAAAGGGTCACTGCACTGGGGGGAAAGGTTAGACGGATAACCACGGTCGCGGACAACCTGAACGAAATCTCGCAAGCCGTAAGCGAATCAATCAAGAGAAGACCCAGAATTCTGATCACCACTGGTGGTATTGGACCAACCTTCGATGACATGACGCTCAGCGGTGTTGCCAAAGCGCTTGGTCTACGTCTGAAGCTTGATAATGTCGCTGTGGCGATGATCAGACAGCACTATGCTCGCAGATTTCCGAGACGCCGCATATCACTAACCAAGCCACGTCTTAAGATGGCTCTGATCCCCTCAGGAGGAACACCGATCCTCAATCCAGTCGGCACAGCACCTAGCGTTAGGATCAATGTGAATCAAATCGCGATCTTCTGTCTACCCGGTGTCCCTAGAGAGGCGAAAGCCATCTTCACTCGTACGCTTGCCGAAATCATACGTGCGAGAGCGCGAGGAAGGAAGTTTCTGGAGAAATGGATTGAAGTTCGAGGGATTATGGAATCGTCGCTGGCACCCGTTCTCGATGCTCTCATGCGACGGTCGACTGGTGTCTACATCAAGTCGCATCCAAGAGGTATAGAGGCGGGAGGCCACCCCTTTATCCATCTGCATTTCTCGATGTCGTCTTCAAATGAAAGAAAGGCTGAGCGAGTGCTCGACCAAGCCGTTTGCGAAGCGATCGAAGGACTTTCTAGGTTGGGCGGAAGAGTCCGTCAAATAGAATGAGAACTTGGCAGACATCGAACCTCCAAATTCTCTAAAACGTGAAAATGCGTGATAGTGCAACATAGGTCTGGACAAGAAGCGATTTCAGATTGGTTATGATTCTACTTTGACAGATCTGAGGAGAAAATTCTCAGTGAATGTTGAGAAACCAAGCCATAATGAACAGCTAATCTTTCGGGTTGCTCTCGAGAGTCATGGTTTGAATCCACGTCACACGCACTTCGTCGAGTACTCATGTCCCCGGACCAATGATTCAGATCTGCAATGATACCCGAAGCTCCGTTTACTGTCACACATTAAGGAACCAGTTCTAGGTGCCTATTTTTCCCTGGGTGCGAAATTGTACCAACAACGAGGTTTGACAGTAGATAGGTCAGCAATACATAGGGCCACATATACCCTGCAAATATGTTCCAGCCAATCAGGATTTCGTCGACTGGTCGACCGAGAGCCAAGCTGCCAACCCATTCGAACATCAAAGTCAAGCTCAGCCACAGAATGCCAACATGAATCAAATCCTTGGTTTCATATGCCTTGACGAATCGGAGCAGGAAATATGCGAGAACAGAGATGTACACAATCCGAGTGGACATGCCGATTTGATGTGCCACGAGAACACCCCATCTCGGTTCGTAGACGAGATTCATCAGTACAAAGAAGTTGAAGCCCGAAATCAAGATCTCCATTAACCAAACGCGAATCGCGGTCTTCAAGAAGGGAAAGTTCATGAGGAGCCCAGCATTGCGTGTTCGCATATTTAGCAGACGACTATAGTCGTTTCGCCTCAGAATGCTGCAATTAATCAACGAAACAATGGCCCCTAGCTCAAGAATGTCTGGCGAGTTAATGGATGAAGCGCATCGCAGACGACGGCCACTTCCAGAGGCTCAAAGGAATTGTCAAAGCGTTGACTCTGAACGACATCACAATTGATTCAAGTACGCGTTCAGATGGACACACGTATTGGAGCAGAAGCCAACTGTCAGACAAGCGCCCCCGTGCACTCCCTCGGCATAAGTGCTCCTCACAATTACACGCCATGAACGCTTACTGCTCCGGACCCGGGTTCACAGTCACTGTTCCTGTTCTAGCCTGCTCATCATCGCAGCGGCCTAGTCTCTCTGCTCTGATTTGGAAAAACCTTGCTCTAGCTGCCATGTAACTAGCACGGTAGACTGATAGGTGAAAGTACCTTGCGTGCGGGGGAATGTTATGGCTAACGCTGTCTTCGTTCTTGGCATGCGGGATCGGGTAAATCAACTCTCACAGCGGCCTATCGGGAATGGCTCAAGGATTCAGCATGAGACGTACTGGTTACAAACCTAGACCCGGGAGGAACAACTCTCTCCTACAATGCAGACATTAATGCTTGACCATACACTCGGACCAAATATTGCCCCAATCATGGCATCGGACGTGCTTGCTGATCATTTGGAGGAAATTTCTCCTCTTTGTGGAGCTCAACGCGGCCGTAACCAGAGTTTTAACCCGTGGCGAAGAACCTTCCGCGCAATGTTTCATTCCTTGAAGTCCTCTCCGAGTAAATGAGCGAAGCTTCGCGCCATGGAAACCGACGCGCGCCAACATAGGGCAGATCGGGTTCATAACAAGACCTGATGTAAGGGCATTATGCTTGATAATAGTGCGCCATCCAGATCTCACGAGACAAGAAAACGAATATGCTTTCTGCCAGCACAAGATACTCTTCAATCGGCATTAACACAAGCGGAATTGCATGCAACGCATTAAATAGGGGGGTCAACTCCTTTGCAGCATCTCCGAAACCGCGGGTTCAACTTGGGAACCACGAGCGTTGCTCTGCTCTTGTTGATTATCGTGCTGACCTCCCTCCCCACTGGCTTCGCGCCTGGCCCAAGCGAAGTGAGCAGGATCATCATTACTCGAGAGGTTCCTTTGACGAGAAAAGTTGTGTTAGTAGGGTTCGATCTGCATACCATTGATCCACAAAGTATCCTGACGGGTAAGTTGGACTTCGGACTTAGAAGGAGCAAGATCTCCCAAACTAGAGATCTCGTTGATAACGCCTTGGAGAAACACAATTCGATGAAATATGTGCACGCAATCCGAATTGCTGTTCTTGCTGTTCAAGTTGCGGATGGAGCCCTGATTGCCACTTCGGCAGCGCCGAACGCTGTGACTTCTGTCGGTCTACTCTCCCTAGTATTAGGAATCGTCATCGGGTCATCACTTATGTTCTTGGTTTTAAGAAGATACTCTCACGAAGTAATTGGAGGGAAGTGAACCACCCGCGAGGTGCTCAGATGCATTCAGACAAGACCCAGGCATCGATAGAGCACCTCTATCGTGAACTTGAGGGCCTCAAACAAAACAACGCAGGCAAGAAGGCTCAAATCGCACAACTCCGAGAACAGATTGAAGCAGCCATCACACAGCGCGATTCGCTCAACGCAGAAGTCAAGGAAATTTTGAACAAGGTCAGAGAACTGAAGTCAATGAGGGATGCTCTCAACGCGAAAGTCAAGGAGCTCAAACAGAAGCGTGATGAACTGAGAAATGCAGCTTCCGAAAAACGGCAGATGCTCACGAGATTGCTTGAGCATGCGCGGGAAATTTCGGAGCAAGTGCAGGGGAGTATGTCTGAACTTTCTAGGCAGATCAGGCAGTTAGAATGGTATATTCAAACCAACGCACTTGCACCAAAGACCGAGAGAAATCTTATCGCGAAAATTGGTACATTGGAAGCCAACTTGACAAAGCATAAGGGACTTGGAAATGTTAGAGACAAGCTCCTTCGGCTGAGGATAGAAGTTGGGGCACTGAGAATTCAAGCCCAGTCTACTCATGAGGAACTGACTAAGATAGCTCAAGAAAGCGAAGAAGTTCACACCTCCATGCAGGAACTCGTCAAAAATCTAACAGAGAAAAAGAGGGAAGCTGACCAGAAGCACGCGGAATACCTCGAACTAAGCAAGGAACGCCACGAAATTGTGGGAGCCCTGAAACGGAACCTAGTGAGGATAGATGAAATAAGAGCCCAGATAGGCGAAACAAGAACGAGCTCTAAGGTTGAGAAAGCCGAGAAGCTCAAGTCGAAGTACAGGGAATCCGCGAATGAGAAACTTCGGACAGGCGGCAAACTGTCGCTTGAGGAATTTCAGGCATTGATGGCCGATACACTGTCAGACAGCGATGAAGACTCAAAGGAGTCGTGATATTCCATGCCTAGGATTGCAGTCATAGGGGGAAGCGGTCTCGAAGGGCTCCTAATGGGCTCCCGTGAAATTCGGGTTGGGACACCGTACGGGCCGGCTCCGGCCATATCCGTCGGCTCCGCAGGAGTAGAAGAAGTTGCCTTCCTCCCGCGGCATGGACGAAAGCACGACTCGCCCCCTCACAAGGTGAACTATAGAGCAAATCTGTATGCTCTCAAGCAAATTGGGATCGAACGTATTCTTGCCACCAATGCCGTGGGAGCGATAAACTCGACTTATAATCCAGGCGACCTAGCTGTTCCCGAGGACATCTTAGACATTACGAAATCCAGGGTGACAACATTCTTCGATAGCTCCCCGGTTACTCATGTTGATGTCTCACAACCCTACTGTCCAGAACTCCGCAGAGCCTTGATCGACGCGGCAAGGGCTGTAGAAGCTAAGACATGGAGTAACTCAATTATGACAGTGACTGAGGGCCCTCGTTATGAAACCCCAGCTGAGATTCGAATGCTTCAGACGCTGGGAGGCGACATCGTTGGCATGACAGGAGCCCCAGAAGTCTTTCTTGCAAGAGAACTTGAGATATGCTATTCTGCACTGTGTTTCATCTCAAACAGAGCTGCGGGACAACAGGACAAGCTATCTGCGGTCGAAGTCATGGAGATCGGAAAGAGAGTCATGCCCGAGGTGCTTACGGTGATACGCAGGGCCATCGAGAAGATCCCTGTACCGAGAGCCTGCCCTTGCGCCAAGGCAATAGAAGAGGCCCAAGTGTGAATCTATGTTACCGACCCTGCTCAAGATCATAGGAGCCTACAGGTTTTACGAAAGATGGCTTGAAGATACTGTTACTTCAGGTGAGCTACCCGAACATATCGGTGTAATACTAGACGGGAATAGAAGGTGGGCCTCCGACAGATACGGAGACAAGCTGAATGGTCACATTTACGGGGCGAGGACTGGCAAAGAATTTCTTGAGTGGTGTCTTGAACTGGAAATCAAGACTGTCACGCTCTACGTCTTCTCAACCGAGAACTTCCTGCGCCCTCAGGATGAGGTTCGAACGATTCTCAAAATAATCGAGGACGAAGCGAGGAAACTCATCACCGATGAAAGAATACATCAATACAGGGTACACGTGAAAGCGATCGGACGCCTAGAGCTCCTTCCGGAATCGCTGAGGAATGTCTTGGTTGAGGTTGAACGAGCAACTGCAACATATGATCAACACTACCTGAATATTGCTGTTGCATACGGTGGTAGAGCTGAGATTGTGGATGCAGCGAAGCGAATCATCGACGAAGTCAAGAGCGGCATTTTGGATGGGAATTCCGTGGATGAAAACATGTTCACCAAGTACCTGTACACTTCTCATCTTCCTAACCCGTACCCTGAGGTAATCATTCGAACCTCAGGCGAAGAGCGACTGAGCGGTTTCCTGATCTGGCAGGCAGCCTACAGCGAGTTTATCTTCCTTGATGTCTATTGGCCAGAATTCCGCCGCATCGACCTCTTGAGAGCTATTAGAACCTACCAGCGTCGCAGGCGAAGATTCGGTAGGTGAGACAGATAAACAAGCAAGCTCGGAACTGCGAAGTTGAATTTAGCTTTAAGGCTCCTGTTTCCCTCTTTACTTTCGAACCATGTTGTAGGTTGGTTTCATCAAATCTGTATTGGACACGCAAGTCCGAAAAACAACTGCATGCCAAGTTTGACATGACTTTATCCATACAAATCATCACGAAAGTGTAACCAAGCCTTATCTTCGCAAGTTTGAAGCATCCGCAGAGTCACGCGAGTCGCTGAAGTTACAGAATTTCGTGCATTGCCCCGGCGAGTTTGGAGAGCTATTGGTCTATATCAAGAGAGTCGACCTGAGAGGTTTCAAGACCTTCGGCAGGAAAGCAACGATTCATCTGGGCCGTGGGCTCACGATCATTACCGGTCCGAATGGCTCGGGCAAATCGAACATCTTGGATTCAGTAAAGTTCGCCCTCGGCGAATTGAGTCCCAAAGAGCTTAGAGGCGAAACCATCTCAGACCTCATTCACCGGGGAACACAACAAGCGTCTTCAAGATCCGCATACGTTGCCGTCCAATTCGATAACCACGACAGGCGCATACCGATAGATTCTGAGGCTGTTACAATTTCTCGGGAATTCCATAGAGGCGGAGAGGGTGTCTATAGGCTCAACGGCAAGAGAATTTCGAGAAAGCAACTCACCGACATCCTCTCCTCCGCAGACATCCAGGTTTCCAGCTACAACATAGTTCCCCAACATGCAATAACAAGGCTTGCCGAGGTCAACCCTGAAGAACGCCGTAAGATCATAGAGGACATGGTCGGAATAGCCGTATATGATAACAAGAAAGCCTCCGCCCAAGCCGAGCTGCAACATGCCGATATAAATCTGAAGGTAGCCTCAGCCAAGATTGACGAGGTAAGACTACGGGTCGAGTCGCTAGAAAGAGAACGGAATGACTACCTAAAGTATTTACAGATCCGCAAAGAGATAAACCAACTTCAAGCGAAAGCTGTATCGTACAAAATCCAGAAAGCCAGACAAGAAGCCAACAAGATTGAGGAAGAGATAGGACTACGCCAACAGCAGATTCAAGAACTTCGCACAGGTCGGGACGGCTTACTCAAGAAAAAATCCAACGTCGAATCTGAGAAGAGGGAATACGAAGAGTCTGTCACTGAGAAGGGCAACGCCAAGCTCTTGGAAGTTCAACGTGCAATAGGAGACGTAAGCGCCACTATTGCCAGCCTCAGAGCACAGGCAAGCGCCCTCGAAGCAAACATCAAGTCATTTCAGAAGCAAAAAGCTGAGCTTGAGGGAAGCGCCGCCGATATTGTTGAAAAGATTACGAACGCAAGGAAGGAACTGCGTGAACTCAGGATTCAACATACCAGATTGCTGAAGGCCATCGAAACCAAACAGGTTCTAGCTGACGAATCGTCCAAACTACTCACAGAGCTTAGGGAGAGGCTCGGGGAAAATAGCAGGGAGGCGGAAGAACTTGAGCGCTCGATAAATGCTTTGACTCATAGGACAATCAAATTCAACGCTCAGATCAAGGCAAGCGCGACAAAGATCGACCTTTTGGAAAATCACATGCACACATTGAGGTCTCGAAAGGAAGAGTACGAGACACTTCTCCGGAGTGTCACGAAACGACTCGAAGAACTCGCACTGATAAAGAAGGGGGAAGAGACAAGAGTTGAAGAGGCGGATAGGAAGATCGCCGAGTATTCCGAAGTAAAGTCACAGCGTGCACAGGAAATCGTGAACGCCAACGAAGTCGCGAAGCGAGCTGGGTTCGCTCTTGTTGAGATCGAATCGCAGAATAACCTCGCAGAGAATCTTGCCTCTGAAGATAGGGCACTTAGCCTAATCGAAGAGATGGCAGAGTCGTGTGCCCTTTCTGGTGTGTACGGAAGACTCAGCGAACTCGTCAGGGTAGGACCAGATTATTCCAAGGCGGTAGAGGCTGCCGCAGCCGGTTGGATGAAGGCCCTTGTAGTCAAGAACCTCGAAACCGCTGTATCCTGTATCGAGGTTCTAAAGAGAACGAGAATAGGCCGAGTCAAGCTAATTCCATTGGAGGATCTGACCAAGTCAAAGAAACTTCGTATTCCCGGCGATCTGAAGGAGATAATTGGCCCCCTCACCGAACAACTCATCTTCGCAGAGCGCTTCAGGCCCGCGGTGAACCACGTATTCGGGGATACAGTTCTAGCCCTCAACCAAAAATCTGCGTTCCTCGCATCCCTGAAAGGCATTAGAGCGGTTGCAGTAGCAGGCGACCTCTACGAACCGGGCGGTGCAATGGAAACTGGCTACTACAGACAACCCTTCGACATCTCCAGATTACTCCTCAAGGGTCAAACAGTTCAACAACTGAAAGGCACCCTAGCATCACTTGAGAAACTTGCATGCAAGGCTGGAGAGGAAATCGGGAGGTTAGAGCAAGAAGTTCTAGACCAGACCAGGAGTAAGGCCCATACTCAGAGCCTCATTTGTTCAACGGAAAAAGAGATCGCAAGCTTCACCGAGAGCCTGGAACGCGCACGAAGGATCATCGAAGACACCGACGTTCGCATTGAACGAATAGTACATGAAGTCGGCACTGAGAAGGCAATGCTAGAGGCGAGCGTATCACAGAAAAGCAAGATACAAGAGCGCTTGCGGAGTTATGAGCGGGATCGTGCGTCGCTGAAACTTCGGTCGCGATCAGCAACTCTGCTCGAACAGGAAAATGTCCATATGAGGCTCAATCAAGAGCTGAATGACCTAGTTCGAGTCAGAATCGAGACTGAAAGTCGAATTGGATCACTGACTTCAACGGTTGCAGTCATCGAACCCTCCATAGAGCAGACAAAGATTCAAACTTCAAGCATCGAGAGACAAGCTCAGAAAATGGCAAATGACCTAACAGCAACCCAAGCGGAACTCTCAAAGTTTGAAGACCAGCTCAAACAGTTGAAGGAGAACCGCGATAAGCTCTCCGAAGAGCTATCGTCCGTTAGGATAAGACGTGCGGAGTACGACACCCAACTCAAGAAAATGGACTCTGAGATAACGAGAATCCTTGACAAACTCGATCCTTTGAGCAACGATTTCGCCAATCTGACCGCCTCAAGTAAACAGCTTCAGATGCAGATTGAGTTCCACATTAACGACTTAAAGGAACTCGGATACTCTGATGTCTTGGAGGTTTCAGAAGATGAAATTGAGAGAGTGGAGGGAATTCTTCAGACTCTAAAGAAGGAACTGGCTTCTATTGGCGGAGTAAACGAGCTTGCAGCCTCACAATACGAGGAAGTCAAAGAGAACTACAAGCACCTCGCTTCGAGGATTTACGGGTTAGAGAAGGAGAAGCTGTCGATCATGCAATTCATGAACGAACTGGATCGTCAGAAGCATGAAAGCTTCATGCGAGCGTTCGGCAAGGTCAGCGAATCGTTCAATGAGATCTTCTCAACTGTTACTGGAGGAGTGGGAAGGCTATTCCTTGAGAAACCTGAAACCCCTTTTGATGGAGGGGCGGACATAAGGCTCCAATTCCCTGGCAAGACGGAGATGGCTATTGGAAGTGCAAGTGGTGGCGAGAAATCGGTAGGAACAGTTTGCTTCATCTTGGCTCTCCAAACCATCCACCCAATGCCGTTCTACATTATGGATGAGATTGACGCCCACCTTGACGTAGTGAATTCTCAACGCCTGGCGGAGCTTCTCAAAGCTAAATCGAAGGGGTCACAGTTCATCGTTGTCTCGTTGAAAGATGTAACAATCACGCGCGGCGACGCAGTCTACGGCGTGTTCGTTCAGGACGGAGTTTCCCAAGTTGTCAGCTTGCCCATGCAGGAGATGAAAATTGTTGGAAGAGCTCGGTAAGCCCTTCTGGCTGAGACCTCCGTACTTAGTACTATTCGATCTCTTGCGTCTTCATAGGGTCAAGCCTTGGGATGTTGATATCGCCTTCTTGTTGAACTCATTTCTTGCGGAGATGAAAAGGATTGGGTACATTGACTTCTCTGCTTCAGGCACGGCTTTGCTTTCGTCATCGATCGTGCACCGGATGAAATCAGAACTTGTCCTGAAGATGGAGGAGCCACCAAAACCACCGGCACCAAGGCCTAATGAGGAGATACCCCCTCCGCTGTCTTTCCCGCTGCGATTTGAGTACACGGCCACATCAGTGGTTGAGATCCTCAGCGCGCTTCAACAGGTCTTGGAGAGTGAGAAAAATCTCTTAGCAAGGAAGCCGTTCGTGCTGACTCCACCATCCGTCTTCGAACAAATAGATGAGTTTCTTGCAAACATCCAAGAGAACATTGAGGAGTTCTTCGCGAAACTCATCAAGCTGAGCATCAGAGGATTACCACTCTCATTCAAGAAGTTGGTTAAGGGCGAAAACCTCCTAGAAATCGTCAGAGTGTTCATCATGCTCCTCTTCCTTGCCAATGAGAAGAGAATCCTACTTGCACAAGACGAACAACGTTCAGATATCCTGATACGATTGGGGGAGGTAGCACCATCTATTGCTTGAAACCCCGAGTGAAACATCTCAATTACCACGGAAAATGATGAGCAAAGTTGTGCTCGTTGAAGCAGCGCTATATGTATCAGGAAGGCCCGTTGACGTTAAGACACTTGGTTCAGTCGTCGGATTCCGATCCGAAGATAAGATCAGAAAACTTGCCCGATTTCTCAAGGACAAATACGGAAACGATGGGAGCTCCTTGGAGATCTTGGAATTGAGCGATGGCAGGTTTGTAATGCAACTCAAACCACAATTCGTTAGGCACGTCAAGCGCCTCGCTCAGAAACAACTTCTCTCCCTAGGTCCAATGAAGACCCTCTCCTTCATTGCCTACCGTCAACCCATCGTGCAATCGTACCTCGCAAAGGTAAGAGGAAACCTCACCTATTCGCATGTGAGGCAGCTTAGGGAAATGGGCCTGCTGACTGAGGAAAAAGTAGGTAGAACTAAAGTCCTCCGGACTACCCCTAACTTTGCTGACTATTTCAATCTGAGCCATGACTTGCAGATGATGAAAAAGCAGCTAGAGAAACTCTTTCAAACCATTAGGGAAGAGAAATCTACGAAGAAAAGGAGGACTATGTCCATATGAACAACCAGATAGGACACATCGGGACTGACATCCGCGAAGCCGAGGAATATCAACGAAAGCGATGAGAACCATTACCTGCTCACCATACGATCCGAACTTGGAACAACCCTTAAATGAACGACTTATTGCCTGTCCCCCAATACGTTACTCGGAGCTTGATAATGAAATGCCTCAGTGGCACGGCGACTTGCATAAGCGCAAGAAGACAGGAGGCAAGAGACATGTCTCCCGAGGCAAGCGCGCTTTTGAGATGGGCAGTGACGCTGCTGAGACGATTGTGGGAGAGAGACGGATCACAGAGAAGAGAGGGCGGGGCGGGAAGAGTAAACTCCGCGCCTTGGCCGTGAACTATGCAAATGTGACAGACCCTACGACCGGGAAGAGCCAGAAAACTGAGATTCGCGGAGTCATAAAGAATCCAGCCAACGTCGACTATCAGCGCCGAGGCGTCATAACCAAAGGCGCCGTTGTCGATACTCCCCTGGGGCAGGCGATAGTCACTTCAAGACCGGGTCAACATGGGGTCGTAAACGCCGTGCTCATCCAAGCTTCCGTAAAGTAGCCTTTCTCCACTTACAGATTCTTCCCCGATATTCTCCAGAAATTGGGGCGAATATCTCATGAAACTTCAGGAAAAAATCATTGTCTGGCCTGCAAACCTTGACTCATCGAAAAGCCGATGTGAAGGCCGCAAGATTCCGAAAGGCATAGCCTTGCAGGCTCCGAGGCTTGAGGAGATAAGAGAAGCCGCAGCGCGACTCTCGCTTGAGGTCGAGGTTGTTCCTGCCAAATCTAGACCGAGAACTTGGTGGGAGAAAGCCGGCTATGTCATTCTTCCACGGAAGCAAGCAAAAGTCGCCGTAGTGCGCACACTAGCTAATGAGATCAGAAAAATAAGGTCCGCAAAGACTGCCCCTGAGAAAGATAGGAAGTAGTTTTCAAACAATGATAATCACTCTAAAACCTCTCCAGTCATCGTAACATCCACTAACTCTCCCGCCTCGAGGGCAGTTACGTTTTCAGGAATCGTCACGATACCGTTCGAAGCAACTATACTCACCAATGCGGAAGAACGTTGAAGCTTCAAGGGCTGAGCAACCAATCCCTCCGACGTTTCTCTCACGGAGACTCTTACGAAAGTTCTGTAACCATGCGGTCCGCTTATCCTTTCGTTGAGCCTAGCCTTCACAACGGGTTCAAACCTTTGCCGAGCATGGAGAACCCTCGAAATCAGAGGTCGGCCGAAGATACGGAAGGCAATAATCGCTGAAACGGGGAAACCTGGGAGCGAAAGAGTTGGCTTCCCCTTCACAACTGCTAAGCCGGTCGCGAGAGAGGGACGCATCGCTATGCCGTGCACAATCATTCCCGGTTCTCCAATCTTGTCTATGCAGGTTGGGACCAGATCCTTATTTCCTACGGAAGACCCCGCGCTAATCAAGACAGCGTCACATGACCGGATACCTCTTCGAAGCACTCGTATTATCTCGACTTCTTTCGCACAACTCGAATTGACAGCAATCCTAGCAACTTGAAAATCCCAAGGTCTTCAGAACGAACCCGCCTGCTTTTCCGGAGAACTGAAGTCCCCGGTCTGACATCCTCGCCCTTCCGCGATATGTTCTGTCCCGGAGTAGCGGATGCCTAGACCTCAATTCTTCCTCCCCGGATGGAGTTGGTTCGCTCCACTGTGACGACCGTGTCAGCACCGCAGGGAATCATGCTACCCGTAGCTACCGCTACCGCTTCCCCTGCCTTTACGCTGGCTCGAGATGCCTCACCCAACCTGCTCTCTCCAACGACCTGCAAGACAGCTGGATTCTCGTCAGAAGCGTTCCGAGTATCCTGTGAGCGAACGGCATACCCATCCATTGCAGACCGATCTGTGGGTGGGATCCACTGCTTCGCCACAATGTCCTCTGCCAACACCCTGCCAAGAGCTTCCTTGACGTCTACGCGTTCCGGTTTGATTGATAGAGTCCGAAATGTTCCAAAAAACAGGCGGAGAGCGTCATCCATCTTTGTGACCTCGGTAAACCCTGCACGGTGAAGACGATCAGGCATCCAGATCACCCGCAACTCACAGAAGAATACGATTAAGCAGATATGCAACACGGTTGCCATCTTTGGATATCCAGATTTGTACGATCGACATCCTTGCCTTGGTCGCAATTGCGCTCTTGGGGATTCTAGTCTTACTGGGACTCCTCGTTTGGTTTGGAGGATCTAGAAGTGCAGCCGCGAGTGAACCTATCATAGAACTTGAGAAGTCGGTGAATTGCGTATCTTGCGGATCCTCAATTCCGGAAGAAACTCCTAAGTGCGCCTTTTGCGGCGCTTGGGAAACAAAGGCAGATTCTCTTGGATCGACCAATCCTTAAATAAAGACCACTGGGCCAAAAGGCGCGAACGCCGCCGTGGTTGCATGAGCCGCCGTGTGCGCTTAGGCGTAGACGACAGCTCAGTGGTTAGAGCAGCGGACCCTGAGATGGCCGTAGGGGGCTGAAGCTGTTAAGCTGGAAGACGCAGCGACCCGTTGGTCGCAGGTTCGAGTCCTGCCGGCGGCGCCACTACCCATCCGAAATCTGAAGGAGTCCACAAATACGTGCAAAACTCTGTTCTTGAGGAAGCAGTCGCTGAAAATTAGACTATGTGCTCGTGCAGTAGTTTAGAGATTAAAAGGCAAGGATTGAAGCAGAGCAAATAGTTTGATTTGCCCGTAGTTCTCACATCACTCTCTTCTGTGCGAGTAGGTTGAATCAGCTTGCTAGAAGGGGGAGCGCCGCAAGTTGAGACTAAGGTTCAGAATGTTGTGGCTTCTGGAAATTTGAGTCAACATCTAGACTTGGATTCCATTCTGAAGGTGACCCCAAGAGCAAACTACGATCCCGCTAAGTTTCCAGGCCTAGTTTACAGACTAAAGAAACCTGCGACAACGACACTATTGTTCAGTACAGGAAGGATGATCTGCACTGGGGCTAAGTCCGAGAGGTCAGCCAAGACCGCAATCACGAGAATTGTAAACGAGCTCAAGGATCATGGCATACTTGTTCTAGGGAAACCTGATGTTAGAATCGAGAACATTG
Source organism: uncultured Candidatus Bathyarchaeia archaeon (assembly GCA_964598845.1). Classification (GTDB taxonomy): domain Archaea; phylum Thermoproteota; class Bathyarchaeia; order 40CM-2-53-6; family 40CM-2-53-6; genus FEN-987. The sequence continues at coordinate 71,552 of CAZRDM010000002.1, forward strand.
TGGCTACGGGCGACCTCGGTGGCATTATTGATCTAGAGGATGCGGCAGAGCATCTGGCAAAGACGATGTACGAACCTGAACAGTTTCCCGGCCTGATCTTCAGGATGGATGACCCGAAGGCTGTGATTCTGATTTTCGCAAGTGGGAAACTAGTTATCACGGGGACCAAGAGGGAAATTGAAGTCAAACTCGCCGTTCAGAGACTCCGAGAGACACTCAATAGGCATGGACTCATATTCTGTCAAAAACCACCAAATGGCAGCATTCCAGCGAAACTTTCCAGATCGGCTGCTCCGACAGTTTCCGTTGTGCTCTTTGATGATAATGTGCTCAAGAAGAAAATCGCGGCGTAGAGTATTCATGCAACAAGTGAGGGGGCGCAGTTGCAAGACTTCAGACCCATCCTTCTCAATGCAAAATTCAAGACGGTAGATTCGACTACTGCAGCGCCTACCATCTGCTCTTCCAATTCTTCCGAACCCCTGTAAGATTGGGGCAAGCTCGAAGAGTCTCTAGCCAGCTCCTGACAAAAGTCGGATGAATTGGAACTGAACCTGACTTCTAGCTCGAAATGCTCTCTAAGTATTTTGCCTGCATGATAGAAGGGTCAACATTGATTAGAATGCGGAATCGATCACGTGTATATCTAAACCGCTTTGTGAGGTGCGAAACGATTGAAGCGCTCTGCTTGGGCACTTCTTGCAACGATTGTCATCCTGCCTCTAGTTGTCGGAACATTAACTATTCTGACATTGCCTCGACTGAGTTCTCTCAATGCTCCTACTTGGTTATCTGAATGTAGCGCTTACGCTAATCCCTTTGAACCTCCTTACCCCCGAGTTCCTGAGTCATGCAAGTCTCTATTGATACCGCTCCTCTTGCTCGCTGCGGTTTTGTTCTCTATTGCCACCCTCAGGAGTACGCGGCGGAAAAAGACGAAAGATAGAGTTGTGGGGCCACGTCAGGGTCTCGAATGACTCATGGGATCTGCACCTAGTCCGCAAAGGTCACTTCGAAAACACAGAATTCATGCCCTAGGGATGCACACTCTATCTCGGAACTCGCAGCCGCCTTCTTGCTGAGGTAAGCTTCCAGATAACCCACAATTCCTCCTCGCACCACATGGCATGTCGGCTCCATGGAGGTACGTTCATAGGAGAGCGGAGTGCCTCTAAACTTGACAAGATATAGAGTTCTGCTGCTCTCTTTCCTCTTCTCGAAGACTAAACATCTTCCCCAGCCGCGAAGCCTCGCAACTCTGTCCAAGACCTCACCCAAATCGTTCTCGGACTTGATATCGTCCTTTGAGTAATGGCAGATGGTGCGTCCCATTTCATTTCCCATGTTGTAGAGCAATATCTCAGCGACTCGCCTCCCAGCCATTGATACAAGCTTATCCACAAAAGCTTGAAACGTTTTCACTCTAAATGAAACGATTCGGGTGCTATCTTCCAGAATCCAACCGTTCTCTTCGTCTCTCGTTAGACTACCAAGACTACGTTCAGTTTGTGACAATTGTGAGCTACGCGTTTCGTTTCCTTGGTTGAGTAAAGCCTTGCGACCGATCAGGTCTGACGAGACAAGAGAGGCTAGAGATTTAAAGAAGGAAGGCTCTTTTCTCTTAACTTCTAAACTCATCGCTTCCAAGATCTTATGTGTCCGCCATTTCCTGTCTATGAGGGTTCACATGCTTCTAGCGGCTCTTGTCTTTCAGAAAAACTTCTGCAGAGCAAACACGGACCCGCTTCTCCACGATCAAGGGCTTGTGTCGTCCGAACCTGTTACGATATCAGGCCATATCTTTGAGGACTCTTAGAACTGTATCGGTTGGGACCAGGTCCGTTAGGAATACTTTGCCTATGGTCCGCGGCAGCACCCATCTAATCCGTCCACCCAGAGCCTTCTTGTCTTTCTTTAGCTGTTGAAGGATGTCAGTCGGCTTGATTGGCTGGTCTATCCTGGAGGGAAGGTGCGCGGTGTCTATTAGACGCTCTTGAAGTTCGAGTGTCTCGTCACTTGTGAAACCGAGCTCGCAGGATATGCTCGCCGCAGCTTTCATGCCGATTGCAACTGCTTCTCCATGTGAGTAGTGGGCATAGCCAGTCAGAGTTTCGAGCGCGTGTCCGACGGTATGCCCATAGTTTAGGATCGATCTGATCCCGCGCTCCTTCTCGTCTTCTTCTACGACCCGAGCCTTGATAGAAGAACACCGGGAGATTATTTCGATAACACTCTCACTGGAAAGATTGGGGAATGTATGCAGCGTTGATGCAAGGATCTGATAGAGTTCTGGATCTGCGATGATAGCATACTTTATGACCTCGGCCAAGCCGGAACGTAGTTCTCTTTCCGGAAGGGTCCTGATGGTGGAGATGTCTGACCACACTATTGTTGGTTGATAAAAGGCCCCTATGAGATTCTTCGCCTTCGGATGGTTGATGCCGGTCTTACCTCCGATGCTACTGTCCACTTGCGCGAGAAGAGTTGTGGGGACTTGGATCAAGCGCAATCCGCGCATGAAGGTGGCGGCGGCAAATCCTGCCACATCACCGATCACGCCTCCTCCAAGGGCGAGTATCCCAGAGCTTCTGTCTAACTCGTTCTCGAGCAATCTGTCAAAAATCGCTGTGACAGAGTGAAGCGACTTGGCTTCTTCGTCATCATCTACAAGTGCCACTGAAACGTCGAAATGGCTCGACACAAGGGAATCTTGGATTACTTTGCCGTATAGAGACCATACTCTTTCGCTGCTAACTATCATCTGTTTACATCCGAGTCCAAGCTTGCTGATGGCTTTTCCCAGATCGCTCAGTATTCCGTTTCCAACAACAATCTCGTACGAACGCTCTCCGAGAGATACGGGAATCCTCTTCAAGTCGAAAAGACACCTAACGCAACAGACGACCGACAGCTCTTGCGACAGGTTCGAGCTCTTCTACCAGATTTCCGAACTCCTTCAAGTCCAATTGTTGATGGGAATCGGAGAAAGCTCTCTCGGGGTTTGGATGCGTTTCAATCATGAGGCCATCAGCTCCCGCGGCTACTGCCGCCTTAGCCATCGGCGTTACGAGATCTCTGCTCCCTGTAGCGTGGCTCGGGTCAACCACAACGGGCAGATGAGTCAGTTTTCTGAGGACCGGAATGGCCGCAAGATCTAGGGTGTTCCGAGTTGCTTTCTCGAACGTACGGATGCCCCTCTCGCAAAGAACGACATTTGGGTTTCCCTCCAAGAGAATGTACTCAGCGGCCTGCAGCCATTCGTCGATAGTGGCCATCATTCCACGCTTCAGAAGGACAGGTATCCTCGATTTTCCAACGGCCTTGAGAAGTGAAAAGTTCTGCATGTTGCGTGCTCCGATCTGCAACATATCGGTGTACTTGCTCAGAAGGTCAACCTTTTCGGGGGCAAGGACCTCCGTTACGATGGGAAGTCCGACTTCTTCACGTACCTCGGCCAGTAGCGGGAGGCCTTCGTCTCCTAGCCCTTGAAAATCGTAGGGCGAAGTGCGCGGTTTGTAGACGCCTCCTCGCAGAAGAGAAGCGCCAAGCCGCTTGGCCGCATGAGCTGTTTCTAGGAACTGTGTTCGGCTTTCAATGGAGCATGGGCCTGCGATGATGACGAGCTTCATGGCGCCGATGCTTACGTCTCCGACCCTGACTTCTGATGTCTTGCCTTGAAACTCCTTACTGGCCAGTTGAGCTCTCAGAGTTGAGTTTACGACTCGCTCAGTGATCCCGTTTCTTTCGAGTTCAGCTACCTCCTCCGGAGCGAGCTCTTGATGAGTAACAAGGAGAGTTTGATTGTTCCAAGCTACGGCTCTTACATCAATTCCTTTCTTACTTAGAAGATCTCGTGCCTCAACGATTCTTTCAGGGCTCGCATCCTTCCGCAGGACTACTATCAAGAGATCTCACTGGCCGTTGCCACTGCAATATTGTCCTTCCGACTAATGGCGCGCCTTGCAGCTTCTGCAATATGAGAGGCCGTTAGGCCGTGGAGCTCCATCAGTTGATGTAAATCCCCGGATTCACCGAACCTGTCTCTGATTCCAATCATCTCAACTGGGATCGGTGTGTTCGAGCAGAGGATTTCAGTAACGGCCCCTCCTAAGCCGCCGAGCACATTATGGTCCTCGACAGTTACTAGTGCGCCCGTCTTCCGCGCAACCTCTACGATACTCTCGACATCTAGGGGCTTGATTGTATGCATGTCGACTACGGAGGCGCTGATCCCTTCTTTACGAAGCAACTTTCCAGCCTCAATGGCCTCTGCAAGGAGGAAACCAGAGGCGACTATTCCGACGTCTGGTCCGTCGGTAATGCGTCTAGCCTTGCCGACCTCGAATCCATCCTCATCATTGAAGATCTCCGGGATCTCACCCCTCCCGAGCCTGATGTAGAAAGGGCCGTTCATCTTCACAGCCGCTCGTACGGCTTGTCTCATCTCTGTAACGTCAGCGGGAAGTACCAGGGTCATCCCTGGGATGACTCTCATCAATGCAATGTCCTCGAAGGATTGGTGCGATGAACCGTCAGCAGCTGGTGTAATGCCCGAGTGTGTCGCAATCATTTTAACGTTTAGAGCGTCCCGAGCGACGCTGTTTCTGATCTGCTCCCAAGCCCGTCCAGCAAGAAAGGTTGCGTAAGTGCTGACGACAGGTATCCTCTCAGCTGACGCAAGTCCAGCCGCCGTCCCGATCATATCCTGCTCGCTGATTCCGAGATTGAAGTAACGTTCCGGGAAAACCTCGAAAGCACTCACTCCGGTGGATTTTCCAAGGTCGCCCGTAATCACAACGAGGTTCTTGTATTCTTTGCCAAGTTCTACGAGAACCCTGCCGAGCTCTTCCTTCAACGAAGGCATGCCGACGCCCTACCCGTGTCTCCATTCGCTCGATTCTTGAATCAGGAATAGCGAAGTTCTTCCATAGCCCAGTCAAGGTCCTTTTCGTTGAAGGGGGCATTATGTGCGTTAGCGTCGCCTTCTAGGAACGATAAGCCTCTGCCTTTCATGGTTCGGGCAACTATTACAGTGGGACGATCCGTGGTCCATTCGGCAACATCAAACGAGTGATGAATCTGCATCAGATTGTGGCCGTCGATCTCAAGAACCTGCCATCCGAAGGACCGCCATTTCCTGTCTAAGGGCTCTTTTTTCTTGATTCTCTCCGTGGCGTCATCTGACTGGACACCGTTTCGATCAATGATTGCCGTAACGCTTGATAGGCCCAGATGACCTGCCGTCATGGCTGCCTCCCATATCTGACCCTCGTCGCACTCCCCGTCTCCTAATAGAGCAAAGACTCGGTAGCTTCTTCCGTCCATTCTTCCGGCCAGAGCTATCCCATTCGCAATCGACAGTCCCTGACCCAACGACCCGGTGGAAACATCGACTCCCGGAGTCTCCCGAGTAGGGTGGCCTTGGAGGATACTGCCTGTCTTTCGAAGAGAGGAAAGAATGCTGCAGTCGAAGTATCCGGCGCGGGCCAATGTTGCGTAGAGAGCTGGCGCTGCGTGACCTTTGCAGAGAACCAGCCTATCCCGCTCAGGCCAAGTTGGATTCTCGGGTCGGTGATTCATTCGATCGAAATAGAGTGATACAAGGATCTCCACGCATGATAACGAAGGACTCAGATGCCCACTGCCCGCACTTGCTATCATTGCGACTATGTCGCGTCTAATTCGTTGAGCCATCTCTCTTAGAGATTCCAGTTTGTCCCTCGTGAACTCGAGGCTTTCAGACAATCTATTTTCTGTTGTATATCTCATAAGAATCGCCTTCGCAGCCCGCCAGAGTGTAGTGGCGAGCTAGCGTCTGTAGTAGAAGGAATAGCTCGAGAAGGGCGAAAATCGCGCACAGACAGTGTATACTTCCATGAGCTAAGCCTTCATTCCGGCGTGACCCATCTAGAGTTATGCTCGTCTACTTAAAACCAAGTATCGGATTTCGATATGTGGCAAGCGCCTACTCATGACGTTGTTCTGAGAGGGTTTAGACTTTATGAGCAACAGTAAGGAAGGTCGGAGTGAGTGGCTCGACATTGACGTGGATCAAGACGATTCTTGAGGATAAGGCGACAGGGGATCTGAAGCGAGCCTATGAGGAAGTGTTGCGAACGCGGGGAAAGATCTCCAACATCATGCGCGCGCAGAGTCTCAACCCCAATGTGTTGAGGTCTCATCTTGAACTCTATGTGACCCTATTCTTTGGCAAGTCCGGTCTTAGCCGCGCAGAACGTGAGATGATTGCAGTGACCTTGTCCGCCGGCAATCGTTGCAACTATTGCGTTGCGCACCACGGAGAAGCCCTCAGCTTCTACCTGAAGGATCGCGATCAACTGGAGGTTTTCAAGCAGGGCCAGCAACCCATGGACCTCCCGCAGAGAACCAAGAGCCTCATTGACTACGCCCTAAGACTTACCTTGGATCCCGGCGGGGTTGTGATGGAGGACTTGGAAGCTTTACGAAGGATGGGAATCAGCGATTCTGAGATACTGGACCTAGTCCTACTTACAGCTTACATGAACTTCGTGACTCGGGTAGCACAAGGACTGGGCGTGCAATATGATGAGCAAGAGGCTCGAGGGTACAAGCCGTAGGGCACAATCGGATTAGTTCCTACGGACATCGGTCTAGTCGCGCTTCCTGCGGAATGCAAGCGATAGACGTCCGAGGGATGCGGACAGTCTAGTGAGTAGAGTTGTAATTGTTTCTTGACGTGTCCGGGCTATGGGACGTGACGCGTAGGTGAGGGTGGAAGAACTAAAATGACTCTGCCCCTCATTGTATTAGGAACTACGATTGTAGGGATGTCACAGATGGTTGTGAAGGCGTGTGTCCTGATTAGGGTACGACCAGGTCAGCATTATAGAGTGGCTGAGAGGATAGCTTCCTTTCAAGGCATTAGAGCCGCCTTTGCGGTCATGGGCGCGGCCGATGTTGTTGCAAGAGTCGAGGTGAACGATATGAAGTCGCTCACAGTGCTTGGAACCCAGATAGGGGACCTTGAAGATGTCGTTACTACTGAAACACTGATCGCCGCGGAGGCATGACCCATGAATAGAGCCGTGATGTTGATCAAGAGCGGAGGCAGAGTACCGAAGGCTGTCAATCTCGCTCGGGAGCTGAAGCGCGTTCCAGCTGTGACGGAAGCCTATGCAGTCTTCGGCAGATTCGATGTCGTAGCCTTCCTTGAAAGCATGGACGTTCGGGAACTTTTCAGATCTGTTTCTGAGGTCACGAAGCTCGAGGGAATAATGAGTTCAGACACTCTCGTCGAGGCCCAAGAGAGTCAACATACGCGCGACTACGGAAGGGGCCCCTTCTCAAGCTGATCTTGACCCACAGGCCTCATTTGAGCAGAACCGCGGCCAAATCCTCATCTGCGCCAACAGATTCAGATTCTTGATGTTGCCTCTTCCCCTAAGACCGTGTGCCCTTCAACTGGACCCGACCCGTGTCATACACAGGGGTCAAATATCCTAGGTACTTTGGGTTCCTACCGCTCACCAACCTTTCATACTCTCGTTGCAGTTGTAATGTCCTCGGACCAGGTTCACCAGCTCCGACTAGCTTGCGATCAATACTGAGAATTGGAGTGACCTCCGCGGCGGTGCCGGTTAGGAATGCTTCCTCGCATGTGTAGAGTTCGCTTCTGGCGAGCGTTCGTTCAGTGAAAGGGATTTCAAGGTCGTTGATTATGCTCATGATAGTTTCGCGTGTGATGCCTCTCAAGATATTCGATGAAATACCCGGCGTCGCTATGCAATCATCCTTCACTAAGAAGATGTTCTCTCCAGTGCCCTCAGCGACGTTTCCATTGTTGTCGAGGAAGAGGGCCTCATCGAAGCCGGCTTCAGCTGCTTCTGTCCTAGCGAGGACGGAATTGATGTAGTGACCGCATGCTTTCGCCATAGCCGGGACTGATGGATCACCAAGCCGCCGCCAAGTTGAAACGCATACGTCAAGCCCTTGCTTGTCTGGGTCGAAGTACTTCTCATAGGGTATGGCGATTATGCTTACGGAGATAGGCGTGGCTCTTGCATCGAGACTTATTCCGCCGACGCCTTTGAAAGCAATTGGCCTGACATACAAGGAGGAGCGAAAGTTGTTCCTCCTAATCAAATCTAACACGCCTTTGCAGATCTCTCCCTCACAGTAAGGAAGGGCAAAGCCGTAGATCCTTGCAGAATCGACCATGCGTCGAATGTGATCGTTGAGCCTAAACACGAGAATGTCGTCTTCGGCTTTGTATGCTCTTATCCCCTCGAAGACGCCAGTACCGTAATGCAGGGCGTGTGTGAAAACGTGCACCGTTGCCTTGTCCCACGGTACTATTTCTCCATTCAACCAGACAAATTCAGCGGGAGCTTGAGACATTCGAATCTTCAACCTCAAGGCGGGATTCGCTCGATCCTTCGATCCTGAGAATCGAGCTATTGAAGGATGATGAGCGGACACAGTCTCTGAACTATGAGAGCTTGAAACCGAAACGAACCCTCGTTACAGATTCTAAGAATAGACGTTCGCAAATCCGCTCTTTGGATTCGGCGGTTACTATGCGTGTCCGATATAAGGTTAACCGCCCTGGAGGTTGAATCCGAACACGCAGCCAAGAAATATCAGAAATTGAGTCCACACGACGCAAGTACTTTCTATCTCGTGTACAATGGTTGGAGTAGATTTGAGATGCCACCTCGGACACTCCTCGAAAAAATCTGGAAGAGTCATATCGTAGATCAGGAACCAGATCGACCCAGTTTGCTCTGGATCGACAGACATCTTATCCACGAAGTAACCTCACCTCAGGCCTTCGAGAGCCTTCGCATCGCCGGCAGAAAAGTCAGGCGGCCAGACTTAACATTCGCGACCGTAGATCATAATGTTCCAACCACCGACCGATCATTTCCAATTCGGGATCCCATTTCCGCCATGCAGGTAGAAGTGCTAGAAAGGAATTGTAGGGAATTCGGGATTGCGTTCTTTGGTATGAAAAGCCCGCATCAGGGAATAGTCCATGTGATCGGCCCGGAGCTTGGACTCACATTGCCCGGGACCACCTTAGCCTGCGGCGACAGTCACACATCGACTCATGGAGCCTTCGGTGCCCTCGGTTTGGGAATTGGAACAAGTGAGGTAGAACACGTGCTCGCCACGCAATGTCTCTGGCTGGAAAAGCCAAGGACATTTGAGATTCGCGTCGATGGGAAGCTCGATCGTGGGGTAACCGCTAAGGACATCATCCTTTACATAATCGGTCGGATTGGCACGGCCGGAGGCACAGGCTCCGTGATCGAGTACAGAGGTGAGACCATCAAGGAACTGTCGATGGAAGAAAGAATGACGATTTGTAACATGTCCATAGAGGGAGGCGCCCGCGGTGGACTCATCTCACCGGACGAGACAACGTTTCGTTACCTTCGCGGACGACGGTACGCACCAAAGAACGAAGCCTTCGAGGAGGCCAAGGATCACTGGCTTCAGCTTCCCACCGACAGAGGAGCTACATTCGACAGGAGCATTGCATTTGATGCATCGCGGATCGCACCGCAGGTTACTTGGGGAACAACCCCTGCCATGGTAAGCGATGTCACGGGACAGGTGCCGTACCCTGACCATTTTGATGAGCCGAATATGAGGAAGGCGGTCGTCCGTGCCTTGGAGTATATGGCACTGGAACCTGGGACACCCATACAGTCAATCAACCTCGACAGGATTTTCATTGGGTCCTGCACAAACTCCCGTCTGGAAGATTTGCTCGTTGCCTCGAAGGTGATCAAGGGGAAGAAGCTTGCACCGGGGGTGCGCGCGATGGTTGTTCCAGGTTCCCAGCTTGTAAGGTATCAGGCTGAGAAGCAGGGGTTAGACCGGATTTTCAAAGAGGCGGGGTTCGAGTGGAGGCAATCAGGGTGTAGCATGTGCTTGGGAATGAATCCTGACGTTCTCGCGCCCGGAGAACGATGCGCCAGCACTTCAAACCGCAATTTTGAGGGCAGACAGGGGCCTGGAGGGCGAACACATCTTGTCAGTCCAATCATGGCAGCCGCGGCGGCCATTGCAGGACACTTCGTCGACATACGAGATTGGGACATATCGAGCTGATGAGCATTGGAACGCTTTAGGAACTTTACGGGTATCGTAGCTCCTCTGGACCGAATCAATGTTGACACTGACCAGATAATTCCGAAACAGTTTCTCAAGCTTATGCAGAGAACCGGATTCGGCAAGTACTTGTTCTACGAGTGGCGGTTCGAACGGGACGGCAGAGTGAAGGCAGATTTTGTTCTGAATAATCCTCGATTTGGAGGAGCAAAGATACTGCTGACCCGCGCCAATTTCGGTTGCGGGAGCTCTCGAGAACACGCAGTTTGGGCTCTCTCTGAGTACGGTTTCAGAACGTTGATCGCTCCATCGTACGCAGATATCTTCTACAATAATTGCTTCAAGAACGGCATTCTCCCAATCATTCTTGCCCAAGCCGATGTGGATCACTTATTCAGCGAAGTCTCGAAGCAAGAAGGCTATTCTCTAGAGATAGACCTCCCAGAGCAGACCATTCGAAAGCCAAACGGAGAAACCATACACTTCGATATCGACTCATTCAGGAAAAAATCCCTGCTGGAGGGCCTTGATGAGATAGCGTTAACATTGCAGCTTGACGCAAAGATCAGAGATTATGAGATGACATTGAGCGGCTTCCAACTAGCGCGAGATTAGCCGCTCACAGCACAATGGCTTTTCGATGTCCCGACCTAGTTGCAGATCGCCCCCTCGGCGGCAGAATGAACGAGTTTTGAATACTTGAATAGCGCGCCTTTCTGGTACTTCAGTTCTGGTTGTTTCCAGTTCTTCATTCTTGATGTAAGCTCTTCATCTGTGACCTCTACTTTCAGCAGTCGACGTTTCACATCAATGGCAACCTTGTCCTGTTCCTGTAGCACCGCCAGTGGTCCTCCAACCTGTGCTTCAGGGGAAACGTGCCCAACCATCAGGCCTCGTGTAGCGCCAGAGAACCTGCCGTCGGTAACCAAGGCGACGTTCTCACCGATGCCTTGGCCTACTATTGCGGCGGTGATGGCTAGCATTTCTCGCATTCCAGGACCCCCTCTTGGTCCTTCATAACGTATGATGACAACATCGCCACCTTGGATCTCACGTCTCTGAACCGCTGCGAAGGTCATTTCTTCGGAGTCGAAGACCCTAGCTGGTCCTCGATGTTGAAGTCTGGTCGCGCCAGAGATCTTGATGACGGCTCCTTCCGGAGCAAGGTTCCCTCTAAGAACCACCAATCCTCCTTGTGGGTGGATCGGGTTAGAGACTTCCCTCACTATGTTCTGCGCGTTGCCCTCAAAGCGAATCTCTTTGATGTTCTGATCAAGCCTCTTGCCCGTCACCGTCAAAGCTTCTCCGTTTAGCAGTCCTGTGTCAAGCAGCTTTTTCATGATGAGCGGAGCTCCACCAACGAGGTCGAGGTCTCGCATGACGTATCGGCCTCCCGGTCTCAGGTCCGCGATTACTGGAGTCTTTCGCCCTATTCGTTCGAAATCGTCAAGGGTAAGCTTGATTCCCGCTTCATGTGCGATCGCTGGCAGATGCAGGAAGGCATTCGTTGACCCGCCGATGGCTTGGACGACTGCTATGGCATTCTCGAAAGCTTCGAATGTTAGGATGTCTCTCGGTCGAATCCCGTTCTCAAGAAGCCCCATCACAGCTAAACCGCTCATGTACGATGCGCTATATCTACGCTCATCAGTTGCGGGGGGTGAGGCCGATCCCGGCAGCGATAGGCCTACCGCTTCCATGGCGCAGGCCATAGTATTCGCTGTGAAGAGGCCTCCACAGGCTCCCTCTCCTGGACACGCCGAACATTCGAGTTGGACAAGTTGCTCCATGGTCATTTTTCCTGCAACGTACGTTCCTACAGCCTCGAATACGTCTTGGATTGTGACGTCGCGTCCCTCGAAGTTTCCTGGCATTATGGTGCCTCCGTAAAGAAATACAGATGGAATGTTCAGTCTTGCAGCGGCCATCGCCGAGCCAGGTAGGCTTTTGTCGCAACCCGCGACGGTCACGAGAGCATCGAATCGCTGAGCGATAGCCATAACCTCAATCGAGTCCGCGATGATTTCGCGGCTTACCAGAGAGGCCTTCATCCCTTCGGTTCCCATGGAGACTCCGTCGCTCACCGCGATCGTGCCGAACTCGAAAGGCGTTCCTTTCGCGGCCCTAACGCCTTCTTTGACCTTCTTCGTGAGTTTGCTAAGGTGAAAGTTACAAGGGGTGACCTCATTCCATGTGCTCGCAACGCCAACAAAGGGTTGCGTGAAATCTTGGTCTGTATAGCCGATTGCCCGTAGCATTGCACGATTGGGGGCTCGCTCAGGGCCTTCCGTTATGTCCTTGCTTCTAAGCCTGAAAAGCTTCGAGGTCATTGAAGTCTTCCTCGGAGGACAACGAAGCGCTCCAATCGTTGCATACAGCGCTGGCTTTCAAAGATAACTAGCAAATTGCTCTCGATCAAGCTTAGTCAGCTATGGTCTCTTGGAAGCGATTCGTATTCGTCTTCGAAGTAGAATCTTGTTGATCGCTTCAATCATTGCCTCAACGCTCGCAACCACTACGTCTTCTCTGGCTGCACTTGCTGATACAACAGTTCCGCTCGCGTCTTCAACTTTGACCAATGCTTCCGCCAGAGCGTCGGACCCACCGGTGATAGCTTCGAGTCTGTACTCTTTCAACCTGACTTGTACGGATGAGTCGGTAATTTTCTGAACCGCCCTGATAGCTGCATCCACAGGGCCGACGCCCGTCTCAGCGGATGTGTATTCTTTCCCGTCAAGCTGTAGCCGTACTGAAGCCGTCGGCACTAGTCCTTTCCCAGTGACAACGGCAAGATCGACCAAGTCTAGGACCCGTTCCTTCTGCGAAGCTTTTCCCAAGACGGCCTCAGTTATCGCGATCAAGTCGGCGTCGGTTACTGTCTTGCCCTTGTCTCCGATATCCTTGACCCTTGAAACGATTTCAACGAGTTGATTCTTGTCAGGGAAGTATCCAGCCTCCGCTAGCTGTGCTGCTATTCCATGAGCACCTGCATGCTTCCCGGCTTGGAACCAGCGTTTGCGGCCAACGAGCGCAGGGTCGTAGGGCTCATAGGTCAACGGCATCTCCGTAATGCCATGCGTGTGAATTCCAGACTCGTGGCCGAATGCGTTGTCGCCGACAACCGCCTTGTTCGGTTGGACACGGGCACCCGTGAGAGCGGCCACAAGTCGCGATGTCTCGTATAGGAGTTCTGTCTTGATGTTCGTCTTTCGATTGTATAGTCGGTGAAGTGACATCACGAGCTCTTCTAGAGAAGTGTTGCCGGCTCTTTCGCCGAGGCCATTCACAGTCACGTGTGCTTGGCATGCGCCGGACTCGATCGCCGCCAGGCTATTTGCGACAGCAAGGCCGAAGTCATTGTGACAGTGGATACTGACCGGCCTCTTAACGGCCGAGACTACCTCTCTTGTGATTGCTGCGATATTCTTCGGAAACGAAATTCCTACCGTGTCTGGGATATTGACGCGATCGGCGCCTGCGCTTTTGGCAGTCTCGTAGGCCTCTCTGAGAAAACTCTTCTCAGTTCGGGTAGCATCTTCAGCAGAGAACTCAACCTTCACGCCATGCGATTTTGCATAGGAGACTGAATCCGTTATTCGTTCGAGGACCTGCTGACGGCTCAGTTTCAGTTTGTGTTCAAGGTGTATGTCCGAGGTCGCGATGAAGACGTGCACACAGTTCACATTTGAGCTTATGGCGGCATCAATGTCGATCTTATTCGCCCGAGCTAAGCCTACGACTTCGCATGATAGGCCTGCCTTTGCCACAGCTGAAACGGCTTCCTGTTCTCCGTTTGAGGCTATCGGGAAACCTGCTTCTATCGCGTCAACGCCTAGCTTGTCAAGTTGTTGTGCGATTCGAACCTTCTCCTCCGGAGTCAGAGAGACCCCGGGAGTTTGTTCTCCGTCTCTTAACGTGGTGTCAAAGATCCGAACGGTCATTTCGTCCATTGACGATCACTTTGCCGAAATTCGGCTTGAGATTGCCTCCCCCATCTCCGAAGTGCTTAGTCTACCTCCAAGATCAGGAGTCACCTCTCCGGCCGCTAAGCAGGCTTCCACTGCGATGCGGATTGCATGGGAGGCCTTCGCTCCGTTCTGATCGTGTTTCTTTGCACTCAGCCAATCAAGCATCATTGCCGCTGAGAGGATCAGGGATGTGGGATTTGCGATGCCCTTACCCGCGATATCCGGTGCGCACCCGTGTACAGGTTCAAAGATGGCATAACTTTCGCCGATGTTCGCTGAAGGTGCAAGTCCCAGCCCCCCAACAACTTGCGCCGCCTCATCCGAAAGAATGTCGCCGAACATATTGGTGGTTACAATAACATCGAATTCCTCAGGATTTCGAATTAGATTCATTGCAGCAGCATCGACAAGCATGTCTGAGAGGTGGATGTCGCTGTACGATGCGGCGACCTCTTTGCAGACTGACAGGAAGAGTCCATCTGTTTTCTTCATTACGTTTGCTTTGTGTATTGCAGTTACTCGCATCCTTCGTTGACGGGCCAGCTCGAAAGCGTACTTTGCAATCCGATAGGAGGCTCTTCTGGTGATCACGCGTGTTGCAGTAGCCCTTTGGTCGTCGCCCTCTTCTAGGCCCGAATACAGATCTTCAGAGTTCTCCCTGACGATCACAAGGTCTATTTGCGAACTGATACTGGGAACATTTGGAAGCGATTTCGCAGGGCGAACATTAGCGTACAGGTCCAGTTCTTGCCTCAGACGGACAATGACATCGTAGGCTGATTCTCCAACGGGGCCTTTCAGGCAACAATCGCTTTTGCGGATTGTTCGCAGGCTATCCTCAGGTAATGCTTCGCCGCGACTTTTCAACGCCCGGTCCCCCGCTTCGACCGGAATCAAATCCAACGATACGGCAAAGGCACTGCCAACCCGGTTCAGAACGTCTCTTGTTGCTGCTGCCTGCTCAGGGCCGATTCCATCGCCTTCGACAAGTGCAATAGAATAGGTCGTAGATGGTCCTCCTACTTCTGAAGGCCGGACCATCTCCTGATTTCCGCGCCGACTTTTTCTATGGAATGTTGCTCGAGTTTTCCCATCATCTGCTTGAGTTGCTCGGAAGCCTTCGCGGGCTCTCTGGTCCAAGACTTCGCGAACTTTCCGGATTGGATGTTTCTCAAAACTCTCCTCATGTTCTGGCGGACTTTCCGATCGACCACTTTTGGTCCCACAGTCAGACCGCCGAACTTCGCGGTGTCTGAAACTCGACGTAACATCCCCACGAATCCATATTGGTAGACTAGGTCCATTATGAGCTTCATCTCGTTGCAGGTTTCGTAGTATGCGAGTTCAGGGGAATATCCGGCATCTACCAGCGTCTCGTATCCTTCAAGAATGAGACACATCAAACCGCCCACAAGGACTGCTTGCTCCCCGAACAGGTCGGATTCAGTCTCGTCTTTGAATGTGGTTTCAATGACACCCGCTCGAGAGCAACCGATTCCCTTGCAGAGCGCCAAGACGAGTTCACGCGCTTGTCCTGAGGCGTTTTCATGGACAGCGAACAAGGCTGGGACGCCGAAGCCATTGATGTAGAGTTCGCGCAGTCGCTGCCCTGGGCTCTTAGGCGCCACCATGATTACATCTACGTTCTTGGGAGGAACAATATCTCGGAAGTGTATGTTGTATCCATGAGAGAAACTCAATGCTTTACCCGTTTCGAGATGCGGCTCGATATCCGACTTGTAGACAGAGGGTTGCTGCGGATCCGGAATTAACAGCAAGATCGTGTCTGCTTGGGCAGCTGCGTCGGCGATCGCGAGGGGTTGAAAGCCATCACTCATTGCTAGCTGCCAAGAATTGCCTTCTCGACGGAGCCCCACAAGGATTTCGGCGCCAGAGTCTCGCAGGTTCAGGGCTTGGGCTCGGCCTTGACTTCCGTAACCGATAACGGCGACCTTGGCTTGACGAATCGGGGCCTCATCAATATCATTATCGTAGTATACCTTCACCATTTCGCGGCACTCTCCGATGGGACGATTTCGCGAGATAGAGCTACGGCGCCTGTCCTCGCCACCTCCTTGAGTCCAAAGTTTCCAGCAAGTTTGATGAAAGCGTTGATCTTGTCCGGATCGCCGGAGACCTCGACCGTTAAGGTATCTGGAGATACGTCCACGATATTGCCACGAAACGTCTCAATGTAGTTCATTATCTCGGGTCTCATTGCGGGAAACCCTGGTGAGAACTTGATGAGGGCCAGTTCACGTATGGTTGCACTCCTTTCTTCTAGTGGCGAGACACTTCGGACATCGATCAGTCTATCGATGTTCTTCAACACCTGATCGAATCGATTGTAGTCTGAGAACATTGTGAATGTCATTCTTGCGCAGCCCGGAGTTTCAGCTGGGCCGACTGCAATGCTCTCAATGTTGAAGGATTTCCTACGAATGAGGTTGGTGATCCGAAATAACACTCCCGGTTTGTGTTCGACCAGTGCGGATATGATGCGAAGTTGCGTATCCTGACTCATCCGACAATCATCTCCCTAATTCCAGCGCCCGGCGGGAGCATTGGAAGGACGTTTTCTTCGGGTGATATTGGAACGTCGATTACTGTTGTGACTGGGGAACGTATTGCCCTGTTGACGGCGGCCTCCAGCTCCGGAATGGTGTCGACGCGAACGCCTTCAGCCCCATAGGCCTGGGCCAGTTTCACGAAATCGGGTGATCGACCCAGCTGGACACCTGAATATCGTCGATTGTAGAAAAATCGCTGCCATTGCGCGACCATCCCCAGCATACTGTTGTTTAATATGATCACGGTGACGGGAATCTGTTCCTCGACGCTGGTGGCGAGGGAGTTTTCCGTCATTCGGAAGCTTCCGTCGCCAGCTATGTCAATAACTGGAACCTCCGGTCGTGCGACTTTGGCGCCGAGCGCTGCTGGGAATCCGAAACCCATCGTTCCCAAACCTCCTGAACTAAAGAATGTTCCTGGTTCGATCACTTGGAAGTGCTGCTCGCACCACATCTGATGTTGACCCACCTCCGTGGTTACTATCGCCTTGGACGGTATGAATCGCCGAATCATCTTGACTGTCTCCGCTCCACTCAGGCGCGAGCCATTGCCGTCAAATTCGGTGCCTGCCATTACCATCACTTCTTGGACACGTTTGACCCATGCCTCGCGGTGTTGCCCCATCAACTCGACTTGGACTTCACCTATCAGCGCCTGCAATGCCTTCTTGGCGTCGGCTACCAGTGAAACTACTGGGGCTTTGTAGTTCTTGCCGATCTCTGCTCTGTCCGCATCGATGTGAATGACCTTTGTATTTGGAGCGAACTTCTCCATTTTGCCGGTGGTTCTGTCGGAAAATCTCGAACCTATGGCGAAGAGCACATCGCATTCTGGAATTATCTTGTTTGTTCGCTCGGAGCCGTGCATTCCCATGCAGCCAAGAGCCAGTGGATGGTTCTCCGGGAATGCTCCCTTACCCATGAAAGAGGTTGCGACCGGTGCGACTATGAGTTCGGCCAGCGCTTGGAGCTCATGATATGCGTTCGCGATCTTCACACCCCCGCCAGCAAGTATGATCGGACGCTGCGCGCCAAGCATTGTACGAGCAATAGTCTTGATTATTGTCGGATCAGGATCAGGTAACGGCTGATAGTTCGGGAAATCAATATGGTCTGGGAATTCGACGTCGTCCTCGCCTTGCTGAACGTCTTTGGGAATATCTACTAAGACTGGCTGCGGACGTCGAGCCACCGCTAGGTAGAAAGCTGCCTTGATCGCGTAGGGTATTTCTCGCACGCGCAGTGGTTGAAAGGTATACTTTGTTACCGAGGTCGCCATTCCAATCACATCTGTCTCTTGAAATGCGTCTGACCCGATTACGAAGGATGGAACTTGTCCCGTTATCGCGACGACTGGCGACGAATCCATGTATGCGGTTGCTAGGCCGGTCATCAGATTCGTCGCTCCAGGGCCCGAAGTTGCGATACATACTCCGGCTTTCCCAGAGACGCGCGCAAAGCCATCAGCCATGTGGGCTGCCGACTGTTCGTGCCGCACTAAGATGTGTCGTATCCCTCTGTAATCTGGCGGGGTGTATCCTAGGTTTTGGTAGTCGTAGAGGACGTCGTAGATAGGAATGTTGGCTCCACCTGGAAGCCCAAAGACAACTTCTACTCCTTCTCTTTGCAGGGTTTCAATGAGAGCCTGCGCGCCAGACATCTTGCCCAATGTTTGGATTTTCACTCCTTTAGAATCCAGACCCGCCTTCGAACCGATTCAGTTCGAAAACGAGCTACTGAAGAATGATGACTACGAGCGTGACAATCACTGAAAGAAGTTGCAGCGAGTCTTTCTTGAAGCGCTTGAGAGAGTTCGCCATCGCGCTCGTAGACCTTGAAGCTTACGTCGGCTCACTAGCTCTCTAATAAATCTGTCGTCAATACGCTCCGTCCGTTTCGCGTTCTATTTTTCATGTCTCTCAATCGATTGGGGTGTGTGTTGAGCACGGAAGAATTTCGTTCCACTTACGGTGACGACACGCGTCCGCATAATTCAGGAAGAAGCCCAAAAGGGTACGCAATGACTCCGGTTGAACAGCTTGAGAATATTCTTCAAGCAGGCCCACACTCTCAGACATTCTGCCATTCGGTGTCATGCCATATGCGCATCCGCCGTTTTCAACTTCAGGATTATGACAGAGTATTGACGCTCTGGAAAGACGCTGGTTTGCTCCTGCGCCCGGGAGACGAGCTCGAGGGCCTCAAACTGAAACTGCAACGGGACCCTGACCTGTTCCTGATCGCTGAGGATGAAGGTGAGATAGTGGGGGTTGTACTCGGTGCATGGGATGGAAGACGCGGCTGGATCAACCATCTCGCTGTAAGGCCGAACCACCAGCGGAAAGGTGTTGGCAGCTCGCTTCTCCGAGAGTTAGAGGCACGTTTAGCAGAGAAAGGGGCCCCCAAGATCAACGCACAAGTTTACCAGTGGAACACGAAGTCGATTGAATTTTTCAAAGCAAACGGGTATGAGGTCCATTCTGACCTCGTAATGGTGGGAAAATATCTCAAGAGATAGACGTACGAACTTATTTGCGAGAGTGTGCGTTGTAAAGCCCTCTTGTCCATTGCTTACATAGGATGAATTCTGCTCTTGTCCCTTCCAAGTCTCCCGAAGTTCGCGGAGGAACTGAGGAACAAGCCCATAGATTCATTCATCTCAAGACTGCTGGAGATGCCGCCTGAGAGCAATGTATCGAAGATCATAGGTATGCTTAAGGAAGGTGGGGCATACGAAGCTTTCTTGCCAGAGGGCTCCCGTTGCGGGATTATCTCTGCCAGAGACGTTTTGAAGACCGCTAACGTTGAAGCTACGAAGCCGTCGGCCCTGATGTCCTATGCCCCGGTACTTTCCAGAGAAGCATCGGTCGGCTTGGCTGCGAGACTGATGGCCGATTACAGAATACGAGCCGTTCCTGTAACCGACGGACGCAGGATCGTGGGTCAAATAAACTCTGTGAGCCTACTCCAAGAGCTAAGAGGAAAGATCGATCGCGACCTGAGGATATCGTCAATCACTACAAAGAACCCGATCACGGTCGAAGCAGGGGCTTCGGTTGCGAAGGCCAAGGACATCATGGCAAGAAAAAGAATCGATCACCTGCCGGTTATGAGCAATGGGCATGTAACTGGCATCATAACTTCCATCGATATTGTTTCTCGAATCCCTCCACAGGAACGTGTAGGTAGCAGGTCTATGAAACCTGAGATACGACGAAGTTTCGACTTTGCTGTCCGTGATGCCATGGACCCGACACCCCTGACCTGCGCACCGGAAATAGAGGCAAAACAGGCGTTGGATAAGATGCTAGACGGGGGAAAGACCTACATTCTCGTCACGCAATGGGACGAGCTTCAAGGGATAGCGACCTACAGAGATTTTATGACGCTACTCGCGGAACCAGAGCCTGAACCTGAAGTCCCAATGTTCATGGTTGGGCTTCCTGAAGACCCATTCGAGGCCGAAGCCACGAAAACGAAATTCAAGCGAACGATTAATCAACTACACCGAAGCTTTCCCGACATCCTCGAAGCAAGGTCGGTGGTTAAGGCCAAGTTCAGTAGACCCGGCAAAGAGCGAGGTCGATATGAGGTGACGGTGCACATCAGAACCTCCAAGGACACGTACACGTACTCTGAAGGCGGCTGGGAGCTGCCAGCTATATACGACGCGATTACGGACAGACTAAAACGACTACTTACACAGAAACAAAAGCGAAGAAAACGTGAGAGGGAACGGACCGAATATATCTGATCAAGCTTCAGGCTGCTAAGGGGAGGACTAGAATTGCTCTTACCCGCGAGGATGAGACGAGTCGAAATAATTGTACCGCAAAGGAACTTTGAAGATGCCATGCTCTATCTTCGCGAGCAGAATGCAATCGAGCTACTCGACGTAAAGGAGATGATCAAAGGATACGGAGGAGGAGTCAGGCCCGCCCCTGTTTCAGAGAGGCTTTATCGACTAACGACTCTCGAATCGAAAATTAGTTCGTTAGTCAGCACACTCACACTGGATTCGTTGCCTCCGACGCCTGTCCCCGTGGAGCTGCGCATCTCGGACGAGAAGACAGTTGAGGTCGAGAAAAAGGCCGCAGAGATCGAGCAGCAAGTCACCTCAACTACCAACGAGGCTCAAGCTCTGGAATCCCTCATCACATACGCCGAGCAACAGTTGAAGCTTAGCATTGAAGACATCGCAAAGATTGAGAATGTGAGCTCGCCTGAAGGCAGGCACAGGCTAGAGGAGATAGTTGCCAGCATCTTTCAAACGCTCAAGCCATCCGAAATAGAAGTGGCAGGACCTCTCGGTGACCTAATACAAGCAAAGGCTCTAGAAGACGCTGTAGTCAAGGACATTACAGACAACGTCGCAAGGATTATGCGTGGAAAACGAGACGAAGGAGCAGTCGCAGACGCCATCACTCAGACTTTGGGTTTGAAGCTAAAAGCAGCTCTCAGAAGCAAACGCCTAGCATATGAAGCAACAAGTAGGATTGAAGAAGCGAAGAAACGTCTGAGTCAACTCCGTGAGAAACTCGCCGAAATAAGCCGTGTCGAGGGGGAGTACCTGCTTGTTCAGCGCGAGGTCATTGCAGCTGAACGGGCCTTCGAACAGGCGAAGGGGTTCTGCGGGAAGACCGAATCCACGTACATGATCGAAGGATGGATGCCCTCCTCGAAGGTCAGCCGTATCCGATCTGAGCTCAAGGAAATATGTGCAGACGAAGTCATTATGAAGGATTGGTCGAGTACACATGCACCAACAAGCCTGCAGAATCCGAAGCTTCCAACTCTCTCGATATTCGAGAAACTCACCGTGGGCTTCGGGATTCCGAAGAGTGATGAGGTTGATCCGACGGTTCTTTGGCTCGTGACTTACCCGATTTTCTTCGGTTTCATGTTTGGAGACGTAGGGAACGGCCTTGTCGTAATGCTGATCTCCAGCTTAATTTACCTCTACAAGAAACGCGGGCTAGTGATCCAAGACACCGCCTTCGGCGGATTGGGCGGAGTTTTCAACATGGTCGTTCAAGGTTCGCCCCTGCTTATACTCAGCGGAGGATCAGCATTCATCGTTGGTTTTCTCTACGGGACTGTTTTTGGGAATCCAGAATGGTTCGAGCTGATAACCGGCCTACATGGACCTTTATGGTTTGAACCCTTTGAGAATATTCGACTTATGCTCAGACTATCCATAACTATCGGAGTCATCCACATACTGTCCGGACTTCTCCTGAACGTATTCAACCAAGTCTACGCCAAGGAATACCGCGAATTGATCTCAGGCCCTGTTGTCTGGATCTGGTTCTACGGAGCATTCGGCATAACGCTCCTACAGTATGGACTCAGATTTCCCAACTACCTCTTCGACCCACGAAGTGCAACCGACATCTTTCTACGCATGGGCGTTCCGCTGATAGCGATGATGGCCTTGAAGCTCTGGGCGGAAGGCGGAATGGGGTTAATGCACGCTTTTGAATCCATGTTAGCGTCGCTCTCCCACACGATATCCTACGTTCGAATACTTGCGATGAAGTTGATCGACGATGTATTCCTTCGCCTATTTTTGGGAGTCTTGGCATTCTTCACCGCCTGGGGTAACCTAATGGGAAGCGCGATTGGTTGGGTTCTGTTCGCGGCACTGACCACTATCCTCATACTGATACTGGAAACCGCCTTCGTCTTCATGCAATCGCTTCGACTTCACTGGGTGGAGTGGTTCCTCAAATTCTACACCGGAAGCGGAACAGCCTTCAAACCGTATGGAATCGAGAGAACCTACACGAAAGTACAGACTGGCCTGATGTGAGAACGGAAAACTTAAGCTGCGATTAGAATCAGGCGCGAATCGGAGAACTGCTCAGAAGGCATTCCCTGTGACTCTGAATGATCCTGTCCAGTTCAGCCCTTAGTCTGGAACTTGGGATGTAGCCGATAACCTCGCCTATCACGCGGCCTTGACGGAACATCTTGATTGTGGGAAGCCCCACGATTCACCCTCAAATTTCGTCGGGGTCTTTCTCGGTTTTCTGGTCATCTCAGTCGCATGGAAATAGATGAACCAGCCGCAACGGTTTGACGGCTTCTGTTTATATTGAGCTCTGTCGCTTTCCTACCAGACATAGGACCAGGAAGACAATCCAGTGAGTCGTTCCAGTTCAGTTCAGGTACAGGCGGCAAGTGACGTTGTCGCGGAGTTGCAGGAATATGGGATCACAAGAAACGAGGCCCGGGTCCTCGTATTCTTGGCGAAGACAGGCCCCTCGAAAGCAAGCGAGGTGGCCCGGGCAGTTCAGATTAACCGGACCGAAACATACAGGACCATAAGGAACCTGCAGCGTCGAGGTCTTGTAGAAGCCACGTTAGAGAGACCGGTTCGATTTCAGTCCGTCCCCTTTGACAAGTGCTTACAGGTCCTTATCGACGAGAGAAAGGCCAAGCTAAGACTTCTTGAACAGCGGGGCGAAACCCTCCGTCGCCAGTTTGAGGAGATACGTGTCGAGCCCTTTGCACGAGAGCTTGAGCGATTTCAGGTTGTTGAAGGGCGACTCCGAATAGAGCAAAGGCTCCAGAGCATGTATGCGAAGGCGGAGAAATCGGTGATGGGTGTCCTTTCGTCCTCCGAACTTCTGCGTGCAGATACTTCCGGACTTTTCGATTTGTTGGCACATGGCGCGAGTTTGGGTTTGAGAGTCAGAGTAATCACAGCGATAACAAGATCCAATTTGGATGTTGTGGAGAAACTTCAAGAGACCTTTGAGGTCAGACACCTCGACCTGAAGGCTAAGCCAATTCCGAGGGTCTCGATCATTGATGACAATGAGGCTCTGTTCGAAATAACGACGGCTGATGAGACTCCACGTACAGGCGAGGAAGTCGCGCTTTGGATTAACAGTCGGGCCTTCATAAGGAACCTTCAAGCTTACTTTGAGGAGATGTGGAACTCAGCCACGCCAGCTGAAAGCCGCATCGAAGCTCTGCGCAAGGGAATACCTCCCGATGAGCTTAGAATCTTCAAGGGCAGAGTGGAGGTAACTGAGAAACTCAACGAGATGATCTCATCTTCCGATCGGAGTGTGGAGATTTGGACGACCGAACGTGGAATCCAAGCGTTAGCGGATTTTCACTTGGAACAACTTAGACAAGCCAAAGCTCGTGGCAGTAAGATCCGAATCATTGCTCCCATCACTAGTGAAAATACAGAGGGTGCCAGAAAACTAGTTCCCGTTTCGGAACTTCGCTACTCTGAAGCCCTAGGCCCAGCAGGAATCATGATCCTTGACCAAAGGGAGTTGATGCTATACGAACGACTTCCAGACGACAACAGTAAAGATGTCGGAGCCGACGTAGGATTTTGGACTAACAGCACACGTTTCATCGAAACGATGAGTAGACTTTACGATTCGATGTGGAAAGGCGTGTTTGCGATATATGCTCCCAGACGCAGAGGTCTCCATCGATAGTCAGTCAAAGAAGAACCTACGAGATTGCAGCCACTCTACTCGCATTTGACTCTGCTGCAAATGGTCATATCTCTTGGGGGTCCCGGCTCGTGGTCAACACGGGATTCTCAGAAACACGCACGGCGCAGTCCTCGTTTAGATTCAAACGCGTTACTACCGAACACGAATTCCCAGCACATTAAAGTATGCTCGACAACGCCCCCCACGTCACACTACTAGAAGCGTTGCTAGGCGAGGTACGGCCTGACATGAAGCGCTCAATGAAGCTCTTCGAGCGGCTCTTAGATACTGATGTTAAGGCCGACCTTCTGACCCTCTTTCATAACAACGCCAAGTTAGCAGACACACCGGAGGAGCTCGCCAAGAGGATCGGGCGAAGCTCGACGGAGGTCCAACGTGAACTCGAAGACCTCGTTGAACTGGGAATTCTGAAGAAAAGCGAAGTATATTCTTTTGCGATGGAAAGAGACAAGGAGATCCAAGATGCCATATCAAAGCAACTTGCCCTAGGAGAGGTAGTAGCACCAGAGTTCGGTCGGCCGGACTTAGCGAGCTCTATTGGAGTTCATGCGCTGACGACTAAAACTGGACTTGATATTCTGGATGGGATTCTAACCAACGGTCTTCCCGCGAGTTGCACTGTCTTGGTCCTGAGCGATCCCGGAGCAGGAGAGGAAAACCTCCTAACCCATTTTGTCAGCACACAAATGCAAGCTCGGAGGTCGATCATCTACATAACTCTGGACAATTTCCCGGCAAATATTCGACAACTGACACTATCCCGTTTCAGGGAGGAAAGAGTCGATTGGTCCTCGCTCATCATCATCGACTGCTACTCAAAGACTGTCGGAGTAGAGAGTGAGGAACCTTACATAGTTGATCCCGAGAACCTCTCAGCAATCAGCATCGCTCTGTCGGATGTAATGACCAAAAGGGCTGTTTCGCTGATGATTCTAGACTCCTTCAACACCTTGATTCGCAAGAGAGGTATCCGCTCAGCTCTTGAGTTTCTCCGCGTCCTTGTCGCTCGCGCGCGCCAAGCAAAATGCATGTGTCTGATTACTATGAACAGAAAAGCCTTCCATGTCGCGTATGTTGCATCTGCACAGGATGTCGTCGACGGTGTGATAGAACTCAGGGTTGAGGAAAGCTACGAAGGAATCGCTCGCTCTCTCCGGGTTCTAAAGATGGTAGGCGCAAGGCATCTGACAACGTGGATCCCATATGAGATCTCAGATGATGGAGTTCTTGTGAAGACTCATCAGAGAAGATTACTGGGGACGCCTTAGCGTCCTTTCTTGACTAGGACCCC
Organism: uncultured Candidatus Bathyarchaeia archaeon; assembly: GCA_964598845.1. GTDB lineage: Archaea > Thermoproteota > Bathyarchaeia > 40CM-2-53-6 > 40CM-2-53-6 > FEN-987. Next base: position 96,969 of record CAZRDM010000002.1, read on the forward strand.
AAGCGATAAGCCGGCCAGCAACGAGAGAACCGCGCTCATTAGGAACGGCGTGTGAGCCCCAAAGAATTCCCAAAGAGCTCCAGCAATAAGTCCGGCTGGCAATGAGGCGATTCCGATTGCCGTGTGTAACATGCCGAAGGCTGTGCCGCGGACTTCTGATGGGATCAATTCAGGGATCACCGCTCTCTGAAGCGTGTCAACGATAGCGTAAGAGACCCCATATGCAACAAATAGAGGCACCACCCAAACTACTGAACGTGCCATCGCGAAACCTACCATCGTTAGGCCGAAAGTGAAGTAGCCGCTCACAATGATCCAAAGCTTATTCGCCCGATCACCGAGCAAACCAAAAGGATAGGCGGCTAGTGCGTAGGTCACATTGAAAACTAGGTAAAGACCTACTGTAAAGGTTGGTGGAACACCTAGTGATGTCGCCCTCAAGAGAAAGAAAGCGTAGCTGAAATTTGCTATTGAGAACAACAGTACTATGATGGTGTACAACTTGAACTTCATTGCGAAGTCCACAGAACCGAAGATTGTTCGCTTTGTCGTCATCTTCGGCTTTCCAGTCTCCTTCACGCCGAGCCCAAGAGGGATTGTCGCAAGAAGTCCCGGAATCAGTGACAGCAAGAAGATCGTGGTATAGTAGGTTTTGGACGTAATAACCACCGAAAGTGTCAATGCAACAATGGGTCCCAGAATTGCTCCGACCGTGTCCATGGATCTTGTCAAACCGTAGACTTTGCCCAATATTGTTGAATTGGCGAAATCTGCGATTAAGGCATCTTTAGGTGCGGTCCTCGTACCTTTGCCAATACGGTCGAGGACACGGACTATGAAGACATCGGCAAGACTTGTGGCCATCGCGAAGAATGGTTTGCTTAGAGCAGAGAGAGTATAGCCGATTATTGCGATTGGTTTTCTGCGATGCACTCTATCCGACAGCCATCCCGAGGCAACCATGAGCAGACTTGTTGTTGCGGCGGCTGCACCTTCAACTCCCCCTATTGAAACCATGTTCAGCCCCAATACGAATGCCATGAATGTCGGCAGAATTCCGAACACCATCTCACTACTAACATCGGCAAAAAGACTCGTTAGGCCAATGTACCATACTGGTCGTGGGATGCTCTTACTCTCTGGCAATCGCGCGCTGCCTCGCAGATTGATCAGCCGATTGGCAGATACTGTGGCGAGGTCAGCCAATTTCCCTAAGTTTAGCGGGGAGATACTTGTCTACAATGTAAGCTAGTCCGTAACGACTAAAAGCCTCCTGCTCTGACTTGCGTTCTACTTTCAGGAATGTTTCGATTTCACGCTTCCAGAGTTTACCTTCGTATCTCGGATCCTTCTGAAGCTCGTAGAGCCTCTTGATGTCAAGCTCAGTAAGTGGGTCACTGGGCAGCTTGTACTCCACGATATCAGAAGCCCAGACACCAGCCCACTTAGCGTCGGGTGTGTTGAGCTCTCTGAGATGAGCAGCATTCGCAGAGCCGGAAATAATTACGTTGGCGATGTGCATTCCCCACGGATCTGCGTCGCAGAAAATGTAAACAGTAAGACCCAGCTCTTGACTCAGCCTTCGGATAAGGGCTCTAGTAGCACGAGGCGCCTGACCTGCCGTGTGGATCAACAGGGCCTTATACTTTTGGTGGACTCTTTCCTCAATGAAGCGAGTGAAAAGGCCGCCCTTCTCGATGACGATGACCTTGTCTGCCTTGCATCCCACAAACTCCGAGTTTGTGAGGGCGGGGCCAATCATCATTCCGTCTGGGTGCGAGGACAGATTGAGTTTCTTTCCTTCATAGCCACGGACAGTGTATTCGATAGTCAGATCTCCAAATATCGCGCTCCGTTCCTCGGGGAAGACGTTGAAATCTTCTCTGGCGTGTTCAAGGACCGTCTCTAGATCGGTGATTATGTCGTCGCTCTCGGCTTGGTCAGCGAAACTCATCTCGTAGGCCTGGGCCGAGTAGAAGACATCTCGGAGCGTTGACGTCTTGCCTTCCCTCGTGAGTTGATCGACGAAGGATCCCGTCCAGACAAGCTGTGTTAGGGGACGGATGTGCCTGACGTTTCGCGCACTCCGTCGGACGTTGCGATCTCCGAGCACATATTGTCGAGTCTTCTGATCGTAGCAGATATTGTTCAATGAGCGGCTCGGCATCTTGACCCAAGGCCACTGTCTCTGAGAGAGTTGAGAATAGAGAGTCTCGCCTAAGTGTTTGAGACTGGATAGAACAGACTGTTTCTTCTGTTCAATCCGACTCGCTGTCTTGCTCTTCTTCCTCATGACTCAAAACACTCCTGAGTAACGGGGAAATGTCTGGTGCCTTGGCTTTCCTTGCCAGCTTCGAAGAGAAGGATGCGATCTTTGGAAGATATTTCTCAAAAACATCTAGTCTACGTCGTTGTTGCGCCAAGTGAACCTTTTTAGAGAGAAATAGGGAGAGCCGACGTGCGATCTCTCGGACTGCGTTTAGTATCTCCCTCTCTACATCAGGCCGGTCAGCGATGAACTCCTTCCCGACAGTTTTGTAGGGGACCTTTGTTGAACATATGTGAACGAAAACTGCGATTGGCATGTCTGGGGATGCTTTGTAATGTCGCCAATCGATCTGAGTATTCACAACTTTCCAAGAGACATCGCTGGCCTCATCGAAGAGTAATGGAATCTTGTTTGCGAACCTGAAAAGCTTGATTCCGCCTCCGGACTCTATTTGCCCTCCATAAGCTATGCCGACTTCGACGATGAACGGGAATCCGGAATATGCCGATGGTTTCCGTTGATAGACAGCTACAAACTCGGGGGAAAGTTCCTTCTTGATTCCCGCCTCAAGCAATTCTTCTCCTAGGGGCGATAGACAACTGGCGTCGGGGGCAAGGAACTTGTATCCCTTCATCGCGTTGACCAGTCGAACAATCTCATCCGGTGTGAGTTTCTTCGGATTCTTTCTAGCTTGAACATTAGTGTAATCCAAGAAGGATTTTGCTATGGTCCTACCGACTCTGTGGAAATGTGTAACCATGAAGGCCAGCATAGTTCGTTCTTGGGTGATCTCGATTAGGCGTTTCATCGTCTCAACATCAACGCCATACGGGTGAGGTAGCGTTTGCTGGGGAGGTTTCGGCATCTGTGTTGTTGCTCTATGAAACCTGTACAGCCTGCCTCTCGGATCAACGTAGGTTATCGTTGCATATGGAGCCGCGATGGCTGTCTCCATCAGGTAATCAAGAATCTTTGACATGGCACGAGTGTAATCTGCTTCGGTTGAGAAGTCGATGACGGTACCGCGCCAATGTTCCTCGTTCGGATGAGCCTTATGCTTTAGGACAACAGGCTTGTTCTTCTGAATATCAATCATCAACTCGTATCCGTGCATCTTGTTGCGTCCTGTGCTGGAAATGATCCTCGCTGAACCATGAGTAGTGATTTGACCGTAGAGTATTGCCATCTTTCCGCCCAATCCAAACGTACCGCGGGTCTGTCGGAGCTTGTACTTGGATCCGAAGAGAACCTGACCGAAGGCGGAGGGAATAATATCGTGAGGTATTCCTATGCCGTTGTCTTCGATATGAACGTGATATACTCCCGGTCCATCCGTGGGCCCAGATTCATGCGATATTCGGAGGTAGATATCGGGCGGGATGCCCCTAGTCTCACAAGCATCAAGTGAATTCTCAACAAGTTCACGCACCGTTGAGTATATGGCTCGAGTAGGGTTCGTGAAACCCGCGATGTCTCTGTTTCGATAGAAGAAATCCGCCGCCGATATTTCTTGAAATACCTCTTGCAGGGACATCAGCGTTCGCCTAAGCTATCATAGGTGCAGGATAAAGCTGATGATGTGAAGTTCGTCTCACGTTGGTGGCTTCTGCCAAAGCTCAAGGGTTCGTCTCTTCTTGCTCTCGCTCTTTATCTTTCTAAGCAGTTTGTACACAGTAGAATGTTGTTTGCCTTTCAGAAGCAGTTCTATTGCTTCTCTTGCAGCAGTTACGGTTTCGTATTCTCCAAGCATCGCAATTGTGTGTCCGTACACAGAAACCTTCGCGTCTGTCATCTCCTCTATTAGCCTCCGGATCTTTCCTTCACGTCCAATCACTCGACCCTTTAATCTGGCAATGTTAGCTTCGTTTCTGCCGAACATTTCTCGCAGATCAATTACATCGAGAACAATGTCCTCCTCAACCAACTTGAACGCTCGTTCCGGAGAAAAACCGCGCGCAATCGCACGCACTACATCTCGCACACGAAGCACTGTGGTAGGGTCTTCAGAATCATCCTTTGGGAGAATTTCTACGACTCCAGTTTCGCTTTGAATCATCAGACGCGTCCTGAAGGCCTGCTCAATCCTGCTCTTGGTGAAGCCATCTTTTCCGATGAGAACACCGACCCGCTCCAAGGGGATGGTTAGGCTAACTTTCGTTTCCATTCTCGCTTGTCACCGATGGAATCAACCCTTCAATGGGCTTGACATTTACGCCCAATTTCGAGAAGTACTCATTGATATGATTCAGGTCCCTCTCCAAGAACACTTGAGCCATGGGATGTTCCGGTGGAACGGCTTGCGCCAAATCAAAAAAGACGGGATTTGAATCGAGCATCATAATGTTGTACTCGCTTAGATCTCCGTGAACCAACTTGGCCTTCAGATACAGTCGCTTAGTCGCCTCTATGATCCGGGCATAGACAATATCGGGATCGTTGAGAGTAATTTCTTTCAGGAGTGGAGCTGGAATGCCCTCTCTCCCAATGAACTCCATCAATAGCACGTTACCGTCAACTCGGATAGGGGCAGGCACATGAACGCCCGCCTGCTGGGCTTGCTTCAAGTTCCTGAATTCCTTCAGAGCCCAGAGCTTCACGAGGGAACGTGTGTCCTTCCTCGTCTCCTTGAATCTTTCATCTCCTTGAATGTACATCAGTCTACCTTTCTTGAATTCTGCCGATGTGGTCAGATAGATCTTCATTGCAACAGGTTCATCCCGACGATCGACACACCAGTATATCCTTGATTCCTTACCTGAACGAGCCACGCCGAAGATGTTCTTGATGTAGCCGCGATTCAGCATTCGGTAGACAATCATGAGCGTTGACTTGTCGAAGACTTCTTCGAGAGCTTCCATCTCCTCGCTACGTTTTTCTTTCATCAGCTGTTTTACTTCGTAGCGAGCTACCTTCCTACGGAGCTTGCGCTCAGCTGCTGACTCCACTCCTCTCATCGTTCAGTCATCTTCAAGAGCTCAAAGATTGAGGTGGCCTTGGCTACGTAACCAACCTGACTGACTCTCCGTGTATCTCCACAGTATGTCGCCTCTACTGTCAACTTGGAAATCCCAAGGGGCGACCAAGACAACATCACCCACCTTGATCCAGACTCTTCGCTTCATCTTTCCCCTAATGCGACATACTCTCTCGTGACCGTCAGTACATTTGACCATGAGTCTATCGTAGCCCAACATCTGGCTAACAATCCCAAGCAGTTGCCCTTCGCCAGGCATGACCATTTCCCTCAGTTCCCCTTCACTGAGGACCTTCTTCTTTCCCACAGTTCCACCCCAGATTGAGTTGCGCAGATAGTTGCCCTAGCCTAATTAAGAATATAAGAAAATGATTGCCGAGAGAGACAAGGTCAGGCTACCTTCAGTTACATTTTCACGATTTGAACATGCGGGATCCCCGCTATCCTAATGATGGCGGACCGATCCACGAGGCCTTGTTCAACAGCGGCCGCCACGATTTCTGGTCCAACCAAATTGGCTATGTCAGCATCATTGACGGCCCCGAGAGCTTCAGAAATGCTTGTCTGGACACCCTTATAGAAATCCGCTTTTACCTCGAGTTTCAATTTTCCTTCTCGAAAAGTCTCGCCGAGCAACTCGGTATCGCAGACAGCTACAAGGGTGTACTTGGCGTCCTTGAAAACCCTGACGAATACTTCGTTCACTTCGCAACACTTTCTCACACGGGAAGGATCGAAGATCTCGCACCGCAGGCTTCACACCTGAGGAAAAGGTATCTTCCTTCCTTCTCGATTTTGGTATCCGGTCTACTACAGATTGGGCAAATCACAAATCGCTGCGAATAAATGTTAAGTAGCCTAGTCACAGTCCCAACATCAAATCTACCTTGAAAGATGGCTCTGGAGCCGTCTAGGGACGCGGCCGTTGCCATCTCCTTTGACAGAAACTTCAACAGATGATTCGGATCCCGGTTGATTCTGCTACTGATTTCTCCGAAATTCTGGATGATTGTTCTTCTTCCCATTCTTATTCCGACAACCTTGGGTATCTCGAACCGCTCTCCCGTTCCACCTGCCTTGGGCAGATTAGCGTACGCCCTATCCAATAGCTTCACGTAATCTTCGCTCATCTCTTGCTTCGTGACTAGTCTGCCAAACGCCCTATTTCATTGCTTCCCTTCATCAGGCGAAAACATTAATGAGCCGACACCAAGGGTACGACTTGGAGACAATTCTGGAGGGGCCGAAACTAAGCGGAATTATCAAGAGAGCCTTGAAGGGGAATGAACCACATCGACTCTCTCGAATAACTATTCGGCCTAGAAGGAGGCGAGGACAAGTTGGGCAAGTGGATTGTTAACGCTGCGTGGCCCTACGTTAACTCCGTTCCCCATCTGGGAACCTTCATTCATCTACTGAGCGCGGATGTTTACGCTAGGTATCTTCGTCTGAGGGGTGAAGAAGTCATCGCGGTAACGGGATCTGATGAGCATGGGACACCTATCGAGGTTGAAGCCATAAAGAGGGGTATTTCGCCAAGGCAGCTTACCGACGAAATCCATAAGCAAGTCTGCGAGCTGCTGGAAGCCTACCATATACGGCTTGACAATTACACCAGAACTGAAAGCCCTGTTCACATTCGCTTCACCCAAGAACTCTACAGAAAAGTCTACGAAAATGGATATGTGTACACCCAGAGTGTTAACCTTCCATACTGTGAGAAAGATCAAAGATTCCTTCCCGACCGATTTGTGGAGGGAACCTGTCCCCACTGTGGATATGAGGGAGCGAGAGGAGACCAATGCGACTCGTGTGGTCGTGTCTTGGACCCGCTCGAACTTGCATCATCAAGATGTGTCTTCTGCGGAGCCAGCCCGACAATAAGATCATCCACTCATTGGTTCTTTGACCTTCCAAGGTTCCGCGATAGCCTTCGGGCGATCGTCGAGAACAATAGGCAACTACCTGAGAATGCGCGCAACTTCTCCCTACGCTGGATTGAGGAAGGACTGAAGCCGAGAGCGTTGACTCGGGATAACAAGTGGGGAATACCTGCCCCTTTTCCCGGAGCAGATGGAAAGACAATTTATGTTTGGCTTGAAGCAGTCTTGGGTTACGTTTCGGCATCTATTGAGTGGGCTGAGAAATCTAAGAAGCCAGACGCTTGGGAGTATTTCTGGTTCGATAAGACAACTCGAAACGTCCACTTCATTGGAAAGGACAATATACCATTCCACGTGATCATCTTCCCTGCACTCTTACTCGCAACTCACGACGATTACGTTCTCCCGTGGCAAGTTTCCTCGACCGAATTCATTCTCTTTGAGGGACAGAAATTCTCGAAAAGTAAGAAGATCGGGGTATGGATTGATGAAGCACTGAAAATCGCACCGGGAGAATACTGGCGTTACGTCTTGATTGCAACGAGGCCTGAAGCTCGAGATGCAAACTTTACTTGGCGCGATTTTGAAGCACACATCAATGCTGAACTGAACGATGTTCTCGGAAACTTTGTCCATCGCACTCTTTCATTCATTGCATCGAATTTCGAATCAAGAATCCCTGAACCTCAGACCTTCGAGCAAAAAGACGAGAAGATAAAGAATGAAGTTGAAAACGCTCCTTCCAGGGTTGGTTCGCTCTTAGACGACTTTCAGTTGAAGGAGGCGCTGGGCGCGATCATTGAACTCGCTCGGAGAGGTAACCAATATTTGAGCGAGAGGGAACCATGGCATCTGATAAAGACAGACCGAGGAAGAACGACTTCCACACTCTATCTGGCTTCGCAACTTGTTAGATCGATAGGGATCCTGATCTCCCCATTTCTTCCGGAAACATCGAAACAGATCGCAACTCAACTGAATCTTCAAGTTGATGAATCAACGATGCGATGGTCGGATGCAGGGAAACTCGACCTTAAGCCCAGCCACACAATCGGCAAGCCCAAGCCTCTCTTTCACAAGATCTCGGTGACATTGTCCGCTTAGGCGCTAATATTGCAGGTTCTGAGACTCGACCTTCACGTTCATACGATAAGGTCCTATGATGGACATACGAGAGTTGAAGACCTGCCGAGTCTCATTAGAGATAAAGGATTGGACGGTCTGGCCATCACTGAGCATGATAACTTTGACCCTCCGAGCTTTGCCGACGTGCTCATCTTGCCGGGTATCGAGGTCACATCGCGTAATGGTCATGTAATAGGGTTAGGTGTTCGCGAGAGAATTCCGCCTAGACTCTCAGCCGATGAAACTATCCGGGAAATCCACAGACAGGATGGTGTGGCTGTCATTCCTCATCCCTTTGATCCAGTGTGCGAATGCGTAAAGATTGCCCGACTTACTGTCAAGCCGGATGCAGTCGAAGTGATAAATGCTGACGCCCTTTCCTTTCACATCTCAAACTGGTTGGCTAAGAGGGATGCGAAGAAATTCAATCTTCCACAAGTTGGTGGAAGTGACTCACACATACCCCAATCGATAGGCGACGCCTACACCCTAGTTCAATGCGAAGGCCGCGACGCAGATAGCTTGATTCAGGCTATCAGGGCAGGGAGAGTGCGCGCCTCTGGACATCCAACATCGGTCATGAACAAGCTACGGAAGCTAGGTTACAGGTTCAAATAAACTACGGCGACTCCAGCTGTTCAAGATCTAGACCTAGTCCGATCCCTTCATCTTCGCCGGATTCAGGCTCCAACTCGTAGATTTCCAGGGGGATCCTTCTGTAACCACCCCACGAGAAGGGGAAAGGAACACCAGTTGCCAGCACACTTACTCGAGCAGATGTCGAACGACTTTCTTCGGTCCTCCATTCGCATATCAGGTCTGCTTCCGGATTCACTCGCTGCAAGACCGCCTCTAGCGCGGACTCTCGATGCCAATCCTGAATGGTTTCACTAGCAATGATGTCCAAGAAGATCCCCCTGGCACACTCCAAATGTCCAAGGGGCATCGAGTTTCTGAGCGCGCTCAGAACCGCCTCCTCAACTCCGAAAGGAGAGTAGGATTCGCCGATACCAAGTCTCGACAGCCCTGCTCCTTTAAGGATCACCCGGAGCTTTCGCAGACCTCCATTCATAGAGGTTGTCTTGGCAAACGCTTGAGTGATCGACTCTACAACGGAGCAGCACATCTTTGCAGGGGCGTCCAGATTCAATCCAAGGGGTAGTATGGGTGAAATCGGTTCTAGGCCCTGGTTGTCCACCAATACCAGTGTGTCGCAAGTATTCAGCATTCTTCTAGTGCTCTCGATCGCGAGTTGCGCCCCATACCTCCCTATGATAGGTGTGATTGTGATCAAGCCGATGACGAGAGCTCCCTTTCGTCGGGCACGATAAGAGATGACTGGTGCAGCACCGCCCCCTGTACCGCCGCCCACACCCGCAAGAACGAAAACTAGGTCTGCGTTATCGAATGCCTTGTCAAGTTTGTCGACATTTCGCAGTGCGGCTCTTCGTCCCGTGTCGATGTTTCCAAAGGTACCTGCGTCTGAGGACGAATCGTCTTGCATGAGTAACTTTGCATGAGCTCTGCAGATTTGGAGGTGATATCGATCCGTGTCCGTAGCGATGCAAAAAAAGGCGTCTGAGGAGGCATCCATCAGGTGCGTCAGTAAGTCATTCCCCGCCCCACCTACCCCAACAATGAGCGCCTGGGGAATGTCTTGAACTCCTCCTACAGTCGAAAGTGCATCTTCCTCGGAGTTCCATGACATCAATTGTGCATCGGAGTCAGGAGTCATCGGAAATTGACTATTGGATTGTCTTTCAAAGAATTACGAAAGAACCGCCGGTGCCGGACCAAGGAATGCAGGCGGAATGTGCAAAATAGGCCTATGACATTGCTGATCCAAGTCATCCGCCTCCCACTGGAGGGATTATTGCAAACGTACAGTCGTTGCTAAGTTTCGTCGAATAACCGTCAATACCGGCAATGGATTTTTCATTTAAGAAGAAGTGAAGGTAAGGCTTAGGATTCTCACTCTTAGGTTCGAATAGGTACTCTCGGAACTTATCGCCATATTTTGTAGCCAGGAATCTGAGAAGATCGATCACGATCGAGCCATCCTCGATTTCCAGAATTTCTTCCCGCAGATTCACGATCTCGCGGACCGCTGCGAAATATCGAACCTTTACTCTCAAACGAGCATGCACCGCATAATGGTCTTCAACTTGAAAATGGGCCTCATCTGCACCTCTTGAATTAGCTTCGTTTCATCTGCCAAGTGAGCTGCAACGTCTTCGGCCTGCTCGCCTTAGCTTCATCTATCCTAGTCACAGTTGTTGCATGGGGGCTTGTCTTGATCACATCAGAATTCGCGTACGCCTCCTCACTGATCTTACCGAAAGCGTCTATCATCGCGTCAAGCTCCAGTTTGCTCACAGTTTCGGTTGGCTCTACCATCATAGCTTCTTCGACGTTCAATGGGAAATAAATTGTCGGAGGATGAAAACCGAAGTCAAGTAACCTTTTGGCCACTCCCAAAGCTGATACACCCGTTTCCTTAGCGAGGTTCGAAGCCGACAAAACGAATTCATGCTTTCTAGGAACACCTTCTCCAAGAGGCAGTGAGAAACCCCTGATCTTTCGAAGCTTCTGAGCCATGTAATTCGAGTTCAGGACCGCAACGGTGGACACCGTCTCCAAACCCTCTTTTCCGAGGAGCAGTATGTACGCGTACGCACGAAGCACTATTGCAGAGCTTCCGAAGAATGCTCTAACCTTGCCAATTGACTTTGGCCTGTTGTAATCTAAGTAATACTTGGTTCCGTTGAATTCTACGGTTGGGACGGGTAGATATTCAGTCAAACCTCTGGTCACCCCAACTGGTCCAGCCCCCGGCCCCCCACCCCCGTGCGGCGTTGCAAAGGTCTTGTGGAGATTGATGTGTACAATATCGAAACCCATGTCTCCGGGTTTCGCCTTGCTCAGGATGGCGTTTAGATTGGCGCCATCGTAGTAGAGTAAACCTCCAGCATCGTGAACTATCCCCGCCATTTCTAGGATTTCTCGTTCGAATATTCCTAGGGTGTTGGGGTTCGTAATCATGAAACCCGCTGTCTTCCGACCGACAGCACTCTTAAGCGCCTCTCTATCCACACATCCGTCGGCTCCCGACGGAACCTCAACAACTTTGTAGCCGGCCGTCCCGGCGCTGGCAGGGTTTGTACCGTGGGCCGAATCGGGAATGATGATTTCATCACGTTCGAAGTCGTTGTTGTCATGATGGTAAGCACGCATGAGCATCACCCCCGTGTACTCACCATGCGCCCCTGCGGCAGGTTGCAATGTTATCTTGTCCATGCCGACGATCTCCGCCAAGAACTCTGATGCTTCGTACAGGATCTGCAGGATACCCTGAACTGTACTCACATCTTGATACGGATGTAACTCCTGAATTTTGTGCGAAGCTGCGACAACATCGCAGATCTTCGGATTGTACTTCATTGTGCAACTTCCAAGGGGATAGATGCCCAAGTCGACACCGTAATTCTGTTGTGAAAGCCGCGTATAGTGACGCATCACCTCAACTTCTGAGACCTCAGGCAATGCCGGAGGGGATTCTCGGCGTACTTGCTGGGGAACACAAGAAAGAATATTTTCTCGGTTTTCAGCAGTTGGGAATCCATGGAACCCTACTTTGCCTTGCTCGGATAGCTCGATGATCAGGGGTTCCTTCCATCTAGCCTGCGCAAATTCCAGTTTCCTCACGCTCCCAAAATCTTGTGGAACCTGTCCGCCAGCATATCGATATCCTTGCGTGCGTGGACTTCTGTGAAACAATACAACGCCGTTTGACCAAGCTCAGGGAAAAACCTGCTTACGTCAAGGCCACCTTGTATTCCAGCCCTCAGCAATTCGTCGTTTACTTCTGAAACCTTTTTGCCCGTTCCATCGAAGTTGACAGTGAACTCCATGAAATGAAAGGCATCAAATCCTGGAGCTCTTATTCCGCGAATATTCTGCAACGAGTGAATTGCATAATCCGTTCGGTGCAAGATAATCGAGCAGAGGTCCGCCAGTCCCCTGGGACCAAGCAGTGATAGGTACGCTGATGCCGCTACTGCAAGTAGGGCTTCATTCGTACAGATGTTTGAAGTTGCCTTCTCCCTCCTGATATGTTGCTCACGAGTCTGCAAGGCCATGCAGTAGGCGTTTCGTTTTCCGTCTTGTGTGGTAGTCCTCCCAATGATTCTCCCCGGCATCTGCCTGAGTAAGGCGTCTCCCTTAGATGCAAAAATTCCGAGAAGAGGCCCACCGAAGTTCATGTGGCTACCTAGCGGCTGTCCTTCACCAACCACTATGTCGGCTCCGAAATGGCCGGGCGGTTTCAAGATGCCCAAGGATATGGGTTCGCATCCGACTACGAAAAGCCCACCTGCGTTATGAACAAGTTTACCTATCTCCTCACCGTTTTGCTCAACAAAACCTAGAAAGGACGGATATTCCAGATACACTCCCGCGGTTCGGTCCGATACCTTCTTGCTAAGGTCCGCGAGGTCAATGGCGCCAGTACGCCTCTCCTGAGCGATCTCAGTCACTTCAACGTTCACCGGCTCACAAAAGACCTTCAGAGCGGAGAACCGTTCAGGATGAATGTAATGCGGTACAATGAACTGATCGCGCCCTGTCACTCGCACCGCTACCCGAGCCGCCTCACCCAGAGCCGTTGACCAATCATACATCGAACTGTTCGCGACCTCCATCCCAGTGAGTTCGCAGATCAAGCTCTGATACTCGAACATCGCTTGGAGCATCCCTTGAGATACCTCTGCCTGATAGGGCGTGTAGGAGGTGAGAAACTCGCCTCGGCTGACTATTGCATCCACGACCGCGGGAACATAATGTGGCCATATCCCGGCACCCAAGAAGGATACCATGTCGCACGTCGAGACATTCTTGCTTAGAAGACCCTGAACATGCTGTCTAACTTCGCACTCCGGCGATTTCTGCGGAATGACAATCTCCGCCTTGGAACGAATGGTCTGGGGAATGTCGCTAAACATGGCGTCAATCGTGTCGTAGCCAATCTCCTTGAGCATCTGACGCATTATGGCCTCATCGCTATTCGGAATGTATGGATGCGTTCCCGGCAACTGCCAACAACCTCTTGGGCCTTACATTTGTTCGTATTATTATGGTTCTTCAAGAGCGAATCCGAGGCCTCTAACAAAGGCCATTAAGATGCCCATGGGAAGTTCTGCGGACAGTGGGAATCATTTGAATTCAGCGAAGATCGATCCAACCGCCCTTGTGGAGAACATACAACTGTTAGCTGCTGGCACTCGTGTTAAGAGAGATGCAAAACTCATAGGGGAAGTAAGGACGGCTGACGATGTTGTGGTAGATTTTAACGCAGTGGTTTACGGTCCTGTTCAAATTGGAAAGCGGACCTACGTCGGACCGAATTGTGTCATCGGATATCCCGACTCCGAGGAACTCGCCGAATCGATTGGTACTGGACATCTGGTCGCGAAGCGACCGACCATACTAGGAGAACGGTGCGTAGTCAGGTCCAGCACTACCATCTACTCTGACGTTAGCGTCGCTGACTCCGTCTTCTTCGGCCACAACGTCATGGTGCGAGAGGGAGTGACGATAGGTAGTGCCACAAAGGTTGGAACGAACGTCGTTGTTGATGGAAAAACCGTCATAGGTGCCCGCGTGTCGATCCAGACTGGGGTCTACATCTGTACCTACTCAACGATCGAGGACGGAGTCTTCCTCGGCCCCTGTTGCGTCCTGACTAATGACAAGTATCTGGCCCAGAAACCCTTCAATCTGATTGGGCCCACTGTGAAAAGAGGAGCCAGCATTGGCGCGAATGCGGTCTTGTTCCCAGGAATTGTCGTTGGCGAGGGGGCTGTTGTGGGATCGCAGGCCTTAGTCAACACCGACGTTCCGGCCAAGGTCGTCTTCGCGGGAATACCAGCCAAGAAGCTGAGAGATGTGCCGGGCGATTGGAATTCCGGGCTGCTAGAGAAATAAGCCCGAAATGGCCAACAGAACGAATAAATATTGAACTTCTCATTGACGGGCAGTTCGATTTACACAATCCGATGAAAGCGGAGACGAGCTGAGGTTGAAGATGAAGCTATTTTTCACAGCCTTGGTGTTAGTTCTTGCGGTAGGCATCGTAACTCCGCTGCAGGCACAGGACACCCCCTCAAACCTTGTCATAGAGATTCAGCGGACTGCGACGGCCGGTCAGTACGGCGTTGTGCGCATAATCGACCAATTCTCGGTTTACAACAACGGGACGACCCTGGTCTCCTCACTGGATTATGGCTTCGCACAAATGTATCGGAAAAATGTGTACTACATGAGCGCAGCGGACAGCACGGGCAAGCGGCTTTCCCTGAATACAGATGTAAACAAGACATCCCAGTTCTTCTGGATACGCGCCCAATTCCCTGAACCCCTCGCATTCAACAAGACCTTCAATTTCACCGTGACGACAATGGTGGCTGGCCTGATAAGAGGGGTTGCGGCTGGATTTGAATTCAACTTCACAGCTGCACCGGTACTTGCCCAGGATGCCAAGTTCGCGAACGTCACGTTTCTGGCGGTGCCTGCATCGAACTTCAGGCTTCCAACCAATACCTCCTACATCATTGGCACAGTAAACAACCTACCGGCCCTCACTCAAGAATACAGACCATGGAAGGCCTACTCGAACGAGACTTTCTATGCCCCCTACGCAACCGTGAATCAGTTCATTCTTGACATCAGGCAGGTCGACCGCGACGTAATAATTGACAGTAATGGAGGGCTAAGTGTGAAGGAAAGTTACTGGCTTTTCAATCCATCAATTACGATATCTAGCCTAACAGTCACGTTACCGGAAGGTGCCACCAATGTAATGGCCTATGATCGCCTAGGAGCGATGTGGGGGGCGCCACAGGATCCCAGTCCACCTTACCAGGTGACAATTTCTCCTAGATACAGCCTAGGCATAAGGGCAAATGAGAGCTTCAGATTCACAGTTACCTATGACCTTCCCCAGTCAAAATACCTCAAACAACTCAGTTGGTGGGGGAGCTACAACCTCACGTTTACCCTCCTGAACAATAAGGATGATTTCCTGTACGATAACGCGACCGTCCGAATCATCGCCCCCGACGGTGTGACCATCAGCAACCTGAAAACGGAGCCGCAATCTCCATTATCGTATCCGATAGGAGTAGACGAAAAGGACCGAACATTCAAGCTCCAAGGAGTGACAAACCAAGACAACCTGACAACTGGATTGACTTTCACCTATCCTCCCTTCTGGGCAGGTCTGGACTTGATACCCTGGGCAGTCGGCCTCGAAATCGCAATCCTAGCCTTTGCCATTGGAATCAAGGTTAGACGTGGGCCGGAAGTCGCCGTTCCTGTACCAGTTGAGAAACTCCGAGAATTCGTCAGTCTGTATGACGAGAGGTTGACGTTGTCAAGAGATCTTGTAGCGATGGAAGAAGAAGTATCGAGAGGAGGCTTGCTAAAACATGAGTTCAGACGGAGGAGGAAGGCCGTGGAATTGCGACTTGACGAATTGAACAAATCCCTGATGGGGGTCAAGGTTGAGCTTCGTGCGATAGGCCCCCGATATGACGAATTGATCCGAAGAATCGATAGAGCAGAGGCTGAGATTGAAGCCTCCCGGGCTAGTATGAATCAGGTCAGAAGTCAGTACCGTGCTGGAAAGACTACGCGGGAGACATACGATACCTTGGTTAATGACATAGCAAAGCGGATCGATAGAGCGGAGGAAACAGTGGAGACGATTCTAATTACGCTGAGGGAGGAAGCAAGGTAGACCTTCCTCCTGTAGAACCTCTTTTAACCAGAGCGAACGTCTCTACTTCAAAGCAGCATCATATCAAACGCCTAGTGCAGACAATGAGCGAACAGGTTTCAATGAGCAGACTGCGAGAATGGCTCCGGAAATCGCTATCTTCCGAGTTATCTCAACTCGAACGCGAACGGGACAAGATAGCAGCGGAGATATCACGCGCAATAGGTTCGCTTCTGGATTTCTGCGGTCAGCTATCCCGCAAGGCAGAGCAAGACATGGAATCTAAGCGTGACAATCGAGCACGGTTCAGGGCGGGGAGGGCCGTAGTCCGACTGACGACAATAATCGCCGAAATGTGCGGCGAAATTACAGTTCCCGGCGCAAAGGATTCGGCCAGTCTAAGAAATGTGCAACGGGTTACCTCCAGGCTCGCTTCGGAAAGTGCCCGCGCCAGAGAAGAATGGCTCAGACAGATCAGACCATACTACATCCTAGATATGATGACTATTGGCGGAAACATTGACAAGATTCGTAGACTGAGCGACGAGGTCCATGGCTTTCTGGTTGGACGTGGATCACTCCTACGCTCATTGGAAGAACTCGACGAGAAACTCGATTCATTTACCAAGCTTCAAGAGTTAAAGGATTCGCTGTTAACCAGAAGACATACCGTAAAGCAGAAGCTAGCCGAGGCAGACGAAGAACAGAAGTCCCTAACCCTTCAAGTTCAGGAGCTACAAGGGGATCCTAAGATGAGAGAGTACTTCGAAGTCGAGACTGAATTGAGAGGACTTAGAGTTGAATTGTTGCATACAGGATTTAGTAGACTGGGAAGACCTTTCCGGAAGTTGCTGTCAGTGTCTGAACGAGGAGACTATCCGCTGCCAATCGACGTGCGAGAGAGCATGAAAGAATATACAAAGAAACCATTCGCCACTTTTCTCAGAGAGAGCGATGGATATCCCAAGCTCAAGGCTGTGATGTCAGCTCTTTCCAAGGCGGTGTCAAGCGGAAAACTCGCACTCAAGCAGCGGGAAGCGAAGAAGGTCATCGAACGAACTGAGCAAGTCGTCTCGGCTGATTCCTTGGCTGGGATTCACGTCAGATCACGAGAACTGAAATCTATATACCGCAAGCTCGTCGCGGACGGAGGAACGGCAAGTCTGGTCCAACGAATCAAGGAAACCCGTCAAAAGATGAGAGAGAGTATCAGGAAAAAGGAAGAGCTGGCAGCTGAACTGGAAAGAACTATTGAACGCGAAGAGAAGATCGAGGAGCAAATCACGCAAATGTTAAAGGATATAGAGACTTTCACTCGTCGGCTCACAGGTGCGGAGGTAAAGCTTCAATTTTCGTAGAGCCTAGACAAGTGCGCGGATTCTCTGCCTTGAGACCAGAGCCCGCAATAGGCTTCTTCCAAGATCGGATTTCTTTGATACTCTTATCCTACTTTTCTTGCCGATTGTTGCTGAGAACAGGTATTGCTCACCCACGAATACGTTAGCAACTTGTCCGGTTAGGTCCTCGTCGAAGACCAAGTCGATTCGATTGCCTACTTCAGCGATGTCATATCGCACCTCTTTTCCTGAGGAACTCGGTGTCAGAGGTTCCACATCGATCTTGACTCCGAGCTTCTCCTCCAGCTTCGTAACAGTTGCACCCTTCTTGCCTATTAGCATCGGAACAATCTCATTCTCGACGCGAACTAGAGCACGGTCGCCCGAAACCAATCTCACTTCCGCGTCCGGGTCGAATTTCCTGATTTCCTGCAGTATCCGCTCTTCGGCAAGCTTCTGAGTAGCCGTGACCGCGGGCTTGGCATCGCTCACAGGAATAATTACGTTCTCCTCTCCGAAGGTGTAGATCTCATGTTCCAAGTTCCCCGTTTCAAAATCTCGAACTTCAACCACCGGTCTGGCAAGATCGGCCTCGGTCATACCAGTCGGAACTTTGACGGTGAGGTTGAGTGTGTACAGTTTTCTGACTTCACCATACTGGATGAAGATGATTGTGTCAATAATGTGGGGAATCATGCCAAGCTCAACCCGCCCTATGAACCGTTGTATCGCATCGATCGCCTCACTAGCGTGTACTACTCCGATCATGCCTACGCCTGCCAAACGCATGTCCGCAAATATTGTAAAGTCCTTGCTCCTTCTAATCTCGTCAAAGACTGTGTAATCTGGCCTTACCAGGAGCAAGATCTCCGCAGTCTTTTCGAAATCTCCCTCAAGTGGACCGTATTGTGTAATCTCCGGTCCAACCTGCAAGTCTCTCGGTGATTCCAGGGTCTTCACGATCTTGCTTTGTCTTAGGTAGAACTCGGCGAGCGATGAGGCGAAGGTAGTCTTCCCCGAGCCCGGCGGACCCGCTATCAGGATGCCCTCGGCTCGCGTCCCAAGGCGTTCCATCAGTTTACCAGACAGCCCGTAATCCTGAAGTGTCAGGTTCACCACTGGGCGAACTATTGTAAGCTCAACGCCATCGGATAAGGGTGGTCTGGTGATGGCAATTCGGTAACGACTGAGCTGGATGACCATGGCGCCGGCTCGGTTTATCTCAACGAATCCCTCTCTACTGACTCTTGCTGCTTCCGTGACTTCTCGGATCATTTGTTCAATTTCTTCCACCGCGCTTACCGAATCGGAAATTCGGATAAGCTCAAATTTTCCCGGCTTACCTCTTTTTGCGAGAGGATGGGTTCCCTCTTTGAGATGAATACTTGAAGTGTCAGAGGTGAAGAATTTCTCAAAAGTGAGATTTGTTGTCCTCACCTCGCCCGGCACATATTTTATCTGCACACCCGAGGCTTCAGCAACCAGCGCCTGAACGTAGTCCGCTGTCAGAAGAATACCGTTTTCGGATTTGGCAACATCCGTGATAAGCGCATCAAGTCGACCGCTCCGCGCGAGCTTGATATCATCGAACCCAGGCCGCCCACCTAAGAATGTTAGTTTGATATTCTTCCTCTCGCAAAATTCGCGCAGTTTCTTGATCTCAGTGAGTCCCACGAAACCAGGCTCGCGTCCCTTCGAAGCTTGGGCCTGAAGCTCATCCAAAACCGCATATGGAATAATGACTTCCACATCGGTAGACTCTCCTCTCTCAATGACGTGTGGAACGTTCCCGTCGATGATTATGGATGTATCTGGGATGAGTTTCCGAGTCATTTGCTATCCCTTTGTTCCCAGGAGTAGTGAGCTTTCCATAAAAACAGTACCAAGATTAAGACCAATGCAACGAATCAGGCAAAGGCCTCATATCTCTAGCGTGCACTCAGGCGGAAGATGGTCTTCTTGGAGCGCTGTACAGCTTCTTCTCGCGTTTACGAAGGACGCGTGCTCAATCTTCGGGTAGACCAAGTCCTTTTGGATGGAGGCAGGACGACGACTCGTGAAGTTGTCGAGCACCGCGGTGCAGCCGCCATCGTCCCTATCCTCAATAATAACTATGTAATTCTCGTCCGCCAATACAGATACGCTATCGGAACAGAGTTGCTAGAGATCCCTGCTGGAACCTTGGAACCTGACGAAGAGCCCGAGACATGTGCGTCTAGAGAACTTGAGGAGGAAACTGGCTATTCATGCAGGCGCATGGACAAGATCCTAGAATGTTTTGTCGCCCCAGGCTACAGCACTGAAAAGATCTATTTCTACTTGGCTAGGGGTTTGATACAGTCTCAGCAAAAGGCGGAATATGACGAACGCATCAGGACGGAAGCCATACCTATCCAACTTGCACTTGATAAAATACGTCTAGGACAAATTCGCGACGCGAAAACGATCTGTGGTCTGTGGCGGGCCTTCGAAGTCACTTCCCAAGAAACATCTTCTACCTAGGGAGCACAAGCTGTAAACCATGATTCTATCGGCCAATATTTATCTTGAAGAAGTGAGGGCGACTCGCCAGAAGCATCTGCTTGACTTTTTCCTTCAGACTCTCCAGCTTGGGTCCGTGATATTCTCCTCGATGATCGGCCAATTTGGCATACGCCCGCTTGAGTATTGAGAGCGTTACGTCTAGCTCGTTTTTCTGCAAATGGATCAAGGCCGCGGCTAGAACGATGAGGCCTTGCAGGATATCTTTCTCCTCTCCCTTTGCTCTGCGCCAGACAGATTCTAGTGCCTCATGGCTCTCCCAGTATCTCTCCTCGTTGAACAAGTCAGAGCCGAGTCTAATTGCGTGTGAGCTATCGATTGGAGAGGCTTCGGCGTAGCTGCTAACCCCAAGATTCCCAATGTCCGCGCCAAAGCCGCGCACGCTATCGTACGCGGCCTTTCTGAGTCGTTCCCTATCGGCTGGCGAAAAGTTTCCATTCTTGCCCAATCTCATCAGGAGCCTCATGACTCAATCTCCTGATCCAAAAATGCAGCTCTAGGCATTTGAAAACAGCTATTACCGTGATTCTTAATGGAGGTTTCAATGAGAATTCGAGGTGTGCTAGGTTTGTCCCAAACATCCGAGTACATCATAGACGGAAACGTTGTGAACAAGCAGCTGGAACCCTACAATCTCGAAGCTCATCAACCGACATCTCCGTTTCATCAGATGCTTCCAAGTCAAGTTTTCGAGGTGATTCAGAAGAAATTCATCAAGGGTGTGATAGACGAGATCGAGAAAGCGAATCCCAGAGTTGTGAGATTCGTCAATTTGGAAGCGATAGCTACGGGACCGCACAGGGATTATCTATACGCTATCTGCGGGGGTTTCAGGGTGCTCGTAGATTCATTGCACGCCAAAGGCATCGAGGTAGCAGGAACAGTTCAGAATCCTTGGATTCTTCCATGGACTCTTGTCTCCAAGATCGACAAGAACTTTAAGGGTCTTCCTGCCCATGGAGAAGAAACGCCCGGTGTGAGCTAGGCCTAGAGTTTTGACCTCTTCACGTAGACTTGCAGTAACTCTCCCTGAGCTAACAGTGAAATGAGTGCCACTCCGAACGTCATGGCCAGGCCAGCTCGCCTTAAAGTTGAATCGACTATTCTTCCTCCACATGCTTCCGCATCTGGTTTACTGTGAATTCCAGAGCAACCGCATCTCCAACCCTGTCTATCTCCGAGACCGGGACTCGGACCTTCGCGGAACGAATTCTAAGCCTTCCGTCCAGAGCCTGCTTCGCACCGGATTTGCTGACCTTAACAACCAGATGCGTTACAGAGCGGGAGTTCAGGTCGATTACGATGTCATCGACTTTGCCGATTGAATTCATCCTATAGGCGTAGACCTTTTTCTTTCTCAGTTCGCTCGCGAGCATGGCTGTTCATCTGACGGACCCTAACAATGAGACAACACAAAACGATTTCTTGAAACTAGTGCGCCGACCATTGACGCACGCTTGAGGGGGTGCGGGTGTGAGTTACTTGCCTACAGGGCGAATTTCGCGGAGGAATGGGTGGAGACTGTTGCCCTACCTCGAAAACATTGCAAGTAGTATGAGGTTTGCGACAGCTGTTGTCATCAGCATAATAATTATTCCAACCTTCGCGAACTCGACGAACGTGATCTTCACACCCCTCGCCTGAGCAATCCCGGCGGCTATGACGTTTGCTGAGGCTCCTATGATAGTGCCATTTCCACCAAGCCCAGTTCCGGCCGAAAGAGCCCACCAGAGTGGAAACACGTTGAGGCCAGTCTCGCCTAGCTCGGTCAGGACGGGGATGAAGGCGGCCGCAAAGGGGATGTTGTCGATAAATGCTGAAGTAACGCTCGAAACCCAAAGGACTGCTGTAATTCCGAGCGCTGTGTTCCCGCCAACTATAGTTGACATGCTCTGGCTTACGAGCCTAAGCCACCCTGTCTTGTCCAGAGCCCCCACAACTATGAACAGGGATCCAAAGAAGATCAGCGTGCTCCATTCAACTTTGTTGAGGATTTCTGGCATCTTGGGCCCTCCGACAAAAAGCAAGATAATGGCGGCTGCCAAGGCGACAGTCGTCGGATAGATCCCGACGATGTCCTCCATGACGAAAAGTGCAATGGCGGCCGCGAGCGTAAACAGCCCCGTCCACAGAAGCCTACGATCTGTGGTTACCTGTGGCATCTCGCTGGGGGAAAATTCACTTGTAACGTTCGTCACGTTGAACTTCTTTCGCAGGTACAACAGAGCTACGACAAGCGCTGCAACAGACACTGGGGCCACATTGACTAGAAATGAGCCGAATGAGAAACCTGTGGCAGATCCTATCATGATGTTTGGAGGGTCGCCAATGAGAGTGGATGTACCACCTATGTTTGAGGCAAATATCTCGCTGAGGACGTAGGGTTTTGGGTCAAACTTGGCGAGTTCTGCGAGGTCGATCGTGACAGTCACCATGAAGAGAACTGTCGTGACGTTGTCTAGAAATGCTGAGAGAACCGCCGTCAGGACCATGAAGGCAAGAAATAGGTAGCGTGGTCTCCAGCGACACAACTTTGCGACGTAGACGCCGAGCCACTGAAAGAACCGCGCCTCCCGCAAGGAACCTATTATGACCATCATTCCAAAAAGAAGTCCGATCGCCCGCAGGTCGACGTAGGAGCCCATTTCCTCCGGTCTGAGGATGCCGAAAGCCTAGACTGCCCCTGCGCCAGCCATCGCCGCTATTGTGCGCTCGCGATATTCCGTGGCTAATATGACATAAGTGACAAGGAAAATCAGGAGCGCGACTATCTGCTGTTCGAGGATTTCCACCCAATGTCACTGTCCGAATGTTCCCGAGACATGAAGATGTAAGGTCACTTCATCGTACCATAAAGGGCTGTGTGTTCTACTTTTGTGCAGTGGTCATCTTGCGTGCGCGTTCAATCCGCCTTATTATCGTGAATACAAGCAAGACAATTGCTACAACAAGGGCTATGCCAACGGCTGTTCCAACCAAGGTGAGCAGCGGGTCTCCAATGCTACGAAAGACCACTGTTAGTTCGATTTCGAGGATCAGAAGCGGTGCCACTAATGCGAGAAGACTTACCACCGCAATATTGACAAGCCGATTTTCTGCTCCGGGAAGCGGCTTGTCCTTAGACCACGATAGAAGCCTACTAACCAAATACAGCGTCAGCTCAACTACGATGACCGCCACCCCGAACATGCGGCAGGACTACGCAAGTTCTCTATAAGCATTGCTAGTTCTCAATAAGGTTCTGTTTTGGACAAACCTTATAGCCTTTAGATCATGCTTCGAAGGAGGAGAATTCCTTGTCGAACCAACTTTGGGTTAGGGGTGAGGAGATTCAACACGTTGCCTCAGTCTTGGGCAATGGGACATGCCTAAGGATTTTGAACCTTCTTTCCAAGCGCAGCCTCGACGTATCCACGCTGGCATCAAAGTTGGGGCTGACTGAATCCACGGTAAGCGTGGATGTTCAGGAACTGCAGAACTTGGGCCTGCTGGATGTGACTTACGGAAAGGGGAAGCGAGGGATCAGAAAGATCTGTAGGCTCGCAAAGAACAGCATCCATATCAAGTTGCGATAGGCGGATGAAAGATCTTGGTGGCAGTTGAAGTCTTCATCCGAGAGATTGTCATCCTCCTAGTAGTAGCGTTCCTCGGAGGCTCTGTGGCAAAGAGGTTTGGATATCCTGCAGCCATTGGAGAACTGGCTGTAGGGGTCATCATAGGACCCTTCGCGTTGGGTTTCGTTGAGTACTCGGAAACTCTGGTAGTATTCGCGGAACTTGGCGCGATAATTCTATTGTTCTACATTGGCCTAGACACAGAGATGGCCATGCTGAAGAGATATTTCGTTCCATCTTTGCTAGCAGGCGTAGCAGGTGCTCTGCTTCCCCTTGTGCTTGGATATTACGCGGCATAGCGGGCAAGGCGTTTGGCGAAGTCAAACTTCAGGATGAAACTGGAATGAGGGTGATCGTCATCAAGAGAGGAGAAGCCTGGATCCACGCACCCGACGGCAAGTCGCGCATCGAAGCTGATGACGTGCTTTTCGCGAGAGGCCCAGTCGAAGGAGAAGAACTTCTTAGAAAGCTAGCCTCCCGAACACCCCAAGGGCCCCAAACTAAGACTTAGCTTGGTTCTTGATGCTCAAAGCAAGCCCGGTCGTGACTCGATAAGCCTTCCCTGCTTCGTGCACTAGCTCCGGGCTCCAGACCCTAGGAAGCACTGTCCATCTTCATGGTTTTTGAGCGCGGTAACGGTTATTTGGCGGCATACGATTTCCATTTCAAAGTGTTTGTGATTGTCAGTTGAGGTGGGACAGAAAGCACCTGATTTTCAACTCCCAGACCAAGACAAGAAACTGAGCTCTCTCGATGATTTCCTTGGAAAGAAGACCGTCCTAGCATTCTTCCCGGGCGCCTTCACAGGCACTTGCACTAGGGAGATGTGCACCTTCAGGGACTCAATGGAGGCGCTTAACAATCTCAACGCACAAGTTGTTGGCATCAGTGTCAACGACCCATACACCAACAAGGCCTTCGCTGAAGCAAACAAACTAGAGTTTCCGCTCCTCAGTGACTACACGAGAGAAACCGTCAAAAGGTATAATGTCTACCACGAGGACTTCGGAAGACTGAAGGGATACACTGCTGCCAAGAGATCGATCTTCATCTTGGATGACAAGGGCATAGTGCGCTATAAGTGGGTTTCAGAGGATCCGGGCAAGGAACCGAACTACGAAGAGATCAAAAAAACCTTAGCGACATTGTAGACCCACAATGAAATAACTGCGTACGAGTTGGGAACCTGA
This sequence comes from uncultured Candidatus Bathyarchaeia archaeon, assembly GCA_964598845.1. GTDB lineage: Archaea > Thermoproteota > Bathyarchaeia > 40CM-2-53-6 > 40CM-2-53-6 > FEN-987. The sequence continues at coordinate 121,676 of CAZRDM010000002.1, forward strand.
GTCCCCCTAGGTCTTCATTGCGAACAGACTTCAAGAGTTAGAGTCCACCTGTGTCAAGCATATCGCCCTTCTTCCCGCCAACGAAAGCACGGAAGACCTCCAATACTTCGCTGAGACAATTTCAAGCCTAGGAAAGGGAAGTAAGTAGAAAAAGGAAAAAGATGTTAACGGCTTCTTTGAGATTTAGTCTATTCTGATTTCTTTCCCCTTGACCTTGGGCTGCAACTTTCGGAGGACGATCTCTAGGACACCGTTATTGTAGCTTGCCCTCGAAGTGTCCGGATCGACTGCTGCGGGTAGCTGCACTTCCTTATAGTATCTGCGCGTCGGGGAATCAACCTTGATCGTGAGCGCGTCATCGCCTATCGTCGTCTTGATATCAGACTTCTCTACGCCAGGAAGTTCTGCAACGACTCGGACTTGTTCCGGTTCATTCATGACGTCGACCAGAGGCTCTCGAGCATCCATTGGTTCGAGCGCTGGCTGTTCGAAACCGAAGACCCCAGGTTTCTTGCTTGGTTTGACGTTTCCGAATTCGTGGATGATGGGCTTTCCGTCAGGGCCAATGGACATCGAGTAACCGTAAACGAAGGGTCCGTATTGCCGCACCGTAGTCCCATCAGGGAACTTCTTTTCCCTCATGAATTCCTTTGGCATACTCTTGGCCATGTCATGGAACATGCGTTCGAAAATCTCATCGAAGTCGCTGAACCACTTGTCCATCCATCCCAATGATGACCTACGCCCACGCCGCGATCTAAACCAATCGGGGAAGAACTCGTCGGATGACATTTTCCAGAGTTCACCTCTCTGAGGTTGTTACCACTAGTAACAGAACAATATAAGTTTTGTTACATGAGGTAACGCGGCGTCTACGTTTGGTCGGAGGGGCTGTTTACTTCCGTTTGGTGGGTTTCTTCGTCTACTTGTAAGTTGTCTCCAATTTGCTGAGTAGCCCGTCTATGAATGGCTTATCTGTCAATGTGTAAATGCCGTGAAGGTAGCGATTCGAAATCCTAGCGAACTCATCGATCTCTCTCAAGACCGCCTCGGATTTGTAACCGTATCTGTGGGTAGCCAGAAGATAGTATCGCAAACTCAGCTTATGCCTTCTGAAGAGTTTTCCCAAAGCGTAGGCCTCATGGAAGTTTGCCGCGCCATCCGACAGTAGGGTTCTGGGCCTTTTCCCGCTACTTGTTTGGCAAGTTGAAATAGTGGTCTTACATCAGCCGTGTACTTGGTATCGGCTACTTCTAGAAGGGAGTGCGCCAAAACGCGCATACTGCCCCCACCCCCACCTCAACAATAAATAACCCCTCAGAAATGGCGGGAAAGCAGTAGCCGCGGATTTCCCCACGGAAATCCTCAGTGTACAATCAGGGGACAATCTGGGGTAACAAGATGAAGATCGTTTTTCACGAAAGATATTTCGATGTCTACAGCGACGACCCAGCCTTATGTATAACGTGACCAAGCGCAAAGTGGGCGGGTGGTTGTGCGATTGCCCTGATTTCGTTCACCGTAAGGTTCAGTGTAAGCATATTTGGGCTATTCAAATCAGTTTGACGGTTCGGAAAGAGGTTGAGGCTAGGGTTATCGAACCGATGACTGATGTTCATGCCTGTATCTTCTGTAGGTCTGAGCAGATCATTAAGTGGGCGTTCGGCACAACAAGTATGGTGACATTCAGAAGTTCGCGTGTAAATCCTGTGGGAAGTTCTTCACAGTCAACTTTGGCTTCGAGGAAATGAAGCACAACCCGCGATGCAACTATACTTCTCAGGCGAATCACTACGGAATACGGTGAGATCGTTACGGATGATTGGCGTAGAAGTTTCGCCGAGAACGATTCTCAGATGGATCGACAAATACACAGCCGATGTTCGGTCACTACTAGAACTTGGGAAAGCGGTTGCGGGCGAGAAGCCAAAGACATTCACTACGGATGGTACTGCCAACTTTGTGCTCGCCCCGGTCACCAAGGCTACCCGATCCTTGAAGGAAAGAACCGGCATTGAACATGACCATGATGATTTTGAAGAGCGTTCACACATATAGGTTCACATTCCACACGTAAGGCCAGGGACCTCTCAAATGGCCGGATTGGAACTTCGCGAACAGATATTCACGCTAATCTATTCACAGAGGAAACCTGAGTACGCGATCCTTCAACTCAATCGCATCATTAAGGCAGACCCAGAAAACAGCCAGGCCCTGGCACTGAAAGCATATGCCCTAAACAAACTCGCGAACGCTCGGAGGGAATGGGAATATTCTCGACAGGCTTTGGACTACGCAGAGAAAGCGTTAGCCCTGAGCCCTGACGACGATATCGCACTTACCAGCAAAGGCTGGACACTCATAGACCTCGGAAGGGCAAAGGAAGCGTTGTCACCGCTCGAACGGGCAACTAAAGTTAACCCCAACAATGAATATGCATGGTACAATCTCGCTTGGGCACAGTATCTGAGTGGGAACGCGTCGGCCTCTACACAGTCCATCATGAAAGCCCTTCAAATCAGTCCCGGTAACGCTATCATGATGGAAGGCAAGAAGATGATGGAAAGGGGTGATATCCCCTCGCACCTAAAGAAGCACGGTCCGGTTGTGAAATGAAACTCGCTTTCTGACTGCTTGACGAGTTCATGACCGGTCATCTAGGAGACCAGCAAGCTCATCAGGTTGCCAGACTCATGGCTAGTTCAATTGGGGCCGATCTCTTCTCATGCTTTCGATTGATCCAAGCTGTTCTGAAGCCGATACTCTGTGTTGGTGCAGTATCGTAGCGAAATTTTCACGACACATGCAATATTTCTTTGGGTTTGCAGCATGGCTTTTGAAGTGGATGAAGACTAGCCCTTTGTCACGCCGACTGGCACTAGTCTGGCGACTTTGGTTCCTATTCCAAGTTGGTGACTGACATCAGCAACGCTGTCCACGTCCTTGTAAGCCTCTGGGGCCTCCTCGCTAACAGTTCCCAGGTTCTCGGCGCGGATCACTATTCCTTTCTTGGAAAGCATGTCTTCTACGGCTCGCGGCGGGTTCCGTCTCTTTGCCGCTGCTCTGCTCATGAATCTGCCAGCCCCGTGAGCGGTTGTACCGAAGCTTACCTCCATTGCTTTGGGTGTGCCGATCAAGACCCATGAAGCCGTCCCCATGCTTCCAGGAATCAGCACTGGCTGACCGATCTCCCGGTACTCCGGGGGAATAGCTGGATGTCCCGGAGGAAAGGCCCTCGTAGCACCTTTCCTGTGAACATACACCTTCTTCCTCCCACCATCCACTGCATGCTCTTCTATCTTTGCAATGTTGTGCGCAACATCATAGATGAGCGTCATATCAAGCTGGTCAGCTCGCTTACCGAATGTCCTCTCGAAAGATTCGCGAGTCCAATGTGTAATCATCTGCCTGTTGACCCAAGCGAAATTTGCCGCCGACGACATAGCTCCGATGTAGTCTTCGACTTCGTTGCTGTTGGCAGGGGCGCAAGCCAACTGCCTATCCGGCAACTTGATCCCGTACTTGTAGACTGCTCGTTCCATCACTCTCAGGTAGTCACTGCATACTTGATAACCGAATCCCCGACTTCCAGTATGGACCAAGACGAAGATCTGCCCCTCTTTCTTGATACCCAACTTCTCGGCAACAGGTGCGTCGAAGATCTTGTCCACTTTCTCTATCTCAAGAAAGTGATTGCCGCTCCCCAAGCTTCCAAGCTGCGGGCTTCCCCGCTGCTTCGCCACAGTCGAGACCTTGTCGGGATTGGCTGTTTCCATGCATCCGTTCTCTTCGCAATGCAGCTCATCCTCAGCCCAGCCATATCCGTGGTCAATAGCCCACTCAACGCCCTCGGTTGTAACCTTCTCCAAATCGCCTGCGGAGATCTTGCCAATCTTTCCTCGACTTCCGAGGCCCGAGGGAACATTCATGAACAGAACATCCAACAGTTTCCCAAGAACAGGACGCACATCAGCCTCGGAGAGGTTAGTTCTGATCAATCTCACGCCGCAGTTTATGTCGTATCCGATTCCCCCGGGGCTTACGACTCCTTCATTGTAGTCGCTTGCGGCAACGCCCCCGATGGGGAAACCGTAGCCTTCGTGGCCATCAGGCATAGTTATGGCCCATTTGTATAGACCTGGAAGAGTCGCAACATTAGCACATTGCTGCAATGTGGCATCTGAGCGCATCTTTTCGACTAGGGCATCGTCGGCGTAAATTCGACCGGGAACACGCATTCCGTGTTGAGCATCTTTAGGTATCTCCCAGATACATTTGTCAATTCGGTGGAGAGGAACCTGAACTGATCCACGACCGTAGGCTGCTTGGGCCACATCAATCACCTCACGATATCCTGAGCGAAAGGCTTCGTCCCTATTCAAAAGGATGCCTTAAAATCCCGATGGTTTGCCAAGCAGCAAGGCGACCCTCACGATTTTCTGAGCAGACTCTCGAACTGATAGACTGCGTTCTCCTGTTCCATGGATTCGATAGAACTGGGCCGCTTATCCCTTACACGGCGGATCGCTTCTTGGGCACTCAAACCATGATAAACCAGATAGGCCGCCAGAACCGTTCCAGTTCTGCCCTTGCCTTCGCCACAGTGCACGAGTACAGGCTTGGATTGTCGATTCTCTTGCTCAACGAATTCGATGATAGCTCGTAATTGCTCCGCATTCGGCGCTCCTGAGATGTGTGAATGCAAATAGTCGAAGCCAAGCCGAATGATTGCATCCGGGTCAAGGGGTGATCCCGTTAAGGAAACGATGGCTCTGATACCCTCTTTCCTCAGTTCCTCCAATTCAGAAATCGCCTCGGGGCGAGCACATCCCGCAATCTTCGGTTGTTCAAGCCAGCTGAAATTCCTAGGCAGCGCCAAATTTTCAGTCAAACCCCAAGTCACTCGAAGTGCCTATTTGGGATATGACCATAGAGCTTAGAGCTTTCGCTGGGCGAGCTACGTTATCATTATCTACTTTGATCCCATATGCGACAACCTATGCCTGCCGATACGAGTACTCAGAGAGACACATTCTCGACAAGATCTGTCCACGCCGGTGAGGAAACTGACCCTCGCACAGGTTCCGTTGTGACGCCGATCTATCAAACATCAACCTTCGCGTTTCCTTCAACCAGAATACTACTCGAGATTATGCGTGGCAAACGCAAGGGAAATGTCTACACCCGCTGGTGGAATCCGACCAATCAAACCGCCGAAAGAAAAATTGCGGACCTGGAATCTGGAGAGTCGGCGCTGTTATTCTCTTCTGGAATGGCTGCCATTAGTAGTATGATTCTATCCTTCGTATCATCAGGCGACCATGTAGTCTCGATGCGCCATGTCTACGGAGCGACATATGAGTTCATGAGTGAGTTCCTTCCAAGAATCGATGTCGATGTCACCTTCGTAGACGCAAACGCAGTCGAGGAGTTCAGTCAGTCGATCAGAGCCAACACTAGGCTGGTCTACCTCGAAACCCCTACTAATCCCACTCTCAAGGTAGTAGACTTACGAGCCGTAAAGAGACTGCTCAGGAAGCACAAGGCCAAGATCGCTGTAGACAATACATTCGCGACACCCTACAATCAGCTACCGCTTAGACTCGGGGCTGACATTGTGGTCCATAGTGCGACAAAATATCTGAGCGGGCATGCAGACATCACGGCTGGCGTTGTTGTTTCCACTCGTCGATTAGTCTCGAAAGTGTATGAAACTCGAAAACTCCTCGGTGGCGTACTTGACCCACACGCGGCATGGTTACTTATCCGCGGACTCAAAACCTTCGAGCTCAGGATGCAGCGACACAACGAGAACGGATTGAAAGTCGCTAAGTTCCTTTCTAAGCACCCGAAGGTTCGAGAGGTCTTCTATCCGGGCTTATCTTCCCATCCGCAATATCACGTGGCGGAACGACAGATGCATGGGTTCGGCGGAATGCTGAGTTTCCTCCCAAGAGGTGATGGACAATTCGCCTCGCGTGTGATCGATCGTTTGAAGTTGATCAAGTTGGCTCCTAGCCTTGGCGGCGTGGAAACACTGGCAAGCCAACCTTGGACCCTCTCACACTTCTACGTCCCAAAGAAAGAACGCTTGAAAGCCGGTATCTTCGACGAGTTAATCAGATTGTCCATTGGAGTTGAGGACGCAAGTGATATTATCGCTGATCTCAAGCAGGCCTTAGAAGCCTAGATCTGTAACAGGCTTAGCCGATATGGACGATTTGGGCTGAGTCTCGTCCTTCTGAAAGAAGCAGCCCTGTGCCCTGTGGCACTGGGGCGGACAAATCGTTTTCCTGTCCAACCACTGCAGTTGGCAACTTTCCCCGCAGGCTAGTGAGGCACACAGACTTAGAATCTTGACCTGCTTGGTTTCCTCAGGACTTCCATGACTCT
>CAZRDM010000002.1:128168-140624 GCA_964598845.1 uncultured Candidatus Bathyarchaeia archaeon
GCACACAGACTTAGAATCTTGACCTGCTTGGTTTCCTCAGGACTTCCATGACTCTCCAAGGGATCGTGACCCGGTGATCCCATTAGCCAGAACACTCTGACGGACGGACCATCCAGACCTAACATCCTCAATGCCGGACCGAACGAAGATCCATCAAGAATTCTATGAGCATCTTCCGAGGAATCGAACATGTCTCCGTTGATCGCCAGATTCGACACGTTCTCCGCTTCGATGAAGTGCCTCAACCGTTTGGCAAACTCAAAATCGCGCCCAGCTCTTAGGTCGAGCTTTAAAATTATGAGAGTATTGCCCGTCAGTATGAGTTGTTATGCGTGATTGATAGAGTTCAGGCTTGGTAAGAGCGGATAGAGTAGAAAACGAGAGTCCCGAGAGCTGCTAAGACGGCGGCTATGACGACTACGATTATGATTGTGAGCGTTTACATTTTCCGGGAACCTGAACGGTTTGATGTGGAACTCTGTCACTTTCACTTCTCTCTTCGAGTTAAATCCATGCGCACTAGACCTTTCATGGTCACTAATGATGGGACGCACAATTCCTTCCTACAGAATGGCAATCGACATTGAGATCGCAAAATGGAAGCCCTTCAGAGATGCTTTGCGCAAACCTGAAAGAGATATCTTCGAAAATATGCTCTTGCGATCAAAACTCTATGCCTCCGCAGGCGGTATGGCAGTCCGACCTATCGTGCTCGAAGCGATGTTCATGTCAATTCTCTTAGACCATCACAAGCGGCTCTTGGAATTAGCCGCGGAGATTGAAAAACTCAGAGCATCAAATGTTCCGAAAGAACCTATAGGCATCGAAAAGTTTCTACAATCACCTCCAAGCAACGATATCCCATGTCAAACAGTCACGGGAACTATACCAGCGCCAGACAACAGCTAATCAGCTTCCTGCAGTCCCAAGGCTACCAAACGCATCCCAATGAGGTCTTTTGCCCTTCGATGGGGCATTGCTGGGTTGATGTTGCCGCCCTAAAAGAGTCAGAATACTGGGCCTTCGAATACAAATCTCGAACCGACTCGATACGGCGGGGAGTGGAACAATGCTGCTCCTACGCGAAGGCCTTCAATTATGTCGTGCTAGTCGCAGATAGGTGTCGATTGTCATCAAGCCGATACTTCTTTCACCTAGTGCACCAGGGGTTCGGGCTCTGGCGGCACGATGGAGTCAAGTTTTATCGTATTGTCAACCCGAAGAGGCATGCAATCGATACGCGTCATAGAGCAGTCATAGAGCGACAATTCAGAAGAGTCCCGAAAAATCTTGACTCAGTAAGGGCAACGCAAATGTCGGAATGGCTACACTACAGTTCAGTAGAAACAAGTCGGCCACCTGCCTGACTCTGTCTATAGTCGAGATTGTAGAGGTTTCAGTCTTTGCCTCTGCCTTTTGATCTCCCGTGTAGATGCATCGGATCCTAGGGCATCAGCAGAGGGAGCGTTGCATTTTCTCAATCCACTGGGGATCCGGTTTTAAGTGAATGGTTCCTCCAGTCGATTATCCGACCGAATGCTTCGCTAAGACTAGTAACCGTCGCGTCGGGATCGGTAAGGTCAGATGGATCCGTCGGCTTGCGACGGACGTATATTGAGCGAATTCCAACTGTTCGTGCGCCTATGACATCGCTCTGCAAAGAGTCACCCACGAAGACAGCCTCAGACGCTCCCACTTCCAACGCCTTCAGCGCTCGCATGAAGATTTCGGAACGTGGTTTTCTTATCCCCAATGCCTCCGACGACAAAATGACTCCAAAGAATCTCTGGAGTCCGAACTTCTCCAACTTCGCATGAACAGTCCAATCGCTTATCGAGTTTGACACCATACCCATCAAGAATCCTTCATCTTTAAGCCCGGACAAAGTTTGAATCGTGTCCGGGTAGACTTGGCAAGCTTCAATCTCCGGCCCGTGAAACGCGCTAATCGCATTCTGAAGGACGGTACGATCGGCAACACGGAATTTGAGCTCCCGCAGAATTCGAAGCACGATATCCTCTTCTGGGATCTCTACCTTGTAGGCACTGCACCTTGCGTCGGCGTCCTCGCAGATAGTGACGTATGTCTTGGCAAATTTTTCAGAATCCCCTTGAAGCCCGTTTTGCTTAAGATAACCGTACATCGCTTGAAGACTTGCGTGGAAAACGTCTTCCGAGGGTCGGTCTAAGTGAATGAGTGTGCCCCCTAAATCGAAGAGGACCGCTCGAAGCAATCAGATCACGAGTTCCTTCAATGCACATCTTGGGAACTCATAACACTTTGTCAAGGGGACCCTGCGATAGACACCCGCGGATTCAGTTATTATAAGGGAGGGTGCGGCTCTGAGGAATCCAGTGGCTCTCATGCCCTCTCCCTCTCGGACTCAAATTACCTTCTACGGAGGCGTAAATGAGATCGGTGGAAACAAGATCCTAATCGAGGACAAAGACATTAGAGTAATGCTAGATTTTGGAATGAGCTATGCTGAACGCCGCCGATTTTTCTTGGAGCCTCTGCTCTCCCCTGGCGACGAGCAGGACTTATTGGAACTCGGCATACTCCCGAACATTAGAGGAATCTATGAATTCGAAGAATCAGAGCCCTCTATCAACGCAATCCTCATCTCACACGCGCATGGAGACCATTGGGGATACATTTCATTCCTGAAACGGGGCATTCCTATCTACTGCGGCGAGACTTGCTCGCAGATACTATCCGCAGTGTCCACGACAAGAGTCAGACACTTCGAATCGGACATTAGAGGACTCCAATTCCGCACCTTCAGGACTGGTAACACGATCAAGATTGGCTGCATAGATGCGACACCGTGCCATGTTGATCACTCGATCCCCGGGGCCTATGGCTTCGTGATCCGGACTTCCCACGGAAGTCTAGCGTATTCTGCCGATTTCAGAATGCACGGCACAAAACCACAATTAACACGGGATTTTGCTGAGATGGCCGCCAAATGCGACCCTGATGTAATGCTGGCCGAAGGAACTAACATCTTGGGAGGGGAGGTAGCGAGTGAACCAGATGTGAGGTCGAAGCTTAGCTACGTAGTCTCTAACACGAAGAATATTGTCCTCGCAAATTTTTCAAACGTTGACGTCGACCGAATACGTACCTTCTATGAAGTTGCCAAAGAGAATGATAGGGTGCTCGCGATATCACTGAAGCAGGCATTTATTCTGAATCAACTATCAGCAGACCCTGCTCTAGGGCTTCCCAAGATCCTAGACTCAGACAGGAACTTAGTGGTGTTTCGTAGGTCAAAGAAAAGATACTATGACTGGGAAGAGAGCGTGATGGCCCGAGCAGAAGCTGTGGATAGCTCAGAGCTAAGGGAAAAGCAGGACAAATACGTGGTGGCATTCTCGATGCCGGATTTCAAAGAACTAGTCGATATCCGCCCCAAGGCCGGAAGCGTGTTCATACTCTCGATGTCCGAGCCCTTCAACGAAGAGCAAGAATTTGAATTCGAGCGGCTTCGAAACTGGTTGGACCATTTCGGTCTGCCAATGTACCATATCCATTGTTCAGGCCACATAATGCCCGGCGAGCTGAAGGCAACTATCGAGAGGATTGAGCCGAGGAAGCTGTTCCCCATCCACACTGAATACCCAGGGCTTTACGCGAAGTACATGTCAGACGTAGCAAAAATAGAATTGCCCTCGAAGGGACGTAGGTATGAATTAGGATAGTGATTCAATCTCGCTCGAATTCGATGCGAAGTGTCATACCCTTTAGTTCTTGGGCGATTTTCCTAGCCCTATCCAGATCGACGGGCATCTTCTTGGGCTTCCGGCCTGTAAGTATGACTTTGGTCTCCGTGCTACCATCAGGTATCCAGACAGTATTGATCGTCAGAATCGACATGGGGCTGAAGAGATCTTCCAAAAACTCCCGATCATCCCCACCGTAACTGATAAGCTTCACTCGCTTTTCAAACGTCTCCCCCAAGTCCTTCACCACCCTTGCTCCGCCCGACAAAAGCCTTGGCAAATCCTTCTTGTCGACCAGGATAACCATCAAATCGTCGGCTTCAATGGCTCTGTGGTAAGTCACGTCTCCAAGAAGAGGGTTATCTCTTTCCAACTCAACGATTTTCTGAATTACTCTAAGGTCTAACTCGGTGACCAGTCCCTTCTCGAGTTTCTCCTCACACCTTCTGCAGAGGATCCCTGATTTCACGCAGAATGAATCTAGGATTGTCCTTACCATTCGGCTTCATCTTTATCTGTTACCCGGTAAATGTTGTCCGCCGAGCTTTTTGACGCTCGCGTCATCTCCCACCACGAGTTCACGCAACCTATTTGAAGATTCTGATGACTATCAACTCGTTTTCCAAGTTATCTGACAACAGACCGAGGCTCAGACCTCGAACTCAAACGTACATCTGGAATAGAGCCAGAACCGATATTCGAGTTGCAACCCGTATGCCGCCAGCAGATTCAACGAAGATGAGATCGGAAGTTTAATGGATCTTACCTCAGAAATGATGTGAGTGATACGGGGTCGAAGCAAGCTTCAGCTCGTCTCAGTCCATGCTTGAGATGGTTTACCAGAGCTCTAAGGACTATTTTATTACGAGACCAGAGAGTCTAAGCCTTCAATCGGTTGAGAGTCGCAGATGATGGTGAGTATTGAAGCTCTTCGAATATGAGGCGAAAGAGATAGCTCGGCAGTACGCCCTCCCCGTTCCAACAGGGCTTTTAGCATCAACTCCACAAGAAGCCAAAGAGGCTTTTCAGAAGATAAACCAGCCCTGCGTAATCAAGGCGCAGGTTCTTGTGGCTGGACGAGGAAAGGCAGGAGGCATCAAATCTGCCTCAACTGCTCTCGAAGCCTTCGAAGCTGCAAAATCCATCTTCTCAATGACCATTAGAGGTGAGAGAGTCACAAGAGTTCTTGTTGAACAGAAGCTAGTCAGCAAACATGAGCGCTACGTGAGCATCGTGGTCGATAGACCTTCTCGAGGCTACACAATCCTTTCCTCGACTGCGGGGGGCGTAGACATCGAGCAGACTGCGGAAGAACATCCCGAGAGAATTATCAGACACAGGATTGACCCGTTGATGGGCCTGCAAGAATTTGAGGCGAGAATAGTAGCGAAGAAACTTGGGTATTCTGGAAAGCAGATGAATCAGCTGACATCCATAATCCTCAAACTCTGCCAAATTATGGATGATTACGATGCAGAACTAATCGAATCCAATCCGCTGATAGAGACCGAAGACGACGAACTAGTCGCCGCCGACCTCAGAATTCTGGTTGATGATAACTCGCTGTACAGGCATCCCATGTTCTTGGAGCGCATGAAGATCCTTGAACCTGACATGACACCGTTGGAAGCGAAGGCGCGGGAAAGAGGACTCGCCTACATCGAACTGGACGGGTACATTGGCATCATCGGAAATGGGGCTGGCTTGGTCATGGCCACGCTGGACATGATACTTGATTACAATGGAACCCCAGCCAACTTCTGCGATGTGGGTGGAGGAGCCAGCGAAGAGAGAATAGCCTCCGCCTTAGAGATAGTGCTCTCGAACCCCAGAGTCAAAGTTCTCCTGATTAACATCATGGGCGGGATTACGCGTTGCGATGACGTAGCTCGGGCCATTCTTGATGTTCAGAAGAAAACGGGCATCTCGAAACCCATGGTAATACGACTTGTCGGCACCAATGAGGAGGAAGGCCGGAGGATTCTCGCGGACGCCCACATCCCGTCCTTGAATACTATGGAAGACGCAGCCGCAAAGGCTGTTGAAATCGCCTCAAAGGTGAAGTAGCATGGCAATTCTAGTTGGCGAGAAGACAAGAGCCATTGTGCAGGCCATTACTGGATCGCAGGGAAGTTACCACTCACAGCTGATGCTCCAATATGGGACAAAGATAGTTGCGGGTGTCACCCCGGGCCGCGAGGGAACAAGTGTCCATGGAATTCCAGTTTTCGACACTGTCGAGGAAGCAGCAAGCAGATTCCAGGCCAATGCGTCGATAATATTCGTGCCCGCTCCCCATGCTAAGGATGCAGCCTTGGAGGCGATTACAGCAAACCTAAACCCTGTTGTAGTCATCACGGAAGGGTTGCCGGTGAAAGATGAGATTCAGATCATGGAAGTTGCCAGGTTAAAGGGCACAACTGTGATCGGTCCCAACACACCTGGAATCATAACGCCCGGAGAATGTAAACTCGGCATAATGCCAAGCCACATATTCAAACCGGGAAAGGTTGGATTAGTATCACGGAGTGGCACACTCACGTACGAGATTGCGGCAGGCCTCACGAACGCTGGTCTAGGGCAATCAACATGTCTGGGAATTGGTGGCGATCCCGTAGTTGGGTTGAGTTTTGTCTCAGTACTGGAAATGTTCAGGAGCGACCCTGAAACAGAATCCGTAGCTATGATAGGTGAGATTGGTGGAAACGCTGAGGAGATGGCTGCTGAGTACATCAAGAGCAGCCACTACCCCAAACCAGTTGCCGCTTATGTGGCGGGGCGTGTCGCTCCCCCTGGAAAGCGAATGGGTCACGCCGGTGCAATCATCATGGGAAGATCCGGCACAGCCGATACCAAAATTGAGGCTCTCAGGAACGCTGGGGTAAGGGTGGCCATGAAACCCGGCGAGATTGCGAAACTTCTGAAATGAAATTGGAAATCCGGCGGAGATCGCTCTGACATATTCCAACATCGAATTAATAGCTGGATGCCGCAGGTACCTCTGAAAGGCTGTTATCATTGCTTAAGCGAACACATTACACAGACGAGATCGAGACAAGCAAGCAGAAGAGAGTTGTTCTGGCAGGCTGGGTCCACGAAATAAAGGACCTTGCGCGGACACGCTTCGTATGGCTAAGGGATAGACATGGAGTCGCGCAAGTTACTGTTGTGAAATCGAGCGCCTCATCGGACATCCTGAAAGCGTCCGAAGCTTTGAGCAAAGAGGATGTCATCGCCGTTGAGGGGGTCCCGGTAAAAGAGAGAATCGCCAAAGTGGGCGCTGAAATCACTCCAACGAGAATCGAGTTGATCGCAAGAGCAGAAGCACCCATCCCACTTGACGTTTCCGGAAAGATTGAGGCAAACCTTGATGCACGTCTCGACTGGCGCGTCATCGACCTCCGCAGGAGGGAGAACTTAGCGATCTTCCAGATTCAGTCTAAGCTTGTTGAAGGTATGGTGGAGTACCTGAATGAACGTGGCTACCTTCAAGTCTTTACCCCATGCATTCTGGGTGGTACATCGGAGGGTGGAGCCGATGTTTTCAGAATAGACTACTTCGGGAGAGAAGCTTTTCTCAGACAGGACCCGCAGTTGCATAGGCAATTGTGTATCGCGGCAGGATTCGACCGCATCTATGATCTTGGTCCCAACTGGCGCGCTGAGCTTTCACACACCCCACGCCACCTGTGCGAACACCGCGGAATGGCCGCGGAATTCGGGTTCATGACGGATGAATCTGACATGATGAGAGTCGAAGAGGAGTTAGTCGTGGCAGCTATGAGCAAGGCTATGGACGAATGCGCCCGCGAACTGAAGGTCTTGGATGTCGAGGCTGAGATTCCGAAAACACCTTTCCCAGAAGTCAGGTTTCCAGAAATCTATCGGATATTGGAGGAGTACGGGAAGCAGCTCCCCTACGGTAGTGACCTCGATAAAGAAGCGGAGACCTTGCTATGCAATTACGTTCGCGAGAAGCATGACACAGACGCATTCTTCATCAACAGGTTCCCATCCAAGGTGAAACCCTTCTACGTTATGCGCGTCGATGACGACCCCCAATGGGCCAGAAGCGTAGATCTGGTCTACAGAGACCTCGAACAATCATCGGGAGGACAGCGAGAGCACAGGTACGAGAAGATCATGGAGCAACTTAAAGAGAAACAGATGAGCCCTGAAACAATGAAGTGGTTCACCGAACCGTTCAAGTTTGGTGTTCCTCCACACGGTGGATTCTGTTTGGGAATCGAACGGTTCACGATGTCATTTCTCAGCAAGGAGAACGTAAGAGAAGCGACGCTCTTCCCTCGAACACCAGAAAGGCTACTTCCGTAGCGCTAGACTGAAAACGCGAGTTGTCGGGTGTTCCTTCCAACAGATAACATTTTGGCATCTCAAAAATCAACAACGGTTAATATGAGCCGTTCTTTGAGGTACTGCTGCGAAATCTGAGGAGAAGACGACGTGGTCTCGAAGGATGAGGTCATGACCGCGCTGAAGGAGGTCATGGACCCGGAGCTTCATATCTCAATAGTCAACCTTCAGATGGTCAAGAACATCGACATTCAAGGTGACAAGGTCAAGGTCCTAATTGCTCTCACAGTAGGTGGTTGCCCGCTCTCGAAGACGATTTCCGGCGACGTCCAAAGAGCCGTATCGAAACTCTCTGGTGTCAAGGACGTTAGCGTAGAGACCACCGTAATGACCAAGTATGAGCTCCAACAACTGCGCGCGAGCATCCAGTCTAGAATGGCTGCAGCCCAACCTCACAGAAACTCGTCAGCCATGCCGTCGGGAATCAGCCGCCTTGAAAGGAAGGGAATCCGGAATGTCATAGCCGTAATGTCGGGCAAAGGCGGTGTTGGTAAGTCTTTCGTCACGGCCTTTCTCGCAGTTCAGCTGGCACGGCTAGGTTATAGGGTTGGGATACTTGACGCCGACATCACCGGTCCAAGCATAGCCAAGATGTTCGGACTGAAAGGCCCTCTTTTCGCAACGCACGATAAGAGAATCCTCCCAGCTCCCACGAAAACGGGCATCAAAGTCATTTCGATGAACCTCATACTCGAAGAACCACAAATGCCAGTAATCGTCAGAGGACCGATCATCAACAGTGTCATACGACAAATGTTTGAAGACATCGAATGGGGCGACCTACACTTCCTCCTTGTAGATCTCCCCCCAGGAACCTCGGATGCCCCACTGACTGTCTTTCAGTCTTTGCCATTGCAAGGCGTCATCATAGTCACGACCCCACAGGATCTCGCTCTGATGGTTGTCAGTAAGGCGATAAACATGGCAAAGAGCTTGAGTGAACAGATCGCACCGGTCAAGATCATCGGACTCATCGAGAACATGAGCTACGCTGTGTGCCCCAACTGCGGAGAAAGGATGGAGATCTTTGGCAAGAGCAGGGCTCCTGGAGTGGCGAAGAATACTGGGATACCCTATCTAGGTGTTATCCCGATAGATTCGGAAATTGCAAGATTAGCTGACGAAGGGAAAATCGAAGAATACGCCAATCCACTCTTCGAAGAGGTCACGAGAGCTGTTAGGCTCAATGCAACAAGGCTTCTCGAACCCATGCCGGGAGCAATGCCAATAGCTTGGTCGGAGCAAGCCGAGTAAATTAGAAGGTTAGATGGAACAAACTAAGATTAATAGGGAAGGGAAATGGCGAATTCTGCATAGGAGTCGTGAACACCTCCCGGCCCGGAGGTGAACTCTGATTTGGTCACAAAAGAAGACGTAATTGCGGTTCTGAAGGACTGCTATGACCCGGAAATTCCGATCAACATCTGGGATCTAGGACTAGTCTATGATATCAAGCTGGAGGAAGGAAACGTAGGAATCAAAATGACCCTAACAGCTCCGGGCTGCATGATGGGCCCAATGATTGCTGAGGATGTAAAGGCGAAACTCAAGGCGCTAGGCGGTATCAAGGACGCCTTCGTCGAACTGGTCTTCGACCCCCCTTGGACACCGGACAAGATGAGCGCAGAAGCCAAGGCTCAGCTAGGAATAGCATAGGATCGAGCCCTTCGACCGAAGCATCCATCATTTCTGAATTCATGGACCTCCTGCCACGAGTCAGTCATAGCTCGGTAGTTAGTTCACTCCGACTGACTACTCAAACGCTTGATCGCATTTCAATAAAGAGCCATGGCGAAGGATGAAATTCGATCCATGGTACCCTTTTTGGATCGTGTTGTCTCGGTTCGGAAGAAGCATTACTTGGCGCCGAGTTCTCGCTTCTTCCAACGCAAGTTATGGCCATGGCATTTTCTGCAGCGTTCTGATGGTCCGGGGTTGCGGGCACCGCAGTCCCGGCAGACTCTGTAGTGCAATCTATGTTTTTGCGCCAGCTGTTTCTTGAAGACATCCGTGATTGGCATGAGTCTTTCACTCAGATGGAATTCGCTACGAGAAGCGGAAAGAGGCATATATACAGTGCGCTGGCTAGAGGATGATGGCAATTCTGGCCGACGCGTGGATAGATGTCAAAACGAGCTGAGGACTCACTTGAGAAAGTCGCTAGTGAAGTAGTAGTCTGCACCAAGTGCCGTCTCTGTGATACTAGGACTCATGCCGTTCCCGGTGAAGGCGCGAAAGCCGCGAAGGTTATGTTCGTTGGCGAAGCTCCAGGAGAGCAAGAGGACCTGCAGGGTCGCCCTTTCGTTGGAGCCGCAGGGAAACTACTCACCGAACTTCTTGAAATCAATAGACTCAGTCGCGAAGATGTCTACATAACGAATGTCGTTAAGTGTAGGCCGCCTAGTAATAGACCTCCAAGGAAGGATGAACTCATGGCATGCAGACCATATATGGACCGACAGATAGCTCTCCTCCGTTCGAAGGTGATCTGCCCGATGGGTAACTCCGCGATTCATGCCTTAATGAATCTAGATGAATCTGTAACCTCCCTGCATGGAGTTCCATTCGAGGTTGGAGAAGTCACTTACTTTCCTATGTACCATCCAGCGGCAGCGCTCTATACCCTCAGCTTGAGAAAGGATATGGAAGAGGATTTCAAGAAACTTCGCGCGCTTCTAGATTCGCTAGATTCCTAATACCAGCCCGGCTCTCAGTCCTCATCGGTTGAAGGCTTGTTACCTAAGATTCCATCAATTCTGTCCATGACATTCGAAGTGAGCTTGGGCACTGCCTCTGAGGACTCCATGTTCTCGGTCACCTGTCCAGGCCGACTGGCGCCGGTGATAACAGTGCTCACATAAGGGTTCTTGAGGCACCAAGCTAATGCGAGTTGAGCCATGGTACATCCGAGTTCCTTTGCGATTGGCTGTAGTTTCTTCACCTTGTCAATATTCGATGATGTGATTACATTTTCGCGAAGCCACTCGTAACCTTGTAGTGATGCCCGGGTGCCGGGTGGAATCCCTTCGTTATACTTGCCTGTGAGTAGCCCAGAAGCCAACGGACTCCATATTGTGGTTCCCAAACCTATTTCGCGGTAGAGCGGCAGGTATTCTTTCTCAACTCGTTCTCGATGGAGCATGTTGTACTGAGGTTGCTCCATAGTTGGAGGTGTCAGATCGTGTTCTAGTGCGAATCCGTACGCTCTCATAATGTCAGCTGCGCTCCATTCAGAAGTTCCCCAGTACAGAATCCTGCCTTGGTGGGTCAAGTCATCCATGGCGCGGACGGTTTCTTCGATGGGTGTGTTCGGGTCAGGTCGGTGACAGAAGAATAGGTCTAGGTAATTGAGTTGGAGACGCTTCAAAGAGTTGCGGCAGGCCTCGAAGATATGCTTGCGTGAGAGTCCCAAGTCGTTGGGACCCTCGCCTCCCCAGAAGACCTTGCTGGATACAACGATGCTCTCACGCCTCCATTCTAGCTTCTTGATGAGATTTCCCATCACGATCTCGGCATTCCCGCGAGCGTAGGCCTCGGCATTGTCGAAGAAGTTCACACCGGCATCATACGCCGCGGCCATGCATTTGGTTGCAACATCTTCACCTACTTGTCCACCGTAGGTCACCCATGCACCTAAGGACAATTCGCTAACCTTGATCCCGGCTTTGCCGAGACGACGGTAATTCACTCTTGACCCACCTTCCCAGCCAGAAACTGATGCAACTATTAAAGCGGTCGCGCAAGGTATGCCGAAGTTGTGGACAGCTTTCTTCAGCTGCCCGAAGGGTTTCTTCCGAGTCTGGAAAGATCTCCAGCCCTCGGACTGTAGTAAAGCTCGAAAAGAACACTCGCGACGGAGATGATGAAGAGAAGCATGCTCATAGAAACGGGGAGATGTCGAAGAGAGGCTACTGCAGCGAAGAAGGGCAGGATAACGGACGCCAATGCACCTGACGCAAACATGACCGCTCGTTTACCAGGGCTCACAGACTGAAGCGAGTCCCAGTCCACTTTCAAAACGAGAACCGGTACTCTTGATGCAATGAGTCTTGCTAATGGAAGTTTGAGTTTCCTTATTCCTGACCTTCCAAGGAAGTAGTATCGAAATCGAATCCCAACGAGACTCCCGACAAGATAGTGCGAGAGACCGTGGGGGAAGAACACGAGGCAGCCCTAGGAAATGAGATAGAGACCGAACCTGACGAGGAGGTGGGGAATCTCGGGGGCCACCAAGGTCAAGTAGAAAGCAAGTACAGTACCCAGAACTCCGAAGATGTTTCCGATCCACACTGGAAGTTTCGGCGATGCCAAGAAGTATCTGGCGATGAGAATTCAGGTGACGCAGAATATAGTTTCG
>CAZRDM010000003.1:0-12188 GCA_964598845.1 uncultured Candidatus Bathyarchaeia archaeon
GGGAAAAGCCTAGCCAGACTCTGTTTGAATGTGAAAGAGCTGGAGGACAGAGAGGTGCTCTTCCTTCTAGTTTTCAGCGCCCACACAATAATTGGCTCGGTTGCATGTCACTGCTCCCTCACGTTCAGAAGGGACTTCTTCGCCAAGGTTACTTGGAGAACGCGGTTGACACACTTCACTTCCTTGATTCTCAGGGCGTCTGCGAGCGTCACGAACTCGTGAAATCCCTGCCCTCCACGGATTTCCAAGACCCCGTCTCTGAACTCGGCCCTCACGCGGCTCTCTGGACCTGGCACCATTCCGACGACAATGATCTCGTCGCCCTTGTCAAACAGATCTGGAGTCCACTTGATCTGGGCGCTAGGGAATTCCTTTTTGACGATCTTCCTAAGCTCGCTGATCCAGTAGGCCAGCAGCACAACCGCTACAGCTCCGAGGACTATGCCAAGAAGACCCCTCTGAACACGGATGAGAAGTGTCAATACGATGGCCATCGCAACTATTCCGAGTACCAGAATAACGTAGTTCAAGAACTCGCCAATGGGCATCTCGGCTTGTCTCTTGACCAATTCCGCTTCCCCCATGCCTCAGGCTGATGGCTCCGGCATTTTAGGATCCGAGTCTCACCGTGATGTAGTGCAGCTCGACAACCCCGCTAATGTTCACCAAGACGCCAAAGTTCAATGTTGAATCTTCTTGCCACATCAACACCTTCTCCTCGCCAACACACCAGCGTTCGATGAAGGCATCCAGAAGCGCCTTGGTCGAATTCCACTCGTCAGCCGAGACGTACGTCACGCTTCCTTCAAGGAAGGCTGCCGATGGGTTGAGCATCGTAGGTTCCACGACCGTCAGTCCCTGGCTTTCGAACACACTCACCAAGTCCATCTTCCGTTCTTCCACACCTTTGGGCGGGATCTCCGGGGGCTGAACACCGGATAGCTGCTTGAGATATGCTCCGAAGGCTTCTTCAGGAGTGCTTCCGAGTCCAACATAGTATTCCCCGGTGAATGCAGCTCCGACAACAGCAACTACGCCGAGCTCCGTGACCACGCCTCCAGCTCCCGCCGTATAGACGGGAATGAAGTAAACATCGTGATCTCCGACCCTGTACAGAATGTTGTCTCCTATCCGCGGGTTCCGCAGCAGAGTCTTCAGCTGTGCGAACTCAGGATTCTTCTCTAGGGCTTCCAATGCTCCTGTGGGACCCAGGAGCTTGGTCTTCGCGTCCAGCGCGACCTGATAGAAGACCATTTCGCCCAAGTGAGCGTAGTCGTTCCTAACGACCATGTAACCCGCCAAGTTCCTGCCCCGTGCCCCCTTCAGCTCCAACGACAGCAACCCTAGGAACTCGGGCTCATCAAACCCAGGCGGTTGGGCAATTACGTAGTACGTGTCAAGTCCCTCCGGCACCTCGAAGAACTCCTTGGCGACTATGTAGGTAGGAGCATCTCTTACATGGAAATAGTTGTACATGCTCACTCTCCACTCGAACAGTTCTTCAGGGTATCTGATCTGAGGCCAAAGCCATTCAGGAACCTCCGTAGTCGCGTATTCGCTGTAGACCGTCTTGAAGAGCTGACTGAAGTAGTCGTCACCCAACACGATGATCCGTGTCTGCCCATTGTAAACGTCGATCAGCGCGTAGCCCACAAGCCTCACTATCGGGTTATCACCACTCCAAGGAACCTTGGACGCCTCAAGCTGGACTACTAAAGGCATCATGTAGTAGGTGCTCTTCCCATCTGTTACCGGGAAAGTGTCGACGGGGTACTGGAAGTAGGGGAATAGCAGGTCCATTCTGCCGGAGATGTCTCTGTACCTCATCATGTGTATCGTCTGATCACGGTAAGCCAAGAAGAAAGTGAACTCGAAAATCCAACTCAATGGGGGCGGAAGATCCACCCCGCCCGATCCGTCATAGAAGTATCCGTCCAACTCATCGCTTTCTACGCGGCCGACCGGGAACGCTGACCAGGTCTGCTCCAGCAGGCCTCCTTCTCCATAGTAAATCCTCCGCTGATCAAAGAAATCGCCTGTGTCCACTATCTTCCCTTGATGTGCGTCCAAGATCAGGAATCCGTTGGGTACATGAGTATACACTAGGTGCTCCGCGTACCATCTGTCTTGAGGGCGCACAGTATCGGGTAACACGGGCTTCATCGAAGCAGCCCAATACAATGTCCCGTTGAATCTGATTATGTCAGAGTCCTCGTAATCGACGTAAGGTATGAGCCCTATCTCAGGCTTGAGCTTCGCGAACCCCGCGTCCCAGTCCCAGAGGCGTGCCTTGGTTAGCAGTTCCCTGTACTGAGCGGCATACGTCGCTATCTTGTCCGTGGGCACTGGACTCAAGGCGAACTCGTAGGGTACCGCCTTGACCTTATCCAAGTCCGCGAAGTACCGATTCACTGCGATCAGTTGCTCCGTGTACGGGCCTAACCACTCGACCTTCCTCGGGTCTGCTATGCTCGTGTTTATCGTCATCGTAGAAGTCGTGATCAGAACAATCAAGAAGACCGCTCCCAGTCGAATGTATACCCGTCTTCGGGTTAGGATTGTGAGGCCCCTGCCTCCTCTCCAGTCCAAGATAGCGAAGACTGCTAAGACTACCGCGGCTGCCCCCACCCCACCGATGAGATACCTTGTGTTATAGTCGATGAAGGACGAGAAGAAGGCGTTGAACGCTACCCATAAGAGTGCTAGAGAAATCAACCCCTCCACTATCGCCACTCGTGAAGCGGGTCTCGATGAAACCAGATTGACGACCTGCGTGATCCCGATTAAGAGGATGAGGCGGGTGCCTATGGCCGCAAGGAGTGGGGAGACGATGAGCGTTAGAGCCGGAATGAGAGGGATCACATTGACTTGTGCATATGAAGGATCCATAGGCGGGGTGATGAACGGTAGTCTGAAAAGATTCCAGATCAGTTCAAGTTGGGGGTCCCAGCCTTGGAGCATCCCCTGCGCTGCCATGCCGAAGAGCACGCTCCTGAAGAGGAAAGCTCCGAGAACAACCTTCGTAGCCTGCCAGAGAACGAACTTGGCCGGTGCGAGTTTGAAGGATCCAAAGTCAAGGGGGCCTCGGGATGTTCCCTCTATCTCTCGCCGTCTGATGAGTCGAAGCCCTTGGGTCAGAAGCCACCAGACAAGAGACCTCCTACTCCTTATGTCTACTCTAACAAGAGCGATCCCTGCCAGAATCAGGCCGCCTAGCAACTGGAAGTAGATTGGCCTGATGAATAATTCACCGAACTCTTCAGCGTTGAGCCAGAACCAGATCACCTGACCTCCGAGAGACCAAGAAAGCAGAACTGCCACAGCAACTAGGAGAAGCAAAAGGAAGCGCTTGGGGAGAGTGGGAATGCGGATTTGGGGTATCCGATGCTCAGGATAATCTTCGTAATCCATCTCTGTTCTCAGACACAGAGTCTCCGGCCATAAAAAAGTTCGCGCTCGTAGCGACGCTACAAAATATAAGGGCATATTGCACAACTCAGAGTGGGCGCACTTCATAACCTGGAGGAGAAGTGGAGCTGCTCGCATTGATCAGAATGCCCGTAGCCTCTACCAGCGAGGCCGTACCGCTAGCCATCTGCCATAATGCAATATGCTACCGATCGGCCGTAACCAATCAGGCTAGGCTCCCCGAAGGCACATCTATTGCATTCCTGTTGGCGTCAAAGCAGAAGTGCATTCTGACTGAAGAATCCCGTTTGGAGATCGACCTCGAGGCGTTTCATTCACCGGGGATTGTCGTTCTGGCTATTGAATCCCCTTGCGGTCCCAACGGGTCGAGACTGTGGCCCGTTGCTAGTCACTGTTAGCAGAGTTGTTCGACGGTATTTCGTTATACGAGAAGAAGAAACAGAGGAAGTGGCACAAGGACAACATTTCTTTCCACTGTCAAGCTATCAGCCGACAAGACTAGCCCAACCTTGCGCTGAACAAGAGAATTGAACTCTGGAAGAAGTACGAGGGAGGTCGCCCAGCGGCAACTTTCGAGAGCGCTCTTAGGGAATTCTCAGAGATCCTGTATCATCCGATACTGGATGAATCGGAAAAAGACCAACCGCAGCTAGCTGGCCGCGTCTCTCTCCTAGGACAATTGAGACTCAAGATGGAAGAGCTGGCGCGTCATTCAAGTGGATATAGTACGGATGATGTTGTTGTCCTAGTTGCGCTGTGTATCTGCAGAATACTCCAGGAAGAAGATCGCCGAATCCAGAGTTGATACGTGGGCATACACAGTAGTGAGGAGATCGGTCTTCTGCGCAACGGTAAAACGCAAATCAACATTAATGGGTCGTCGTGGCATCGGCTAGCGCGGGCGTCGCAATAGGAACCCCTAGAGGAGGCGTGTGTGTCTAGTACGAGCGACAGAACTTGAGCTACGGTCTTGAGGACGCATTGGTGCGGACGCTGAAAGAAGGTGGTTTTGAACCTGAATGGGTATAGATCCCCGCGCACCAACGTCACTGTAATCCCCCTGATTTCCAAGGGGGACGGCCCTAGTCGCGGTTAGAAGCAGGGGGCTTGTGCTGGTGAGGACCAGGTAGTTTGCTCTGGATCTCTGCCTAGGAGCGCCTGTTGGTGTGTGCGAGTATGTGTGCTCCTTATATAGTATGTGTGCAACACATATGTGTGCATCCCACATACTATCCGTGCAAACTACAAGCGTGCGACCACGATGATCCGAATAACCCCCAAACGTACTGCCCTCGTCGTCTGGTTACTCGAAAACGTAGACAAGGAAATCTCAGCACTCCAAGCAACAAGGGAGGCTCGTGTCCTAAACTACCATGCTACGTACAATGCGCTTAGGGATCTGACAGTGGCAGGCTACTTGAGAATGACCAGAACGGGCCGGTATCAAGTATCTAATGCACCAGCTCTCATTCACCAAATAGCACTAGCCTTCCCATTTCGGGCGAAACACATCTTTGGCTTCTTCCTAGGAGGCGACATGATCACGAAGATGCGACGGCTCAACTCCATGGGTACTGAAGTAGCGTTCACACTCTTCGCCGCCTCCGAATTGCTCGCTCCATACGTTCATACAAACAATGTCCATGCATACGTCCGCGAGTCGTCGATTACCAGCCTGCAAGGGAGGCTTCTCCAATCGGGAGGCAGACGGGCGGAACTGGCAGAGGCAGATCTTTTCTTGCTGCCGACTAGTGACGAATCCATTTTTGGGTTCGCGAGGGATAGAGGGGAATTCAAGATCGCTCCAATGGCCGTCCTCTTGGCAGACCTGGAGTCCCACGGAGGACTCGCGCGCGAACAGGCAGATCGAATCATGAAAGAATGGCTGTCGAGTGAGAAATGATAGGTGAAGACGAACAAGACCGATCAGAGCAGGAGATGACGTCTTTCTTCCGCTCCGTACCTGAAGCAAAGAGGAATTCATTGGGTCTTATGGGCGGATGGGCCGTGACCTACCTACTGAACAACAGAGGGATCCAACATGTCGGGTCCCGTGACATCGACATATTCTACGATCCGAAGTGCATCAATCACTCCTTTATTTCAGAATTGATCAGACGCCAACGGTTCGTGCCACATTCGAATTTCAGATGGGCAAAATTCTTCGACAGACGAACTAGAAAGATGATCTCTGAGAATGAATCGAAGCGCCTTAACCATTTCAACCTGACCACCATATATCTCGATGTTGCAGCACCAGCTCCTGATGAAGATCAGTTCGTTCGGGATCATGTCTTAGACGAGCCCCTGCTTCGTGAGGTTTTCGATGGTAAGAGCGAGTACTCGCAGTCCGCCGACTCTAGAATACTCATGCCGAATATCCACGTGATGGTCAGGATCAAGACAAAATCGGTGCTGGGACGCGTTGATAGTTTCAAGAGAGAGAAGGACTTGGTCGATCTTGTTGCGATGGTCAGAAATGCTCCCGAGCTTTGGGTTCAGGACGACGGCTTTCAAGTCAAGCTCCGTAGCGATCTCAGGAACGAGCACACACTTGAGTTGAAACGGAGGCTGGATGCATATTCACGCGACGGAACACTTAGCAATGTGGCGAACCTCCTAGCTCTGGATTTCGACGTGGTGTTGGAAATCCTTCGACGGATGTGAGAGGAGCTTTGCTTTGCCCAGAGCCGTTGAGAAGCAGACAAGAGCGGCTGCGTTGAAAGCTAGAGAGATCTCTTACGTCTAGCAAGACTATGGCAATTGGGTCGTAGTGCAGAACCCCGCGCCTCCGATGCAGATTCATGAATGGTGCAGGGGGTATTCCGTAAGGAACGCCTAGTAGCAGAATCGATCCTCAGATTTGCGTGTCGAGTGTCACATCATGCGAAGCTCGATGGATGAGATCATCCAAACTGTTTTGCGGACACTTGCTGAAAGGCCTCGAGATCAAGGCGGCTACTCCTGGACCTCAGGTGAGGAATTGCAGGCCGCGACACACCTGTTCCCGCCAGAAATCAATGATGCAGTCGCAATTCTCGAAGAATCGGGTTTGGTTGAGGTCATGCGCTACCTAGGCACGGCTCCCTTTCGATTCGGAGGAGTATCGATCACTTCCAGGGGCAGGTACGAATGGCAACGCACGAGTTCGGAATCTATCGGAGAATCTAGAGAGGTTCGAGGTGCTCCTGAACAGGTAATGGCCGTCAGGCCACCAACTCCAGTAGGTTCTCCATTCGGTTTTACAGACATTGACTGGGAAAGCGTTGCAGATGCACGATCTAGAACTAACGAAGTTCGAATCGTGCTGGGCCATCAGTTCAAATCCCATTATTTCGACAGTGAGCAACTGAACAAGAACGTCCAACATATGTTCCAGAAGGCGCTTGAAGACTACTCCACGAGACCAGGTGCTATCTAGGGAGTGATTCTGGATTTTCGGGCACTGGCCGCTGGCTACGGAGAACACCTCTTCAACGAGATCGCACGCGATATCATTTCTGCTGACATCGCTGTCTTCGACACGTCCGACCTGAACCCGAACGTCATGATAGAGATGGGAGTAGCACTCACGTGGGGAGTAAGGGTGCTTCCGATCAAGAATGAAGAATGCCCAAGACCTCCATCTGACATATCTGGTCAAACCTGGGCCGACTACCGTGAGAGTGCTAGCAATTTCCTGGATCCGAAGCATCATGAGAAACTAGTGTCAATGGTCGAAAGGGCAGTAAGGAAGAAGATGTCGAGGACAAGCTGAGATAGCGCATTCAAGACCTTGCGTTAAGTCATGTTGAGCCAATGCACGAAGTCGCGAGTCTCTTGAACGCATGGGTAGCATGACAGCCACGGTAGAGCGCTAGAAGAGAAATGCGAGGACGCACTCCCCCCGCATAGGCGGAGCAAGCTCCCTCGGCGGCGCCCGACCCAAGCACGTCCAGCGTGTGTGGAAAGAGGGTTCTGAACCCGAATGGGTCTGGGTGCCCGCGGACCCACTATTTACGAGCTTACGGCCGAGAGTATAGACGTCGCCAAGCCACCGCAAAAGGGCTTCCGAGATCGGCGGAGTGTAATATCGAGTACCCCACTGGCAGCGAGCGAACTATTTTCGAAAATTCACTCCCTAGAATTCTGGATAGACTGTCCAAATCTCCTTCGTATTTTGTTCTGAAGATGATGCTGACGTTCATTGAGGAGCGCATAGCGGGGTCAAAGTCGCTAATTTTGTGAGAGACAAGCATCACGCCGACCCCCTTCTTCCTGAGCAACCTAACTACTCTGTCCAAGAAGTCCGCGGCTTCCCTCGGGACGCCTTTCGCGGTCCACAGGTGTGCTTCCTCAATCACAAGAAAAAGTCTTAGATCCTCTGAGTCTTCTTCATTCTGAAAGTGATCCAAAATCTGGTCGAGAACCGTCAGGCTGTGGAGCGGGTCGAAGAATGGTATGGCTCCGCCGGTTGTGGCTTCGACTACGAGGCCTCTGATGATGTCGAATATTGTGGATAGTGGGTCCGACACATATTACTTGGATTTGTGACAGCTTATAGCTGATCCGATGGAGAGGCTAGAAAATGGCACAATGGGTCTTTGAGAACATCTTAGCCCGTTCCAGCAGACCCGGTTATCCTTCCACGAGTGTGTCCGTTGATGAGGTGAAGAAATGGGTTGAGCGGGTCAAAACAATGGGCATTCGCAGCGTTATTTGTTTGCTGACCAATGACGAACTCAGCGGCCATTATGCCAAACTTCCCGAAGGTTTGCTGGGGTGGTATCGGAAAGAGGGCTTTACAGTGTTGCATATCCCCATCACCGACCCTGCGAAAGACTACAAGCTAGGACGGCAAGAACTGAGCGACGGCCTTGAGCCGATTTGGCAGGCGTTCCAGCAGTCGCCCAAACCTGTGCTGGTTCATTGCAGTGCTGGCTTGGATCGCACGGGCACCGCTGTGGACTACATCTTAGGGCGTTCTCGTGAGCAGGGCCGCCATTACCCCGAGTAGTAACGCTCTCGTCAGCGTTTTGTGAAGTTGACTAGCTGTCCGCATTTGAGAGAATTGCGGACGAATTACTTGAGCACACAGTCGCGCCAGCGAAATCGCGCGGAGTTGTGGCGCGCAGCTCAATCCTTGGATCAATGTGGTTTCTTGAGTATGATGAGGTATTCGTGGTTGTGATTGTAGGTGTTGTGTCTGATGCTAAACCACCTCGCGAAAGCCTCCTTATGCACTATGGCTGTGCCCCGCCCAGAGACAGAGGATGAATAACCCACATATCCACATCCAAGAAAGCCAAGACAACTTCGTCCGCGAACCTGAAACCCACATCCAATCCTTTTCTACAGAAGAAAATGATGCATTTGCCGCTTACGCCCGGGTTCGAGGGAAAAATATAGTTGTGATCTATGAGAAGGAGAACGATGAAGACATTGTGATAACCGCTATGACAGTTGGCAGGAAGAGACTGATCAGATTTGGCTTCACTACGATACGATAAGATGGCCAAAGCGCTTTACGTACGGATAAGGAGAGGTAGAGTCGTGAAAACGGAAGTGCTGAACGACAGCGTCTTTGTGGACCTAGACGGAGAGGGCAGATTGATTGGCATAGAAGTCATACTTCCCAAAGACCTGCCTCAGGAAGTTGCTAGTAGAATAATAGCAGCGACGACCTAAGGGAGGATATGAGAGAGCTCGAAGACATGAAGCGAGCAAGATCACTCATTAGTTTCCCTGAAATCCCATCCAGACAGTCTCGTGGCACGGCAAGAGATAGCTGTGGTTATTGATAGTATGACGACAAAGGCGAGAGCGGATGTCGCTTGAGGGTCTAGGGTTGAAGAAAGACCTTGCGGTCCACGAATACGCCTATCGCATGGAACTTGCACGCAGGAGCACAACAAAGCTTCTTGTGATGTTCACGGTCACAAGCTGACCAGACATCTCTCGTAGTCAGCAACGACGTATTTCTTACCTCGTGCGACTACTCTGTGCCCTTCCTCTTCAAGGAGTTTCTTCTGTCCCTTCACTCCTCCTGGGTACTTCTCGTTAATCACGCCTCCGCTCTTGAGAGTACGCCAGTAGGGCGTGGTGTCTTGTCTGCCCTGCCGTCTTTCTTCCTCAGCAGCACCGGCCGCTATGCGAGCAAATATGCCCGTCGTCAATGGACATCCAATGGTGGCGTTGTGCCTTCTCGCGATGGCGCTTCGAATCTCATTCATCGTGATCAGTTTTCCGCGAGGAACCTTTCTCATTATCTCATCGACCTCAATGGGCGCGGGAATCACAACGGTTCCGGAGCCCCATCTCTTGGCCATCTTGGGGGTGATCTTCTCCACCCTGGGTAGGCCTTTGCTATCCCTCAGCTTCTCAGACCAGCTTCTTCTCGACATACCAGTCCTCCTCGTCAAAGAATGATGAACAACATCCTCTAGGAAAGCCTTCCGGGGCGAAAGTGTCTGCGGGGAGCAGATTAACGTTGAAGACCGGGACCAAAGTTCTGGGGGACGCAGGGGAATGGGAATGGACCTGTCAACGCACAACGCCGGTCGCGCCGACAGTGTGGGCTTCCTGTGCCATCCCCCTAACAGGGTTGATCGTTAGACGAGCGGCTTACCCCTATCTTCCTCTTACGAATTGGGAAGCCTGCCCGTATCTTGCCCACGCTAAGCGGAATTTCTCTTCTACTTCTCTAGGCTATCGGTCGATTCCTGGAAGCACCACCTCAGGAGAGTAGGCGCATTTGATCTTGTACTTGAGGACGCAATCACGGCACTTGTCCTCGTCGCAGAGTTGGGTGCTGAGGTATTTCTCTCCGCCGTCCGGGGCCATCACCACCATGACGCCTTTGGTAAGCGTCCCCGCCTTCTCAAGCGCGACATGTAGTATAGCCCCCGTGCTTGGCCCACAGAGTATCGCCTCTTCGAGTGCAAGTAACCGCGCGGTCTCCTCCGCTGTCTGTATGTTCACGTAGTGCCGCTCGTCTACGGCGTTGCTGTCGAATATCGAGGGAACATACTGGACCTGCAAGCTCTTCAACCCTTGTATCGGCGTCTTGCTATCAGGCTCTACGGCGATGACTCTTAGCTCCGGATTGTGCTGTCGAAGCCTCTTCCCGACTCCCATCAGTGTCCCTGAAGTGCCGATTCCGCCCACGAAATGTGTGATTCTTCCTTGTGTGTCCTTCCAGATCTCCTCAGCGGTCGTCTCGTAGTGTGCGAGCGTGTTGTAGCGGTTTGAGAACTGGTTGGGCATGAAGTACTTGTCAGGATTCTCCTCTACGATCTTCCTAGCCATGTCCTCAGCGCCGTTCATTCCCTTCGCGCCCGGCGACAGCACGATGCGGGCTCCGTGGACCATGAGCATCTTCCTTCGTTCCATCGTCATAGTCTCCGGCATTACAAGCACCAGATTGTAGCCCTTCACGGCGCACACGATCGCCAAACCTATACCCGTGTTTCCACTCGTCGGCTCGATCACGATCTTGTCCTTAGTGAGAACCCCCTCCGCCTCGGCATAGTCGATCATGTACTTTGCAATGCGATCCTTGACTGAGCCGCCAGGGTTGAACTTCTCAAGCTTCAGGTACATCTCGACGCTAGGGTTCGGGTTTATCCGCGAGAGCTTGAGCATCGGTGTACTCCCTATCAGATCCAAGACACTATCAACAATCAGTAGGAACCACGATCCTTGCTCAGTTTTGGCGCGTAGTTAACAGCGTTATATAAACGCACTCCACTAGGGTCCCCCGCGATGACCAAAAACACATTGAAGGTCCGGTAGTCGAAGCTCCGCGACATGAAATCTCGAAAAGGCTAATATCCATAAGCCTTGTGATTGGATTGATGCGTTACTCTTATCTAGATAACGAACTTGCTGCCCTGTTGAAAGGCGTGTGTGTCACACACAAAAGACCGCTCCCGAACTTCTTATCACAAGGCTCAGGATATTTCTTGCCTACTAGCAGAGCACGAGCTCCACAAAAACCACGATCGTTGACTAAAGAGGCATCAGAAGTCTGGAGTCTATCACTTGCTGATTGGGTTCTCAGAAATCTACGAGAACACCGAGATCCTCAGTCCCATTGATCGACAAACATGGGAGACAATCGGCAACACAGCGAGACTGGGCTCCGAGTCTCGAGTTGTCGAGCTTGCCTCAGGGAAAGGTGCGTTCGCATTGTACTTGGCGAAGAAGTTCGGTTCCAAGATCGACTGTTTCGATTGTAATCGCCAGTTTGTCGAGCACGCTATCAGACGTGCCAACGAGCTCGGTCTCTCGTCACACGTTAGTTACTCTGTTCAGTATGTAGAACATCTAGTGCTTAGACACGATAAGTACGATCTAGGGGTCTGCTTGGGCTCTCTGTATTTGTTTAGAGAGAAGGGATGGAAAGTACTAACGAAAAATGTGAAAGCACGCGGCTTTTTTGCCGTCTCGGATATCTTCTGCAAGAAATCCCCTCCTCCCAGGGAGGTTAGCGCCATCTTCTTCGAGGAAGAGGAGGGACCTAACACTCTAGACGAGCTCCGAGAATGGTATACGAGCCGAGGAGTTGCGATTCTTCGAGAGGAAGAGTGTAGTCGAAAAGCTTGGCTTCAATACTACGATCTTATGGACCAACAACTTCAGACGCTTGCTAGGCGGTACAAGTCGGATCCCAAGAGACGGTTTGAGATAGGAGAAGCTTCTAAGGAAGCGAGCGTTTTCAGGAAGCATGGGGAAGAGTACATTGGCTATATTACATTCATAATGCAAAAGGGAATCTA
>CAZRDM010000003.1:12288-78006 GCA_964598845.1 uncultured Candidatus Bathyarchaeia archaeon
AGCATGGGGAAGAGTACATTGGCTATATTACATTCATAATGCAAAAGGGAATCTAGTGCTCGTTGATTTGTCGGTTCTCTACGGGGTACGTCCGCGCCTCACAGAAGGTTCGTCTTCGTTGTTTGGGTATTCTGCATGGAGGGTACCTCTGCAGTCTTTCAGACGAGTATCTTGGTCCTTGGATTCAGCACATTGTTCGGGTCGAATATCCTTTTTATGGACTTCATGAGTTCCATTTCTTTGCCAGCCAGGCACATTCCAAGCTTTCCTGTTCTGATCTTCCCCACACCGTGCTCGCCTGTTATTACGCCTCCCGCTTCGATAGCAATTCGATATATCCTATCTCTCAGAATTTCTACGCGGTTGATGTCTTCGCCGGCATCTCTCATTATGTGAACGTGCAGATTGCCGTCTCCCGCATGACCGAAGATGGGTAGGATTACATTGGCCTCCTTTTGGATCTCCTCTATTAATGAGATCACGTTGTCCAACTCGGCGGTGGGCACGGTAATGTCCAGAATGTCGGCTGTCTCGCTTTTCAGTGCGAAGTATATGCTGCTTCTTATTGCGAGGATTCGATCTTGGTCTCTCTTGGATTCTGCATAGAGAGGTTCGAGGGCGCGATTCTGTTGGCATACTTCGGCTAGCCTTGTGCTTTGCGAAAGAACTTGCTCTCTGCTTTCTTCGGCCACTATTACGATGAGGTAGCAATTCCCTGATTTTGCTGGCCAGTGCTCACCAAGATGCCGAGCTGTTCTTTCAACTACGTCCTTCTCGACGTACTCTATTGCGAGCGGAAGTCCAATTTGCTGCAATATCTTCGGGACTGATGAAAGCGCGTCGTGCCTGTTCTCATAGGGAAGGATTAGGGTTGCTGTTGCGCCGGATTTCGCGTACAATCGAAGGATGACCTTGGTGATGACGGCCAGCGTACCTTCGCTACCTATTATCAGCTGCAGAAGATCGTAACCCACATTGTTCTTATGGAGCTTGCCCCCCAGGTTCAGTATCTCCCCTGTCGGGAGCACCGCTTCAATCCCTTTGACATAGTTCCTCATCACTCCGTATCTGAGAGCTCTTGATCCACCAGCGTTTGTGGCTACGAGCCCTCCCACCTGTGCGTTCTGGTCACCAGGGTGTAACGGGAAGAATAGTCCGGCTTGGCTCACCTTGTTTGAGAGAGTCTCAAGGGTAACGCCAGCTTCTACGACAACCATAAGGTTGGCGGTGTCGATCTCAAGTCCGTTCATTCTCTCCATGGAAAGGATTATGCCATCCTGGGTCGGGATAGAACCACCTGCGAGACCAGTCCCACCACCTCTGGGAAATACTGGAATGCGATGCTTGCTCGCAAATTGCAGGATTTCGGAGACTTCTCGAGCGTTGGAAGGCTTCACTAGGACAAGATCGTTGGCGGGTTTTGGCCTAACTATCTTGGCGGTTTCATCTGCCAAATAGTTCTGCATTTTCTCTCTATCAGTCACCACATAACCGCTTCCCACAATGGCTTCTAAAGGATTCACGAGGAGTCGTTCCAAACTATCACTCAACTTGAAACTCGCCCTTTGATCGTCTCAACGACTTCGCCTACCGAAGAAGTCTCCATATTCTGCAACACACTTTTGAACGTCTCTGATGACCAATTGAACCATCTACTCGAGTTGAGGCTTTGTCCAACTTTGGTTCAGTCCTCCCATTTTCAGGGGAGTTCCTCGACAGGGACGCACACAAATCCTAGCTGAATTGGAAATCTGCCATCACCTATGCTACCAAGCCGCAACTTCAGACCTGAGTGCGCCAAAACGCGCATACTGCCCCCACCCCCACCTCAACAATAAATAACCCCTCAGAAATGGCGGGAAAGCAGTAGCCGCGGATTTCCCCACGGAAATCCTCAGTGTACAATCAGGGGACAATCTGGGGTAACAAGATGAAGATCGTTTTTCACGAAAGATATTTCGATGTTTACAGCGACGACCCAGCCTCAGAAGAAGGACGGCTTGATCGACCGTATCAAATCCTGAAAGGAAACTTCGATCTAGTGAGGCCTAAAGCTGCATTCGATTCAGATCTTGAACTTGTCCATACGAGAGAACATGTCGATCGGATCAAACGAGATCGGCACTTGTATGAGATCGCAGCTTTGGCTGTGGGAGGGACCATATGCGCCTCAGAGATCGCGCTTGAAGGGGAAGCAGCCTTTGGCTTGGTAAGACCGCCGGGTCATCATGCTAGCGCAAGTTCATCCTGGGGCTTCTGCTTCTTCAACAACATAGCCATAGCCATCAAGAAACTCATACAGATAGGTCAGGTTGAAAGAGCATTGATCGTCGACTTCGATCTTCACTTCGGCGATGGAACCAACAACATCTTCGGTAATGAACCATCAGTGATCTACTATCACATGGGTCCTACACTGGCGGACCTTTCCGACTTCCTCTATGGCCTAGGTGACTTCGACATCCTAGCTGTCTCCGCAGGATTCGACAGAGGGATCGCGGACTGGGGACATACCCTTACAGATGCCGATTATGAGCGGATCGGGCTTCTCCTGAAAGAGTTCTCGAAGCATTGAGGAGTTCCTAGGGCTTCTCAGGGAGCATGATATCAGTATCGTAGTAGATATTCGGGCTTGGCCTACCTCTAAGCGCTACCCCCATTTCGATCGGGAGAACCTAGAGCAGAGTCTTGAAAGATCCGGCATAACGTATGTCTGGCTGGGTGAACAACTTGGAGGCTACCGCAAGAAGGGCTTGGGAGAACGTTCACCGAACAAGGCTTGGAAGAGCCAAGGCTTCAGAAACTACGCTGATCACACTCTCACAAAGCAGTTCAAGGATGGCGTACTGAAGCTGTTGGGGCTAGCGGACCAGGGAAGAGTTGCGTTCATGTGCGCCGAACGATTGTATTGGCGCTGCCACCGACGAATCATATCAGACTACCTCAAAGCGAAAGGTCACACCATCACCCACATCATCAGCAGAGAGAAGACGAAGCAACATGAATTGTCCAGCCTCGCGAAGCTTATCGATGGCGAGCTGAACTACCCGTAGGCTCAGAACCCTTGATATCTGGAGCTGCCCCCACAAAGCCGAACGTATTCTTGCGGACAATTGGCAAAGTGCCGAAAGACGCATTAACAGACATCGAGATGGTCCTCAGGGAGTGCTACCGTAGGCTGGAACCCCACAACGTCGAGCTCCTCGATCTACTAGTCTTTGAAAATGCGACCCAAATGAACTCCTTCTATGCATCCGAGAAGGAAACATCAGGAGTGACATCGGAGACGCTCAGCGAGCGTTTCTTCGCCGTTCACGATGCATGGAGGGGAACACCGAGAATAGGAATATGCTTGGAAGCAATGGCCCAACTGCCTAGACTTATTCAGATCGGATCCTTGAGGCACGAGGTCGGACATTCAGTTCTCCATGGTTCACTCGAATACTATGTGTTCTCCATCACACCTCCACTTCTCCAGGCTACGAGGAGATTGAGATTAGGAAACGACTATTCGTTCACGATTCTTTACCTGATCTCAGTGGCAGTGAAGGACTTCGAGGTCACGACCTTTCTTGTGCAGAAAGAGTATGTTGAAGATCAAGTTGGCTACTCGCTTCATGCCCTGAAGTCATCGGAAGACGATCTGACCGCTTGGAGGATGGCGGAGGGCAACTCAGCTGCGGAGGCACTATGCCTAGCTGGTCGTCTCAAGGATACGGCATGTACTATAGCAATTCGCAATACCTTACAGAGACCGCTTGCTGAAACGTTAAGACAGGAACTGTCGTATCTACCAGATCGAATCCTCACCAAATTTCTCAGTTTCGCGGAGGTTCTACCGAAACGTCTCACCGGTGAAACGCTGGAAAACGTGAACGCCACAGTCAGATTATTCGTTGAAACGTTCCTCAAACCCACGTTCTAGCGCTGGTCGGAAAAGAACCAAAGCATCCAGAGGATACATGAGTTAGCACGGACCGATCAAAGGTAGACCTTCCTACGAGACGGGCCTGTAGATGATTCCGAGCTCATCAGCGTACTCGTACGCTTCTTCCATCTCTCGTCTTGTTGGTCTCCTTGCAATATCTGGAAAGCTTTCCGGATGGTCATCCACCTCATTGTCTGGATGGTACTGTCCCATTATGTTGACTAGCGCCCTCGGGCAGTTCTCGGCTATCCATTCGAGGATCCGTTTCGTGCAGCACTCCACATGGTTGGGCATGACGAGGTGACGTATTATCATGTCTCCATTCTCGTGGGCTATCTTGTGATTTCTGGAGACGACCTCGAAGTATCGAATTATCTTCGACAGTCGAACAGCGCACTTGTCGTTTCCCCACTTGAAGTCCGGGAGCCAAATATCGATCACGCCTGAGAGGAGTTTCATTGCCTCGGTGCTGCAGAACATGTTGCTGTTCCAGAGCATCGGGACGTTCACCCTTGTTAGATTCATGGCTTCCAGAATCGTGTGCAAGTTGGGAGTTGGTTCTCCACCGACGAAGTTTATGTTTAGGGCTCCATCATTCCTCAGATCCTCTATTATGAGCGCGAGGTTGCGCGCGTCCACTGGAGCCCCGTTGGTTGCATTCTGTGAAATGTCGAAGTTCTGGCAGAATACGCATCGAAACGTGCATGAGGTGAAGAAGATTGTTCCGGATCCTCTGGAGCCGACGAGCGGAGGCTCCTCGCCGAAGTGCTTGAACCATGTGCTGACAAGGCTTGTTCCTCCAAGCTTGCATGCCCCCTTCTTGGTTCCCTGAAATCGATCCACTCGACATCTCCACTCGCAGAAGACACAGCGCCTCAGGGTTCGTCTAGCAATCTCAACCTTCAGGTTGAGGAGACTACCCCCACCACTGGGCATTTCCTCCAGACTCAAGGCCCCCTGTGAAATCCTCGTCCTAGCACTCTCAAGATCATTAGAGAGTCGCTCATGCTCTCCCCATAGCTTCTCATCACTTGCTGAATTCAGGTCGATTTCGCACGGGATACGCTTGCAGATGAGAAACTTAGCCGACTTTTCGTTACGGGTCACAGCATAGTACCAGCTGAGCCTTTCTCGAACTTCCTGCTGCAGCCTCGCTATCAGGGCGTCCGTGCGAATGCCCCCTCAAGTCTTCTGTAATGATCCCCGCCCTAAATCATTGCGCTCGATAGGAGAGTAGTCCGCTGACCGTATCTCCATAAAGGTGATAGTAACCCTTAGCGTGGATGAGAGAGACAGGTTTTAACGAGGCTTTAAGCCATCTCCTCATGATTCGACTTGTCGCAGATTGTCGGCTCTGAACCCGAAGCCCATGAGCTAGTCTACCTCGACAATGCGCAGACGACTAGACTGGACCCAGCTGTTCTGGATATTATGAAGGAGTTCATGGAGGAGAAGTACGGGGTTCCCGGCGGAGAGTTCGGCCACGGACTTGAGGAGGAGGCGAGAGAAGCCATTGAGCGAGCAAGAGAGACGATTGCGAGAAGGATCAATGCGAGCCCAGAAGAGATAATCTTCACGTCAGGTGGAACCGAAAGTAACAATATGGCGATCGTCGGAGCCGCCCGATCCAGTCACTACAGAGGGAGGCAACTCGTCACAAGTAGCATTGAACATTCATCTGTTCTTCGAATCGTTGACAAGCTTACCAACCAAGGCTTCGGGAAAACCTTGCTCAATGTCGACCACGAAGGCTTCGTCAACATAGCCGATCTGAAAGACGCTGCAGTAGACGCCCGACTCGTCTCAGTACAACAGGCGAACCAAGAGATAGGTACGTTGCAGGATGTCGTAGCAATCGGAGATATCTGCAGAAGCGCCAATGTCCTCTTCCACTGTGATGCCGTTCAATCCTTCGCTAAGGAGGAGATCGACGTCCAAGCTATGAAGGTTGATCTGCTTTCCATGTCATCGCATCTTATTCATGGACCGAAGGGTGTGGGGGCGTTGTATGTGAGGGAGGGCGTCAAGCTTGAGCCAGTTCTCGTAGGGGACGATAGAGAGAAGGGGCTGAGACCGGGAACCCCTAACGTGGCTGGCATCGTTGGCTTCGCCAAGGCTGTGGAACTGATCACAGACGAGGACACCTTGAGAATGCGTGCGCTAAGGGACGAGTTGAATGGGTCGCTTCTCAGGATCTCAGACTCACGCCTCAACGGGCCAAGAGGCGAAAGAAGACTCTGTAACAATGTCAACATTTCCTTCAGGCACGTGGAAGGTGAGGCGATCTTGATGCATCTAGATCTGAGAGGTGTTGTCGTGAACACGGGCTCAGCATGCTACAGCCCAAAGCTTGAACCGAGCCATGTCATTCGAGCTATCGGAGGAACACTTGAAGAGTCTCATGGTTCAACCCGTCTGAGCCTCTCGAAATGGACTACCAGAGAAGAATTGACCTATGCTGCCGAAGCGATCGAACAGGTCGTGCAGACGCTCAGAAAACTCAGCCCCCTCACAAGAAGGAGGCCCTAGTATCGATGACAACTGCGCCAGAAACCTTGGCAAGAAGATTTGGCTATTCCCAGAGAGTCATCGATCACTTCAAGAACCCTAGGAATATCGGCTCTATCGAGGATGCCGATGTTACTGCCAAAGTGGGTAGTGTAGCCTGCGGCGATCTCATTAAGCTGTACTTGAAGTTCGATCCCGACCGGCAAGATGAGATCAAGGACATAAAGTTCGAGTCGTATGGATGCGCTGCTAACATCGCGACTAGCTCGATGATGACCGAGATGGTGAAAGGTAAGACAATCGACGAGGCCAGGAAGGTTACCTTCAGGGAGATAGCAGACCAGCTCGGCGGACTCCCTCGTATCAAGCTGCATTGCGCCGTACTCTCGAGGCAGGGTCTCGAGGCGGCTTTCCTCAAGTATGAAGCCAAGAGGGGACACGTCAGGATAGATGAATCGTTCGTTAACAAGATCCTTCGCGGCGTTCTTGATCCAGTTGAAGGAGTGGACATAATATCCGCCAAGATAGTTGAAAGCGTTGCAGTGGAAGATGGGAAGAAAGTATGCATAGGCTTAAACGCGAACGCAGGGAGCGAGCTTGCGAACAGCCTTACCGAAGATATCCACGAAGCCTTTGACGGTCTAGATATCGAGCTTAGCCTGAAGTTGAAGAACTAGCGAGATGAAGGCGACACAGCCAGCTCGCAGAAGTGCGTCATCCTAGAATGCGGGGGATGTCTCTATTCTCTGTAGTTGGCTCCTTCCCTACCTGATTTCGGGCGTCCTTTGGCACGAACTCGAGCTTTTTATCGCTCGATCTCGTGGGTCGTAGCTATGCCGCTCAATAGGCCAGTGAGTACATACTCGATGGTTGCGATGGATAGGGAACAGGGCCTGATGGGCGTCGCGGTACAATCCCATTATTTCTCGGTTGGTTCGGATGTTCCTTGGGCTGAGGCCGGAGTGGGGGCTGTCGCCACTCAATCCATCCTCGAAGTCAGTTATGGCCCATTTGGACTTTCTCTCATGAAAGGCGGAAAGACTTCTGAAGAAGCTCTCAGAGCTCTTGTTTCTGCCGATTCTAATCCGGAGGTCAGGCAGGTCGCGATGATGGATGTTACAGGCAGGGTATCTGTGCACACTGGAAAGAAGTGCATCCCAGAGGCCGGGCACGAAATGGGCGAACTGTTCTCTGCTCAAGCGAATCTGATGAGAAACCGTGACGTTTGGTCTGCCATGGCGAAGGCATTCAGAAAAAGTAAGGGAAACCTATCCGACAGACCAATGGAGGCGCTAGAAGCCGGAGAGGCAGCGGGAGGAGACATCCGAGGAAAACAGTCCGCTGCAATGCTGATAGTAAACCTAAGGCCTACGGGAATGCCATGGAAAGATAGAGTTCTCGAAATTCGAGTAGAGGACCATCCTGAGCCTCTGACGGAGTTGAGACGGTTAATCCGAGTTTACGAGGCTTACCGGCATGCTGACAGAGGGGACAGCCTACGCGGAGGGCATTCAGCGTGATCATTTCATTGGGTCCATCTCGTCCCCAATCTAGGACTTCGTTAGATCCCCTTCGTCCCTTAGGCATCCAGTAGCATCCCTCAACCCGCCACTTCCCGTCGGGACCACGTTTGCGTTCGACTATGTCCAGGGCTTCTTGGGCGCGTTGATCGCGCAGTTTTCCAAGCATTGCCAATATCCTCAACGCCTGCAGGATGTCGTAATGCCAGTACAACGGGTAATGAAGCCTAAGCCATTCTGAGTCTATCACTTCACCCGTACTCTCACGCCTAAACAATCGATGACGAACAAAGAATTCTGCAGCTCGTTCCGCGGCGTTTAGAGAGTCAACGTTACCAGTGGCGCGATAATACTCGACTAGACCCCATAGAGGGGCAAGACTTTCGTAGAAAGAGGAGTGATGGGCTTTAGGTCTCTTGTCGCAGTCCCATCCCCCGTCAGGCCACTGCCACTCCACGAGAGACGCGGCTAATCCGCTCACTCGTTCATCCCAGATCATTCCAAGACGACTGTAAACCGCTAGCGCGTTTCCCTCCTGGGAAGCGCAACGTCGTATCAGACCCTTTATGCGTCTGATGCTCTGGCGATGACTCTTGCCCCAAAGCCAACGGAGAACTTGCTGTGCCGCTGCCAGAGCCTGAGGATGATCCGGTTGGACTCCTTGTTCTACCAGGGACACAAGGCGCCAATGGGCTCCAGTCCATTTCCGATATGGATGGACACAAAACCCCCCTATCGAAAACTTGAGCTCTGCTAGTTCGTCAGACGGTCTTTTTCTCTGAGGCAGATCATCACGGAGTCTTTGGCCTCTGAGCAAGGCGCGGAATCTAGCCCCTTCCGGAATCTTGCTCCTCGTTAACCGAACTTCCTTCAAATTAGCAGGCTGGTCCAAGAGCTCAATGAGAGTGAAATAACGTATTGAGGGACCTCTGGATTCAAGGAGCCATCTAATGGTGGGGTCATCTCGATCCATACGTCGCAGTCACGTCGAGAGTTAGCATTTACCCCTTCTCAGGCCGTCTAGCCTAGGCAGTGTCTGGTATTCCCGGACGTGAAAAGAAGATCTCTTCCAGTCAGGCTACAACGAGCCTCCTTACTTGTCTAGGACTTGGTCTGCTTGTACCCCTTGAACATGTAGAACCAGAGTGACTTTATTTTCCCGATGTGACCGCGCTTGCAGTCTACCGGCAAACCCGTAAGCAGCAGGCGCTCTGCAAACTCACAGTCAAGGCACACCTTCTGCTCGAAGGGACACTCTACCTCACTGCGTTCATATTCACTTAACCACAGAGGGTGAGGCATCCGGTTGACCAGGGATACTATGGAGTCTGGTACCTTATAACTTCCGCCAGACGAACCTTACGGAGATAACGCTGACGAGGGCGTTCTCTAGAATTGAACTCAGCGATCCCTCTTCAGCATGTGCCCATCCACAGGAGAATTGACAAACCGACCGTTTGCACTATTGTGATCCCCAGAACCAGTCCCCTAACTCCGGTGGCGAAGTACATGAACATGGCAACTTAGGAATAGAGCGCCAATAGATTCTGCACTAGGAACAGGGCGGCAAAGAAGATGAACCCTGCTGTGAACTGCGCCCCTATCTTTCGAAAGCTATCCCCGTACACTACCAGCAATCCGAGAAGCAGTAAGATGTTGATGAATGAGAATATCGCTGCGCCCTGCAGCATCGTCTCTGTCAATCTACGCCCCTTGACCTCTACCTCAATCATTATCTACTTTCCTCCAATTCTATCCCAAATCCTAAGGAATTCCTGAAAGTTCTGCTCGACCACAGGCAATATGAAATACATGACCCCCATAACCCCCACCTGCTTCAACAACCATCCGATTTCTTAGAAGCACTCTGAGGTGGTGACGAATCGTCTTGTAATCCATCCCGAGCCTCTGGGGGGATAGAATTGAAGAGCGCGGCTGGTCGAACGATGCGAAGATCAAGACCACTTCGATCATCTACTATCCTGCGCCTGAGGCGGAGGTCAGCGGAAGCATACCAATCGCAGGCGTTGCTTTCGCAGCGGACATAGGAATTGGCAAAGTAGAAGTCAGCACAGATGGCGGAAATACATGGAAAGAGGCGACATTGAAGGTAGCCCGCTCCCCCTATTCATGGGTCCTTTGGACATACGCATGGACTCCAATCAGTCCCGGCAATATGGAACGGGACACTTGCAGGATCCCACAGTCAGGCAACCCTTCCCAGATGGAGCGACCGGATATCATCTAGTACGTGTGACAGTGACACAGTCAGCATCTGCCTTGAATGAATTGCCGGCAGACCTTTCGGTGTTGAGAAAACTCAGTTTCGTCCTTCTGGAGCGCGCCGCACTAAGGACATATCATAATCCTTAGGGACCTTTCCTCTCACTTGGTTTTTCGATCTCTGCAACAGGCAGTGCTCAGCGGTTTCTAATAGCTTTGCGATGATGCTGTGCAAGCAAATGCTTGTGGTGACCCTCTTTTGAGCCCTAGGAGCAATAAAGCAAGATATTCCCTCTTTGATCGCTAAGCAACAACCCCTTGGAGGGTCTGAAGATCTCAGTTACCGAAGAAGTTCAGCTGCAGCGGAGATTCTTCTGTGAGAGTTGCGGTCGCGAAGTTTTTCTGCAAGCTGCCCATTGCGACAACTGCGGCGGAAAGATTGAGTGGCCAGAGAAGATCAAGAAAGTCATCGATTCGTGGAAGAAATAAGAGGAAGAAGATCGGGCCTTCTCTGTCTGAGTTCCTTCATCCGACGCATGTTCTTTTGAATGGCAACATCCTCACACTGGACCCCGCGCAGCCATCGGCGGAGGCAGTCGCAATACTAGGCGATAGAGTTGCGGCTATCGGCACCAATGACCAGGCATCCGCACTTGCGGGACCGGGTACAGTCGTAACTGACCTTAAGGGGGCTACTGTTGTACCTGGATTCGTCGACTGTCACACTCACCTACTAGACTTTGGACTCTCATTAGGCAACATAATTCTGGACGGTGTGCGTAGCATTGAAGAAATGAAGAAACGGGTCGCTGAAAGAGCAGCAGATGGGTCTGGCTGGATTCTTGGACGTGGCTGGGACCAAGAAAGATTCGCTGAGAACCGTTACCCGACGAGGCATGATTTAGATGAGGTGTCACCCGAGAGGCCTGTGTTCCTTCGACGGACTTGTGGGCATATATGCGTGGTGAACTCGCTCGCTCTCAAAGGGTCAGGAATTACAGCGCAAACTCCCGATCCACCGGGCGGAATGATAGATAGAGACCAATCGGGAGAACCGACCGGGATTCTGCGGGAGAATGCTGTTGACATAGTTGAGGAGACCGTTCCTTCCCCTCCGTTGGAATGCTACGAGGAAGCGACACTGAAGGCATGCCAGATAGCTCTAGCAGCCGGTCTAACTATGGTTCACTGCATGATCAGTTCCGAGCTGCAACTAAGAGTACTCTTGAAACTGAAAAGAGAGGGACGGCTTCCCCTGAGATTCTACATATTCATTCCAGCGGGCCTATTGAAGACGGCAATTCAACTTGGTCTCGGAAGCGGTCTTGGAGATGAATGGCTTCGTTTAGGCGGAGTGAAGATTATTGCTGATGGCTCTCTGGGCGCGAGAACAGCGGGGCTAGAAGCCCCCTACAGCGACGACCCTCTAAACAGGGGGATACTAACCTACACTCAAGAACAGTTGGACCAAATGGTTGCCGAGGCTCATCGTTACGATTTCCAACTCGCCATTCATGCGATCGGTGACAGGGCCGCCAAGATGGCATTAGAGGCGATCGAGAAGGCCACTAGTTGGATACCCAAACAAGACATGCGACACAGAATTGAACATGCATCAGTTCTCAGCCCGCACCTGATCGAGCGGCTATCCGAAATGAAGATAATTGCGTCAGTTCAGCCTCAC
The DNA here is from genome assembly GCA_964598845.1 of uncultured Candidatus Bathyarchaeia archaeon. Classification (GTDB taxonomy): domain Archaea; phylum Thermoproteota; class Bathyarchaeia; order 40CM-2-53-6; family 40CM-2-53-6; genus FEN-987. The sequence goes on from CAZRDM010000003.1 coordinate 24,152, forward strand.
TTCATTGTGTCCGATTTCTGGCTCAAGCGGAGATTGGGCCCTGAAAGAGCACGTTTCACATACCCGATTTCGACGCTGCACAACGCCGGTGTAACAGTAGTTGGAGGCTCAGATTCCCCGGTTGATCCTCTTGCCCCACTATTGGGAATTGCAGCCGCAATCGACCGACCTGATCCTGATGAGGCAATCACCGTTGGAGATGCTATCGCTCTCTACACATCCAATGCCGCATTGGCCTCCTTCGATGAAAAAGTTAGGGGCACCATAGCTCTAGGGAAGTTCGCAGACCTAGTAGTTCTCGACAAGGATCCGAGAAAAGTTTCGAAATCAGATATAGGAAAGATAATGGTCTTGATGACGATGATCGGGGGGAAGATAGCGTATCGCTCAGAGGCTTCTTGAGTGATCTACCCACTTGCGGACGTGATCATACGAGCAGCCAGCAAGAGCTTTGAAGTGTCAACCGAGGTAAGAATCGGCTCCCAACTCACTCTTGGTCAGCTTGCTATCATAACAAAACTTTATTCCACTAGCTAGCATCTACCGCGCGTTGAAGCCGAAGGTTCGGCTGATGACTGTCATTGGAGATAGCTCGTTTGGAAGCATACGTCGTCGAAACGCCAGTAGGAATATTCATAGTTGATGAAGAAGCGAATGTGGTCGAATCTGTTCTTTTCTCATTGGATCCGCGCACCGCCGCGGCTGAATTGAAAGACATTCAAGATGGAAAACTTTCAGATCCCGTACTGAATACGGTCAAGCGAGTAGCTAAGACTCGCACTCCGTTAGTCTTCGAGAACGAATCTCTTGCGAAGGCATGCGAGAGGGAGGGAAGAATACCAGTCACCGTCCGGCCTAATCCTGTCGCACAGAAATTACGTGAGCGCCTTGGCTCGGAATGGGACGGACGCGAGCGTTGGTTGAAGCAGCAGTCGCTGACTGTAGTCGCTCTCAAGAGTGCGTCATCGTATAACGAGTTCGTCCGCCAAGTCACACTTCAGATTGCGCGAGCTGGAATCGCTCGGGCAGCGGGAAGACGCGATCTGAGCGCCGTTCAAGCGGTTCGAGCAATGGACGACTTGGATAAGACGTTAAATCTCCTCGCAGGACGAGTTCGCGAATGGTTCGGACTGCACTTTCCAGAAATGGATCGAATCATTGAGAAACACGACACATACGCACGACTCGTCGCCAAGCTGGGAAACAGGAGCAGCTTCACTGGAGAGAACCTCAAAGTGGAGGGTTTACCGAAGGACAGAGGTGAGGAGCTTTCCGAAGCCGCAAAGAAATCGATGGGAGCCGAAATCGACGATGTAGACTTGGACGTTCTTCGGTCCTTCTGCGAGTTCATGTTGGATCTCTACAAGTTCAGAGAGAGAACAGAGGCCTATGTTGAAGATGTAATGAAGCAGGTAGCCCCGAACTTGAGTGCTGTTGTCGGAGCGGCACTCTCTGCTAGGTTGATCTCGATTGCTGGGGGCCTACTGAACTTGGCGAAGATGCCAGCTAGCACGCTTCAAGTGCTCGGCGCCGAGAAAGCTTTGTTCAGATCGTTGAAGACTGGAGCAAGGCCTCCGAAGCACGGAGTCATATTCCAGCATATTTCGGTTCACCAATCACCTCGTTGGCAGAGAGGAAAGATTGCGCGAGCCCTAGCTGGAAAGCTCAGCATTGCGGCTAGAATAGACGCTTTCGGAGGCGACTTCATGGGCGACAAACTCAGAGACGGCTTCAACAGGAAAGTAGATGAGATAAGGGAGAGATACAAAGCCCCTCCATCACCGAAGAAGAAAGACGTTGAGCGTAGACGTTAGGCGACACGAACGATTCGAGGGAGTCTTCTGGATAACCCTCATGGACAGAACAACGCGTCTGGGTACTCGAAACTTAGCGCCCGGAATCGTTGTGTATGGGGAGACTCTCGCTAGAGTCGGTGATACTGAGTATAGAACTTGGGACCCTTACAGGAGCAAACTTGCTGCTTCCATACTGAAGAACCTCAAGTCTTTGCCCATTCAACGCGGACGCAGTGTCCTCTACCTGGGTTCAGCTTCAGGAACCACAGCCAGTCATGTGAGCGACATTGTCGAACAGGAGGGTAGAGTATTCTGTGTTGACTTCTCCCAACGTAGCATGCGAGAACTCATCGACACCCTATGTGAGCATCGAACTAATGTCTACCCGATCTTGGCCGACGCTAGACTTCCGGACAGATACAAGTCTCTCGTTGACCAGGTTGATGTCATCTATTCCGATGTGGCGCAACCTGAACAAGCGAGGATATTAGCTGACAACGCAGATCTCTTCCTCAAAGCAAAGGGCTCAGGCTTGATCGCCATCAAGTCAAGAAGCATAAATGTGACCATGGAACCAACCGATGTCTTCAAACGAGAAACCGATGTGCTCCGGAAGAGAGGCTTCGAAGTTCTGCAAACTGTAAGACTCGACCATTACGAAAAGGACCACGCTCTGGTTCTCGTGGCACGAGAGTGATCCCCATGTTAGGCTTCAAAGGACCCTTAGACCGCGCCTTCGACGCAATTCTCGGGCATGAAGTCAGGAAGCTTAACAGACACCTTCCAAGACAACGCCTAGCGTTGAGTGAACTTCTGAAGGGAACCGATCCAACAGTCGAAGCGGTTGACGGATCCACGATCTTGCTAAATACTAGTGAACTTCAGGAACTAGCTAAAGTCGTGCCGAAGGAGTATCAAGAGCGAGTAAGGCTACCTATAGTGATTCTCCGAAGGATGGATTTGGGGAAGTCGGTCTACGCTGTTTCGGGGGATCGGATTGAAGAATTCGCTGTGAAAAGAATCCTGGGAATTACAGACCTAGATTTCCGGCATATGTACATGGACAAGGAGATGGGATTCCTCTATCGGCCACAGGTCAGTGAACTGATCAGAAGATTTCACAGCCTCTTCGTAATCGGATTCGGACTGCCCAAGGAGCTTGCGGACTATGGGCTCAAACGAGACTGACTGGCCTCCTGCTCGATCTCCTTTATCGTCTTCCACGAGCGCCTGACGATTGGAGGAAAGTCTGTGTGCATTCTCCTCCAGGCTCGTAGGAAATCAACTGTCCTCGCGTCGGTGACGTAGCCCGATCCAAAATCGCCATACTCGCGGCGCAAGCCTTCTATGACTTGGTCCCTTCGGACCTTTGCTATGATGCTGGCGGCGGAAACAATTGGATAGACCCTGTCGGCGTGATGCTCGGAAACGATTCGAATTTTCTTTAACTCAGGCTTGAGAAGTTCAACTATATTCTCCCGAAATCTCTCCTCTTTAACATCCGAGGCATCAACAAATGCTTCCTCTGGACTGAGCTCGTTGATAACATGGGCCATCAACTTGGCTTCCAAATAATTGAGCTTCCTGAGCTTTCCGCCGTGCATCACAACTTCATCGATTTCCTTGGGCTGCACCTCAACCATGCTAACTTTCGCGGCGACCTCTCGGATCTTTGAAGCTAGCTGGGTTCTTGATTCAGGCGTGAGTAGCTTCGAGTCTTTAACACCCATTGCGAAAAGGTCTTCAGTACGATCCTCCGTTAGGAGTACTCCTGCGATTACTAGTGGACCGATGATTGGTCCGCGTCCCGCATCGTCAACCCCGGCTATCGCCTTGGACAATCGAACCAACCGCTATCCGTAAGCATGGACTCTAGTGGTTAATAGCTACGCTTCCTGATTGTTACGCTATGAGTCCACACCGCGTCTTCTTGACTGGTGATCCGGGGTGCGGTAAGACAACCGTGATCAGACGAGTTTGCGAGATTCTCGCGAGTCGGGGAAGAAGAGCTGGTGGCATGATCTCGGCCGAGATTCGAGAGGCAGGAATACGGATTGGCTTCAAACTCGAGGATGTCTTGACCGGGGAAGTTGGAATTCTGGCCCACGTCAATCAGAAAGATGGACCGCGCGTGGGAAAGTATCGGGTTAACCTAATCGACATCCAACGTGTGGGTGTTTCAGCAATTACACGTGCGATTAAGGAAGACGACATCATCATCGTGGACGAAATAGGCCCAATGGAGTTGAACTCAAAGCCCTTCATTCTCGCAGTGGAAACGGCACTTGGTTCTCCCAAGGACTTCATTGGAACAATTCACAAGCGCGCCTCACACTACCTTGTGAACGCGATAAAGTCGAATCCGACATACCGAATCATCGAAGTGAAGCAGGACAACCGAGAGCAACTTCCAGTCGTGATCGTTCGGCGTTTGGAAACACGACCGTGACCTGAAATTGGGAAGTCCGGGATCACCCCTCGGCTCTAGTGGTATCATTACTGAAGGAAAAGCGAGACTCGTTCTTCGACAACAACCGACTCGCGCGGCATTAAGAGTCTTCTATAACGCGAAGATGAGCCTGAACCGCGATCTCGCAACTCTCTTTGCCTCATCATATTTCCCTCCATCCAGACCACTCCGAGTCTGTGATGCAATGACAGGATCTGGAGTGAGGGCAATTCGGTACGCTCTGGAATCGCCCGGTGTAGAAACTGTCGTTGCTGCTGACATAGATCCGAAAGCGGTGGAAGAAACTCAGACAAATGTCAAATTGAACGACCTAGAAGCGAGAATCTCTGTTGTTGAATCCGATGCAAACATCCTCTTTCTTAGACACCAATCGAAGCGATTTGACCTCATTGATCTAGACCCATTTGGTTCTCCCGCCACGTACTTCGAGTGTGCTTTGCGAGCTGTATTGGATGGAGGTGTGATAGCTGCGACGGCCACTGATATGGGTCCGCTTACAGCGGCTCGGCCTGCAGCGTGCACTCGCAAATATGGTGTGAGACCGGTCAGAACCGAGTTTGATAAGGAGTTTGCAGTTAGAGTCTTGGCTGCATGTTTGACTGAAATAGCCGGAAGACTCGAGTTAGGAATTAGCGTCGTCTTTTGCCACGCTTCAGACCATTATGCGCGAATCTATGCTACGGTCAGTAAGGGGACGCACTTTGCCAACCTAGCAACCAAGAATCTCGGATTTGTTGAGTATTGCTCGAAGTGCCTGAGACGAGACTCGCGCAGTAGTCTGGAAATGATACAGACTGCATGTGAAGATTGCGGCACGAGGACCGAAATAGGAGGACCGATATGGCTCGGCTCCTTATGGGACGCCGACCTTGTTCAGCGCATGATTCATAGTGTGCCCACACTTGAATCGCTGCGTCTTTCCGAAGTTCAGGAGCTCTTGGCTCGCGTGGCTGAAGAGCAATCGGTCCCAGCGTTCCACTATCGGACGCATGCAATGGCTGAGTCTCTTGGAATAAGGCCTCCAAAACTGGAAAGTGTTCTCGCGAGCTTGCGCTTGGCGGGCTACGTCGGAGCAAGGACCCATTTTCACCCGACGGGCTTCAGAACGAATGCCACCGCCCGTGAACTCTCCACTATCTTGAAATCACGTACATAGTGACTTTCAGGGGAAAAACGGTCGCAAAGAAGAAAATAGCACGTTTTGAGAAATCTTATGGGGTTCCGGGTTTGTCCGAGATTAAGCCTGAGCATATTTTCGCGATCAATCAGAGAATCAGGTAGGCCGGACTCGCAACCGATAGGGGCCGGGTTATCTTCTGTGAGATGCGCCCTAGGGTTCAAACCATCACGCCGGAGCAGGACGACCGATTGCTTCTCGAACCTCGTGCTCAATACATAGCAGAGATGAGTCAGCGGGTGAGTCAATGGGCAGGGCCGCCTGAATACATAGCGATAAGCTACCAAGAATTCACCGAACTGATCGTACTACTCAAGGACCAATGTGTGGGGCTGTGACTCCTGAGAAGGATGCCCCTCCCCAAGCATTCGTTGACATAACAAGATCGAATCAAGGCTTGGAAGACTGAGAACTGCCTCCACTGCAGACACTAATCTCAGCCTAGGGAACATTCTGAGTGGAGGAACCGAATCGCCTGCTCTGAGATCCTTCAGAAAAAGGCGTCGCCACAAATCCGAGGCCCAAGAAGTACAGTTCAGCACTCTCAGGCCTGCTTGCAGGCGGCTTCACGACCCTGAGAACACGAAATGAAGATTTCATGTCTATCTGAAAGTCCTTGAGTTCTGAGCCTTGGAATACCTTTACCAGCATATTGCCTGACGGCTTTAGTAAGAGGCGTGCGATCCTCAACGCACATCTAGCTAACTCAATCTGTCGGGCATGATCGAGCTCCCAGACACCCGAAACGTTCGGAGAGAGATCCGCAATTACAACATCGAATTCCATTTTACTTTTGGTTTGAATAGCGTTCGGGGCGCCCATGCTTGCGATGTCAAGGACGATTGTGTTGACGTTCCCATATCGAAGAGGAACGATCGGTTCCTTGTCAACGCCAAGAACGTAACCGGATTCTCCAACAACTTGTCGGACTGCTTGCAACCATCCGCCCGGTGCCGCGCCAAGGTCTAGTACGCGGTCCCCACGCTTGATGAATTTGTATCGTTCTACGACCTGAAGGAGTTTGAATGAAGCTCTACTCCGGTAGCCTTTCTCTTTCGCGAGGCGGTGGAATTGATCCTTCTTCCGCCGTCTTAACCAGTCACTTGACACTTTGTGTTACCGCACGGGCTGACGTTGCCTGCGTCTGCAACCACTTTGTGAGATGCTCGCACTTGTTGGGGTTCATGATCCATGTTTGAGAACAGCTCCCTATTAGATCACAGAAGGCGCAAGGGATATCCACTATGGAGTCGATAGTTGAGTACCGTCTTTTCGCGAAAACCCTGTAAGTCCATCGTCCGTCATGTAGCTCCTTCTTCCGAGCGATAAGACCCTTCTTCTCAAGCCTCAGGATCGCTCGCGAACCTTCGCGGCTATCCGCGGTTAACTTCTTCCAGAGTTCCGATTGAAGTATGCCCATGTCCCCGAGTTCCATTACTATGCGCAAGACGTCCTGTTCCGTTGGACCTTTCCGGGGCAAACAATAACCTTCTGGAATCGAAGCCCTATGAATCAGAATTGCGTAGAATTAGGGCAGCAATCCATTTAAACGTTTGAAAGCAAGTCGTCCGGAAATCAATCCTCGTCTATAAACTCTCTAAACTATGACTACTCGGAAATTCTTGAAATTACGTTATCATTGAACCATTTGGAACTTCGCGATCAGTAGTCAGTAGGGCCAACTTGTCGCCTTCTTCTGCAGCGAGCAGCATTCCCTGAGAAACCTCACCCGCGAATCTTGTCGGTTTCAGGTTGTAAAGGAAGATGACCCGCTTCCCCAAGAGCTCACCTACTTCGTAGTAGCCGACGAGGCTCGAAACTGTCTGTCGAACACCTAGAGGTCCGAGGTCTACCAGAATCTTGTACAGTTTTTCAGTCCTGGGAACCCTCTCTACACTTGTGATGGTTCCGACCCGAGCGTCAAGTTTCTTGAATTCCTCGAAAGCCACTTGGGCAGCAGGTTGCTCTCCACTCAACTCTCAGGCCCCTCCTCAAACGTACCCAAGCGCGCTCGATAAGTCTGTTATGAGATCTTCCACGTCTTCAATCCCCACGGACACTCGAATCAAGGAATTCGTGATGCCGATCCTTTCTCTCTCTTCTCTGGGGACTGAAGCATGGGTCATCGAGCTTGGATGCTCTATCAGCGATTCAACTCCTCCTAGACTCTCGGCAACGGTGAAGACCCGGAGGTTCCTTAGCAACCGCTTGCAGGCCTCAAAGTCGCCCCTCAGATAGAAGCTCACCATTCCTCCGAACCTTATCATCTGCCTTCGACAAAGTTCATGCTGCGGGTGCGAAGTCAGACCAGGATACAGTACCTTGGCAACCTTTGGGTGCTCCGCAAGATACTCAGCGACTCTCTGCGCATTGGCGCAGTGTCGATCCATTCTAACGGCAAGAGTCTTGATCCCTCTGAGGACCAGCCACGAATCAAACGCTCCGGGGACCGCGCCAACTGCATTCTGCGCAAATCGCACTTTTTCGTAGAGCTCCCTTTTCGAAAGAACGACAGCGCTACCGATGAGGTCGCTATGTCCTCCCAAGTACTTCGTGGTACTGTGGACCACGATATCAGTTCCGAGACTCAAGGGTTGTTGGAGATACGGACTCATGAACGTGTTATCGACAACGAGTAAGGCACCTCGCTCATGCGCAATGTTAGCCGCTCTCGCAATGTCAACAATCTTGAGAAGTGGATTTGTTGGAGTCTCAATCCAAATTATTCTAGTCGCCTGTCTCATACCCTTCTCGAAATCCTCCGACTTTGTTCCCTCCACGTAGCCAAATTCAATACCAAAGTTATGTAGCACGCGATCGAACAGCCGCCTCGTTCCTCCATAGAGATCGTTGACGCTCAAGACATGATCTCCTTTCTGTAGAAGAGTCAAAGCAATCGTCGAGATGGCCGCCATGCCAGAAGCGAAAGCCAACCCGAACTCTCCCTCCTCTAAGGCGGCAAGATTGCTTTCAAGAGCAGTTCGAGTTGGGTTGCCCGTTCGGGAATAGACATACTGACCCTCTACGCCTGGTTCTCGCTGACGGAAGGTTGACACTTGATAGATTGAAACTACCACGGCGCCTGTAGGATCTGTCTCCTGCCCAGGCGGTATGTATGGCCTTTGTCGAGAATCTCATCCCAATCTTCTCAAAAACCCGAAAGCGCTTCTGCACCGCATAAAGTTTGCATGAGAGAAAATCTCAAGTCCGTGCTTGAAGTCTGCGGACTGAAGCTAACTGTTCAAAGCCGCTTGTACCGTCTCTCTCGACCTAAGCGGATCATCACGCCAACGTTCTTTCGAAGCTCAAGACAAGTTATCGCGGGGCTAATCCAACGTCGCGCGAATATACGCGAACCTGTAATGGGACGAGTAGAGTTCATGGAAGATTTAATACCATTCGAACTTCGACAATAGGGCGGTGTGATTGTTTGGCAAAGCGCAAGGTCAAAAAAGGCGCGAAGAAGAAAGCTAAACGAATGGCCAAGAAGAAAGCGAAGCCGAAGAAGAAAGCTAGGCCGAAACCGGCACCGGCAACCGCGGCGCCGCCAGTTCCTGAGGCCCTAGTTCAGGCCCCAGCACCGGCCGCGACGCCGCCACAACCCTCGCCCACTGAACCAGTCACTGGGACTACCGGAACGGAAACCAATTAGAGGCTGGTTGCCTCTCGAACCTGTTTCGCTAACTTCCGCTCGTTCATCTTCGCCCTTCTATTCCCTATCGGAGATTGAGGATTGCAGAGCCTAACCGAAGCATGAAATATTGCGATTGATAAGAGGCAAGGAGATCCTCATTCGTAATGGCCTCACCGTAGAGGATAAGAATGCTCGACGCCTCTGCTTAGCCGCGCTTGATAAGTGTCTAATGGCAGTTGACCCATATGTGTGCCTCAGATCCAGCCTCAGGGTCAAAGGAAACATACTCAAGATTGACGACATCACAATTCAGCTTTCGCGCTTCCGTAAGATCATTCTAGTTGCGGTTGGAAAAGCTAGCGTCGCAATGATAAGAGCCGCAACCGAGCTCCTACAACACTATCCGATCCGCGGAATCATTGTGGTGTCCAAGGGTACTAAACTCGAACAGCTCGATAATAGAATCGAATACTGCTTCTCAGGTCATCCTCTTCCCGATCGTGATGGAATCGAAGCTTCGCAGAGAGTAATTGAGCTTGTCAGCAGAATGCGAGCAGATCAGTTGCTGATCTGCCTAATCTCCGGGGGGGCTTCGGCCATGTTGCCAGCGCCTGCGGATAGGATTTCGTTAGAGGATAAGAGAAAAGTCACGGCGGAACTTCTCAGGAGTAAAGCCTCGATAAATGAAATCAACACGATCCGCCGACATCTCTCGAAATTGAAGGGTGGACGACTTGTCACCCTATGTCCTGCAGGAATGATTCTCTCGCTGATAATCTCTGACACGCCTGGTAACTACCTCCATGACATAGCATCTGGCCTGACGGCAGAAGATCCGACCTCATACCAAGACGCAGTCGATATCCTGAGATGCTACAACTTATGGGAGAAGGTTCCCGAATCGGTCAGAAGCCACCTCAGGAAAGGAACTAGGGGCGGAATCCCCGACACGCCGAAGCTTGGAGACCCCATGTTTCGGAAGGTTCGAAATCTTGTAGTCGCTGATAACCGAACTGCCTGCGCAGCGGCACAGCGTTCTCTAGAGTCAAATGGAATACCCTCCACGATACTGACCTCGTCCGTTCAGATGGAAGCACGAGACATGGGAAAACTCCTAGGAGGAATCGCTCTCGAACGCAACGTGCACGGAACACGCGCTCTGAGAACAGGTGCCACTATCATAGGCGGAGAGACTGCCGTACAGGTCAAAGGTAGTGGTCTCGGCGGTAGAAATCAGGAAACAGTCCTATCAGCTGTCGAGTCGATAGCAGATCTCCCAGGAACAGTGGTGGCCGCACTTGCGACGGATGGCATCGATGGAAATAGCAAGGCCGCTGGAGCCATCGCAGACGGGGCATCCGTCGAACGTGGGAAACGAAAAGGTCTGAAGATAGCCGAATTCCTAAGAAGAAACGATTCTTACAGTTACTTCGCGCGCTTGAAAGACACCCTCGTGACAGGCCGGACGGGAACGAATGTAGCAGATATCTATCTGACACTGTCAGCTGAGTAGCTTTCCAGAAACGTCATTTCACTATCAGGACTGGGCATTTGGCGTGATGGCTCACTTTATCTGATACGCTTCCAAGCAGGAAAGCCCTGACCTCTGTAAGCCCTCGACTACCCATAACAATGAGGTCGACTCCCTCTGATTGCGCGGTCCTAACGATATCCTCAGCCGGGACCCCCTGGAGCATCTTACACTCAAAATCCGCTCCCTCACTCTTCGCATAATCCTCAGCCTTGCTGATAATCTCCCGCCCCTCAGCTTCCATCTCCTTAACGAAAACCGTCGTCGCTAGTACACCTGCCTCGGACGGAGTCACCGCATAAAAGCGACGAAGCACTACATGTAGAATAATCAGCTTCGCACCATACTTCTTCGCCAAATCCACCCCATATCCTAGAGCTCTCTCAGCATATGGCGACCCGTCTACGGCAACAAGAATCTTGGAGAACATGACATTCGCATGAGAATTAGGTTTCCACTGGGTAATAACTGTACTTCACATAATTACCGCACTCTTTTATCGGCCGGCCGGCGACATCGTCGGGGGTATCTATGATAGGAGAGATCTACTCGGTTGCGGTGATGGTTTCCAACCGGAAGAAAGCCGCAGAATGGTACAAGGAAAAACTCGGTTTTGAGGTAAGAGAGGAAGCTGAGGAACATTGGACTGTCGTTGGACCGCCAAGCTGGCCAAGCTGTCTGCACCTCTGCGAAATGGGCTCCCTAGAACCCGGCAACACCGGGATCCTACTACTCGCACGAGACTTCGATGAGACGGTGAAAGAGCTGAAGAAAAGAGGCGTAGAGTTCACTCAGGAACCGAAAAAGGAGCCATGGGGAACCTACGCCATGTTCAAGGACCCTGACGGAAATGAGTTCTGGCTGATGCCCAAGAGCTAGCGCTCAGCCAGTTACTACTTCACAGTGATCTGCGGTTCCAGCTCCAGCTTCTTCGGAGTCCTCGTCGCGTACATTCTTATGTAAGGCGCCATGGCCCGCAGGATCTTGTTCTCCGCTTTTCTCAGATGCTCCTCATAGGTTGTCCGAGGTACATTGCGCTTCCCAGCTATTTCTTCTGCTGTCATCTTCTTCGGCAACTGATAGTATCCATAGTCTAGCGCCGTTAGGAGAGAGTCGAGTTGCTTCTCAGTTAGCTCTGAGAATACGCTGCTGAGCGAAATTACGAAGGCGTCCCTAATACTCCTTTCCGGGATAACCTTCTTCTCAAGAATTTGAACTGGACCGATTTTGCTGAGATCCTGGAACAGCTTCTTGTAATCAGTTTCCCTGAAACCTACTATCCGATGCTCCTCCCAGCCTCCGTAATAGACATCTGGAGGTATGCTCAGGCAGGAGTTCTTCTCTAGTGTTTCTGTGATGTTCGTTGGAATCTTACTGCATCGGCAGGTTTTCATCACGACCTGCAGATTCCTCTCCGCAAAGGTCTTTTTCAGAACCTTGGAACCTCCCCAGGCGCAGAGTTCTTCCAAGTCCGGCTCGATCCTCGTATAAGTCTCAATGTCAGGACACTCTATCTCCAGCACGTCTGTTCTGTCGTTACACCAACCTACCATCCTCACGTCTGGATGCTTCATGGAGAAGACAACATAGGGGCAGTCATGCTGAGCCCTGAAGTGTATCTCGAACATCCGAATCATCCATAGATAGGGGATGAATTTAACAGATAAGGCCTCTGCCGGCATGCGACGGCAAGAAGGCTTCAGCATATGCTTGCTCCTCAAGAGCCATCGTACGACGGCGCAACCTACAACCGTCGTCACACCCTAGTGGGTGTCCAAGGTGATGTGAATGAGTATCGTAACAAGCCTCATGGATAAGTTGCAGTTCGTCGAAGCAATATCGCTGAAAGTTGCCTCCGTTGAATCGAAACTGACTCTGTTGCGGGCATTGGTCCTGTCCACCCAATTGCGTATGGGTAGGCAGTGGTTCTCCGCATCAAGGGCAGAGGAGTTCAGCAGGGAACAACTGGCCCAAAGGGGTCGTGCGGAATATCAGGGCAGATTCCCGTTAGCACGGTGAAGGGAACTTTGCAGAGTCACAAACGCGACTGAACGCAGAATCCATCCCATGCCCGGGTATACGCCAGCCATTTCGACAACTCGCAACGGACTCACTGATAGGACGGAGATAGACAAACTTGGCCAGAACTGCAAATGCCTAAGTTCAGAAACGCAGAACATCATGACGAACCTAGTAGACGGCGACCAATATATCGTTCTTCAGCGAAGTCATTTATGGTCCCTTTGTCTTGGTCAGGCTCTTATGGAGAAGTCCCAATCTCTGCTCCTCGATTACTTCCTCGTCACTGGTTCCACTACTACCTTGGTGCCTTCAATGGAAACGAAGAGGGGCTGGCCCTTCTGCCACTTCAACCTCTCTACCATCTCGCGTGGGATCGTTATCCTATACTGACCTCTGTAACTCTGGAGTCTGACGATTTCTAGCGACTGCGACAAGCTCCGGAAGCCTCCGAGTCTTCATCAGGTCTCTTGAATCTTATGAGTATTGCTAAGTCTTAAATATACTAATAATGCTAAAGAGTACTCTTGAGGACTCAAAGGAATGGAAACCACTGAATACTATCGCGATGCTTCAGGTTTCTGGAAGGTAAAGACAGTAAGACGGAGACGAGTAGTCCGAGTATGAGGGCAACAGAGTTTGCTTCTGTCCTTCGCCTACTCAGCGCACTGCAGCTAGGCCTCAGCCTCGATCTTCTTGAGCTGCTTTCGGTACATCTCCAATGCTTCTTGGGATGTTGTAGCGTCTTCTGGCGACTTGTCTCTTCTCCAATTGCCAGTGAACCTCGGGAATCTGAGAGCCAGGCCGCTCCCTGGTCGAACGGCATCTCTACAGCATGTGTGTAAAGGTGATACAGTAATTTCGTCTGCGGCTACTTCCAGAACCATGGAAGGAACGAACCATACATCCGGTTCTATCAGAGACTTAACGCGTGAGTGTCTTTGCTTGATGATGTAAGGAGCCATCATTTTTGGAAGATTCGCCAAATCCTCGTCTGTGAAACCGGACCCCAATTTGGAGAAAGTTTCGAAAACATCCTCCTTCGAGCTGTATACGGCCATCAGTAGTGCTCCATAGCTTCCCGCTCTTCTTCCCCTACCCGCGAAGGCACCTACTGGAACTAGATCGAATGTGTCTTGGACTTCGGCCTTGTAGGAACGCTTGTACTTTATCCAGAACCACCCGCGCGCTCCTGCTTGATATATTGAGTCCTCTGAGACGCTCTTCACTACAAGTCCTTCGCACCCAACCGCAACAGCCTCATCCATGAGATGTTCGAGCTTCCGCGACTCACTGATCTTGAATTGCTCAGCAACTCTAACATGCTCAGATTCACTGACTATATTGACGAGCTTCTTTCGTCTCTCAGGGTAGGGCGTTAATGTCAAGTCTTTGCCGTTCAGGTATAGGACATCGAAGAGAAATACCGTGACGGGGATCTCTTGAGCCATCCGCTCGATTTCATACTTTCTTCCGCGGCGCTGCGAAATCACTTGGAAGGGCAGCATGTTCCCCGTGTCTGGGTCGACCGCCACGCATTCACCTTCCACAATGGCTTCCTTCGCCTCGATGCTCGCCTTGAGACGTTTGGCAACATCGGGGAACTGGTCAGTAATGTTTTCGAGACGTCGTGAGAAAAGAAGGAATTGCTTGAGAGTCATATGTGCCTGAACCCTGAGGCCGTCATACTTATGCTCCGCTGCTGCAGTCCCTCCGAGTTTGTCGAGGACTTCCTCGGCACTCGACAAACGTTCGCAAAGCATTGGTCTGATAGGACGACCGATGGTAATTCTGAATTTCCTGATGCTTTCAAGTCCTTCGTGTGCAACAACTTCCGCAACGTAGCCGAGATCAGAAGACAAGTTGTAAGCTCGTTCGAGGGGTTCCCTCGCTGTCTTCTCTCCTCCGTAGGCTATTGCGAGAGCGTCTAGAACGGTCATGTCGGCCACACCCAACCTCAATTTCCCAACGGCCATTCGCGCGATGAATTTTCCCTCAAGTGGCGAAGCATCATTTAAGAGACTCGTCAAGAGCCGGATCTTATTCTCAACAGACCCGGAACCAGTTGCATGTCCAATCTTATCAAAAGTGTCGTAGACTGTGCTAACCGTCAGGGGTCTTTTGAATAATGTTGCTTGTGACTTCTTCCCAAGCAGTTTCTCAACACTTAGTCCAAGGTCACCGCTCTTCTTGTAATCACCCTCCACCTGAGTTTCCGGTTTTCCGGTCGCCGCGACGATCGCTTTTGTCAGCAGCTTCTCTGCGACGCCCAGCTCGATACCCACGTAGTCTGGGTAAAGCTTCCCTTGGAGCAAGTAGACGACTTTACTGATTTCATCCTTAGGTGTTTCCTTGATAAGGTCAACAAGTAGGCTGGTCATTTCCAACCGTTTCGTCGTGGCCTCGATCTTCTGGAATACTTCGACGAGCTGAACAAACTTCAATCCAAACATCCTGGAGAGCTCGTTCGGTGACGCTTATTCACTAGCTAGATGCTCCACCGAAGGCCAGATTAGCTCTCTTGATTACTTCAGGATATCGGATTACCCATAACGGAAAATAGGATGTCAGCGCTCATCCAAGTAATCATCCTCAGCGATCAGGTCAGAGTAGGGAACATCATATGACAATGCAATCGGGCGGTCGCCTGTACTTGGGATGTGCTGGCTGGTCCTACAACGAGTGGATAGGTCCTCTCTATGACGCTGGAAAGAGCATGCTCCAACAGTATGCAGCCATATTCGACACGGTAGAGCTTAACTCACCATTCTACAAGATCCCAGACGCGGGAACAATTCTGGGCCTCACTAGACACACTAAACGAGGGTTCATGTTCAGCGCAAAGATCAATCAGAAGTTCACGCACGAGCTTAAGCTGAGGCTGAAGGAAGATACACAGGAAGAACTAGAACGTTTTGTCGCCCTTTTCGATCCTCTCTTAACCCAGGAGCGGTTGGGGTGCTTCCTCGTTCAGCTTCCTCCTTCGCTTAAGCGGGATGACAGAGTCCTCGAACATTTCCTGGCGGCACTTCCGCACCGATACGACTACGTTGTGGAATTTAGACACAAATCATGGCTAGATGACGCCATCTGGAATATTCTGTCAAAGTACGAAGCGGCCTACTGCATCGTTGATGAGCCTCTTCTCCCGCCTGAAATCCACTTGACCTCCTCTATCGGCTATATCAGGTGGCATGGTCACGGTCAGAGACCTTGGTACAATTACCGCTACAGCCAACAACAGCTCCAAGAATGGATTCCAAGAGTCAGAGACATCCAACGCAATACGAAGAAAACATTCGGAATCTTCAACAATCACTTTCACGGTTATGCGCCTGAGAACTGCATTCAAATCATGGAAATGCTCGGGATTACGCAAGAGAAACATATGAAAGCTTTGAAGCGAGTACAGAATCACATCGAAAGGGAACTCGGGGGGCTTCCACCTGCGGGTACTCTCGACCAATACGTGGCGCCGTCTTCAGAATGATGATAGGTGACGATCCTCCGTGAGGAGCCTCCTAGGTCGCTTCCAATTGGTTGGCAGAAAGGAACGCCGAGTACTGGAACTGATAGCAGATCACTTTGCCCTTGTCGTCAAGACGGTATCACAACTCGAACCACTTTTTGAGTCGGCGAAAGCTGGGAAATGGAGAGCCGTGGAAGATCTAACAAACAGGGTAGCTGACCTTGAAACCTTGGCTGACGGCCTACATCGGGACGCAGTTCTGGCAATCTCCCAAGGAGCATTTTTCTCCGGTACCCGCGAAGACTTCCTTGAGTTGATGGAGGAGAACGATGAGGTAGCCGACGCAGCCCAGAATGCGGCTAGGATTCTGGCCGAGGCCCCTATCGATTCTAGTTCATTTCTCATCCTGTATGAAGAACCTAACGCAACTTTGAGTGATCTTTTCGTGAAACTTCAATCATGCGTGCAGTTGCTCGAAGAATCGCTCAGGAGCCTTGAATCTGACGCAGAAGTCGCCGTAAGTAAATCTCTGCTCGTGGAACGCTCAGAGGAGGAGGCTGATGAGATCAAGAATCGACTCATCAAGCGAATCTTCCTTCACAAGCGTGACCTTGAAGTATTGACCTTGCTACAGCTTCGCGACTTTGTTCTCAAACTTGATGAAATCGCTGATGCAGCCGAGGACTCTTCTGATTTGGTAATATCACTCGTTGCTAAAGCCGAAGCTTAGACTTAGATGATCATGCATTCGGCGCGGCCTTACCCCTTATTCTGCGATTCCAGACTCAATCTAAAGAGCGCTAATCGATTTTCAAAGCTTTGCCAGTGCGGATCCGCCAAGTAGCCAGTTGCACCAACAAACAAACCATTGCATACAACCACTTCGAAGAACAGGCATGTTTCAAAGAACCCCCAAGACATTTAATAAATCGTTTCTAGACGATTAACGGCTGAAGAAGGCTCCCTTGAAGGAGTCACGTGGGTTCATGCATTGAGATGCCCTCTCTGCGGCAAAGATATGACGAAGATTAATGAGACGACGACAGATTCCCCGGATCCGTCGCGCAGGCAAGAAACCCTGTATCACTGTGAACGACACGGAGTCATGAATAAGTCAACAGACCTCAAAGAAAAAGTGGACCAGATAGCACGAAGGGCCTAGAATCATCGGGCCATCCTTCTATTGCCTCATCCTAGTTCGTCATGATTGGTAGGTTTTTGCCATTGGCTGAGTTCGAGTTCTACCTCAACGTGCTCCCGAGCTTGGCCCTATGCATGATCCTCGGGGCAAACAATCTTTCCACGTGTCTCGGTACGTCCATGGGCGCGCGTACCCTCACCTATTCTCAGGCTCTCGGGTTAGCTTCGATAGGTCTTCTTGCAGGTGTCCTCCTTGAAGGCCACAAACTAGTTGGTGCCATAACGTCCGGAATCGTATTCTCAAAGGATCCCGAATTATTCTTTGCCACCGCACTTTCGACCTTTCTCATAATGACGCTTTTCACGTACAGGAAACTCCCCATCAGCCTCTCACAGGTGGCAGTCGGCGCAGCCGTAGGCTCCGCTCTTGCTCACCGAATTGCCGTAAACTGGATCTTTGCAGCGCATGTGGCAGTGTCTTGGCTGCTGACCCCGATCTTTGGATTCTTGATCGCGACAGGATCATCCGCAATTACGAGAGCCGTTGCCAAGAGAGTCAAAAGAGCACTAACCCTCAATGTGTGGTATGCATACTTGACGATCTTGGGCGGCGTGTATTCATCCTATGCCCTCGGAGCGAATACGGTCGGTCTGATCGTCGGTATGACAGACCTTCCGCTGTCCCAACGCCTGTTCATCTCGCTCCTTCTGGGTGCAGCCACGGTGCTTGGAATGATCCTTTTCAGCAGAGGAACGACTAGAAGTGTCGCAGAAAACATAATCGGATTGAATCCCTCAGCATCCTTTGCCGCCCAGATGGGAGGCGCCGCGACCGTTCACGGATTTACCCAATTTGGCATACCCGTCTCGGTATCACAGGGTGTGGTTGGCGGGATACTTGGGGCCTCGATCCCGAGGAAGATCGTAGTCCGCAACGATCGCCTCACGAGGGAAATAATTCTGGGTTGGACGATTGCGCCTTTGCTGGGGGCAACCTTAGCGTTCCTGGTAGCCCAACTCCTTTTCTAGATTCAAAAAGAACAAAACAGAATAACCTAGCTAGCCAAACAAATAGGATGGTATCGCGTTCACCCCCTAGGCAATTTGGGGAACAGCATTCGAGTGCGAAATCATGCCATCTGAGAAATCATGCGGAGCTGTAATCTTCAAACGAAACGGGAACAGAAAATATCTACTTCTCCATTATGAAGGCGGACACTGGGATTTTGTTAAGGGTCACGTGGAACGGAGTGAGTCCGAAAAGGATACGGCACGCCGTGAAACCGAGGAAGAGGCGGGTCTATTCGACCTCAAGTTCATCGAAGGTTTCCGACACACAATCAGCTATTACTACAAGCGTGCGGGAAGAACTGTCTACAAGGAAGTTGTCTTCTATCTCGTCGAATCTAAGACAGATTCAGTTCGTCTTTCAAGGGAACATGTGGGCTTTGACTGGTTACCCTACGATAGGGCCTATGATCGGTTGACATACAAGAACGCAAAGGAGGTTCTTCGGAAAGTCCACGAATTCTTAGAAAGGACTCAGGCATAGTCCAGCTAGGAGACGCCAAGAAAAGCAGCTAACACTGCACGGGCCCCGTGTAGCTTGTTTTCCGCTTGTTTCCAAATAATGCTATTAGGCCCCTCCAGCACATCGTCTGTAATCTCCATGCCTCTATGCGCCGGAAGACAGTGCATCACAACGCAATCATTCTTTGCCGTTGAGACAAGTTTACTGTTAACCTGATACCCCTTGAACTTCCGTTCTTTCTTTTTCGCGACTCTCTCTTGACCCATGCTCACCCAGACATCGGTGTAGACAACGTCTGCTCCTTGGACGGCTTTCTCCGGGTCGCGGACCAATTCGATCGATGCCCCGGATTCCTTTGCGAGCCCTCTAGCCTTCTCGATTACTGACTTGTCTGGATCGAATCCTTTGGGACAGCTGACCGCTACGTTAATTCCCATGCTGGCACCTCCAAGCAACCATGAGTTACATACGTTGTTCCCATCCCCAACCCAGGCAAACCTCAGACCCTGCAGCCTTCCTTTTGCCTCTACGATCGTAAGCATATCAGCAATGATCTGGGTCGGGTGCTCAAGGTCGCTTAATGCGTTAATAATGGGCACAGGGGCGTATTTGGCGAATTCGACCAGCATATCATGAGCATAAGTTCGAATCACAATTCCGTTAAGATAGGCTCCGAGAACTCGAGCGGTATCCTTCAGTGGCTCGCCTCGAGCAAGTTGGAGTTCATCCGTCCTAAGATACGTCGCTTGTCCTCCCAGCTGATAGATGGCGGTCTCGAAACCTACTCGTGTACGCGTTGAGGGCTTCTCAAACAGCAAACCCACAACTTTGCCTGCCAGCGATTGGTTCAGGGCATCCTCCTTCACCTGCGACTTCAGTCTGGCGGCAAGCTCTATCAGCGACTGAACTTCAGTACTACTCAGATCAACGATTGATAGGAAGTCTCTTCCGGCAAGCATCTCCACGTCATCTAACTGCCCATGTGAATCCGTAGTAGTTGAAAAATGCTCTATTCGGATTCCAACTCTGACTTTTGGCGCTCTCTTGCTTTCTTTGCCTTCACTCTTCCGGCGCCGTACCGTGCTGGAATCATTTTTGTGGGATCTATTAGGAAACGGCCCGATCGCAAAATATCCATCCCTATGAGGACGGGGTATCGCATCTCCGATCTATCGTTGACGCTGACCGGCATCCCGAATCTCACACCCGCAACCTCAACCATCGCGCGGACGAGTGGGCGACTGCGGGCATCGCCGACAAGCGATGCCGACTTGACTTTAGTCACATCGACTGCTGGCCAAGACCAATATTGGCGGCGAGCCGCACGTCCACTGAGCTTCTACTCGCTCCAGTGTCGATCTTTCCCTTAACGCGCGCCTCACCATGATGACCGACTACTTTCACATATTCGACGGGACCGATCAGGATTCGTTCCTTGTCCTTCTTCATCTGAAGCACGACGGCACACTCTTTGCAAACCATCGAGATATTAGGCGGATATCCTTCAGTGGCTGACCGCATGAAGATTGGGATGCTCTCAAAGAGCCAAGGATTCTGGGCCACTTCAGAAATCATGAAAGCTTTGAAGAAGCTACACGCAGAACCCGTCTAGGTCAATACGCCTCAGATCCATCTAGTCCTAGAGGGAGGAAAAGCCGATGCGATCTGCGATAGGAAATCCCTATCGGAACTTGACGCTGTGATACCCCGGATAGGCCGCAGCTTGACCGAACAACGTTGCTGAATCATCTTGAGTTGATGAGAGTTCCCTGCGCACTCACAATGAAGAGACTCCTTACCGCTAGAAACAAGTATCTCGCCTTACAGGCCTTGCATGCCTCAGGCGTCAGAATCCCGGAAAGCGTCCTGATAGCATCGCGGAATAGAAATGAAGAACCGACAGAGTATATTCCGCCGCCGCTCGTTTTGAAAATCCTCAGTGGGACCCAAGGCATCGGGGTGATGAGAGTGAAGGACGTAAAAGAAACCAGATCCATAATCGACACGCTTTCCGAACTTGATCAGATGATCTGCCTACAGGGATATCTGCCAAATCCCGGTGAAGACCTCCGCGTATTTGTTGTCGGAGGACAGATTGTGGGAGCAATGAAACGTAAGCAACATACACATCGGAGGACGCGGGATCGCGCATAATCCATCTAAAGTGGAAACTGAGACGTCAATCAAGGCTGCGGAGGCGGTTGGAGTGGAAATTGCAGGCGTCGACCTGATAATGGTCGAAACAGAACCCTACGTGATCGAAGTGAACGCGTCCGCAGGATTTCGCGGGCTATTGGAAGCAATAGGAAAGAATGCCGCGGACTCGATAGCGGAGTACGCCTTAACGAAAGCCAAGCAATAACAACACCTAGCTCGTAGTCATCCCGCAACACTCATTGCGTCCATGCACATGCATACAGTATGCCTGTCGGCCGTGACGATAGTCACAAAGATGAAAAGCAAATGACCTGAACCTGGGGTAACGGAGCCGACAGGACATCACCTTTCTTGCGATTCTTCACAGATCTCGAAATTCCATTACTGTCACCAGATATCCTAACGTCGCCAACACAGCTCCAGCAGACGTGTACACAAGAGAAATCGCCAAGGTTCATCATGCTAAGGCAAAAGAGGTTCGAAAATGGGCAAGCTCAAAGATCGCGAAGTGAAGCGGTTCGCGGCAAAACTGAAACGTAGACTGCGAATCTGGAGAATCTTCTTCGGGTCGAGGGCACGCAGTGAATATGTCAAGGGAAGTGACTACGACTTCATGGTTGTCTGGCCGGATTTCGAGGAAATTTTCTTCACGTCTAGGCCATCCCTCCTCTACCCATTGGAAAAGGCCGGGAAATCCACAGGCTCTATGCTATACGCCTGAAAACTTCTCTGAATTGGCGAGAAGAATCAAGGTCGTGAGGGGCGCTCTCAGAAGTGGAATCCAACTCTAGATCGGAACCGAGTGCCTATGACCCTGAGTTCTGTTACTATCTTGTCCACTCGCCCATCAAAACGCGTCCTTGGCAGACTTTTGACAATTTGAAATTCAAACCGCAATCCGATCTTGGTGACCCGCGGAGGCAGCGGACCGACCTTTCGATCATAATAACCTGCACCATAGCATATCCTGTAACCTTGAAGATCCCACACTATGCCAAGAACTAGAACGACATCGGCCTGTCTTAGCCAAACGATCCTGCAAAAATTGTACGTTAGCTTCTAGGACTCCGAACGTACCCCCCTCCAGCTCTTCGTCGGGAACCTTCAACTGTAAGAAGACGCGACTTGGACTGAGCTTATCCGTAATTGGGACTATGACGTGTATCCCCCGCGCAACCAATCCTCCAACAATTTCACTTGTTCTTGCTTCACTTCTAAATTGTCAAGGTAGGCGGATACAGTTCGAGCCTCATCGATCCCGGGGAGTCTAAGCACTTTATCTGCTGCTTGGGGGCTAAGATGATCGACAGCTCGACAGCAGGTCTACTATCCCTGATTGCCAACAGTTTGGAGCTGAGGAGTCTCTCTCATGGACATTCACTGGGGGCCCAACTCTTCAGGGTTGAACTCCAGCTCCACGCGACGCTGAAGACAGGCCGCCAACAGAGTGTTGTACAGTAGCATAGCGATAGTCATGGGGCCCACACCGCCTGGAACAGGACTCACGTAAGAGGCTACTTGAAGAACGGAATTGAAGTCCACATCACCCATCAGTCTCCCATCTACGCTACTGATCCCCACATCAACAACCGCTGCTCCTGGTTTAACAAAGTCCGCACCGACGGTGAACTGTGATCGGCGACCAATGCCTGTGATCAGAATGTCGCCCTGCCTGCACATTTCTCTGAGCCCCCGAGTCTTTGAATGGCAGACTGTCACGGTCGCGTCGTGATTGAGGAGAAGCTGGCACAAAGGTCTGCCTACGAGTCTGCTTCGATTGACTACGACAGCATGTTGACCGACAGCTTTCACGCCATAATAGTTCAGAAGAACCACAACGCCCTTGGGAGTACAGGGGACAAGTCTGGGCTCCTTTTGGAACAATTGACCCAGATTGTCTGGGTTCAACCCATCCACATCTTTCTGGGCGGAGATAGTGGAAACGGCATGTGCTTCATCCAATCCTGTAGGCAGAGGCAGTTGAAGCAGAATACCAGTAACGGTCTGATCTTCATTCAATTGCTTAATCGTTTCTTCCAGCTCACACTGTGGAGTCTCGGCCTTCAGTTCCATGTTCCTTGATTTGATGCCTACATCCATGCATGCTGCGTGTTTGTTCTTGAGATATGTTCGCGATGCGGGATTGTCGCCGACTAACATAGTCACAAGATTGGGCTCGACGTTCTTCTGCTTTAGAGCTCTCACTTGCTCCTTGATCCTGAATCGTATGGCCTGCGCTGCCACCCGCCCGTCCATCACCACGCCTGGCAAATCTGTTATCCCGTGCCATTCTGCCATTAGAGAGAATATGCCTTTAAGAGCGATGGAGGCTCGCGCCTCACATGTCGATTTGATTCAACCGAAACGAAATTAGCCTCGACGCATATCATCGGAAGCGAACAATTTTGAAGCTTGTTGAATGCGTGCCGAATTTCAGCGAAGGAAGAAGAAAGGAAGTCATTGACACTATTGTCGCTGAAGCTCGTTCAAGAAGCGTGAAGATCTTAGATATTGAGTCCGACCCCGATCATAATCGTTCGGTGCTGACCTTCGTGGGATCTCCTGAGGCCGTTAGAGACGCCGCGCTTGCTGTAGGTGTGAGAGCGATTGAACTTATCGACCTTAACAAGCATCGCGGAGCGCATCCGAGGATGGGAGCTGTTGATGTCGTTCCCTTCATTCCGATATCTGACATTACTATGGACGAATGTGTACAGCTCGCAAGGGATTTCGCTGAAGAATTTGCCTCTAAGTTCAATGTACCGGTCTTTCTCTATGAGCAAGCTGCCACACGCCCCGATCGGACAAATCTTGCCGACGTTAGGAAAGGCGAATTCGAAGGACTGAGAGACCAGATTGGAAAGGATCCGAACAAGACACCTGATTTCGGACCAAACGCGATCCATCCGACGGCGGGAGCCACGGCCGTAGGGGCAAGACAGATTCTCATAGCGTATAACGTCAATCTTGGCACGTCTGACCTCAACATAGCGAAGCAGATAGCCAAACAGGTACGCGGAAAGGATGGTGGACTATCCGCAGTCAAGGCTCTTGGATTTGAGTTGAAGGACCGTGGGATGGTTCAAGTTTCCATGAATATGGTCGACTACAAGGCCAGCCAACTTTTCAAGGTCTTCGAGCTCGTGAAGACCTTCGCAAAACGTTTCGGTGCGCCGGTCCTCGGAAGCGAGATCGTCGGACTCGTTCCAATGGAGGCACTAACCGACGTAGCACAATTCTATCTGCAACTTCAAGGATTCAGCAATGACCAGATCCTCGAGCGAAAACTTGCCGAAATACAACGTGATAGCCTGATCACTGGCGACCTTGCTAGGTTCGTTCAGGAGGTAGCATCAGGGAAACCAGTTCCTGGGGGAGGAAGTGTATCTGCCTACGTGGGCTCTCTTGCCGCAGGGCTGGTCAGTATGGTTTCCCGCCTGACGTTGACCAAACCTCAGTACGAGACAAATTGGCCAGAGATCCAAGAAATACTCGATGAGAGTACACGACTCCGAGATCGCCTCTTGGTTTTGGTGGATGAAGATTCGAAGAGTTTTGCAGGCCTCATGGAAGCATACCGCATGCCCAAGGAAAACCATGAGCAAAAGCGTATCAGAAATGTCGAAATCCAAACCCGACTCAAACGAGCCGCAGACGTGCCTTCAGACTCGGCGGAAAAAGCAGCCGCGGTATTATCCTTGGCCAAATCACTTGCGAAGTACCCCTATGAGAATGCTCTTTCCGATCTGCAGACAGCGATCTTCCTTTCACACGCCAGCACACTAGGCGCGCTCTCTAACGTTGAAATCAATTTGAATGCAATAAAGGACACAGATTATCAGAATCAAACCAGGCTAAGGGTCGACGCACTCCGGAGACAAATTGAGCAAGATAAGGCCGAGGCGCTGAATCTACTTTCGAGGGTAGGAGTGCCGTAGCTCAACAGGCTATGCAGTCTGTCTCTTACCGGCGGTCTTCTCGTACATTCTCCGGAGCGTCCATCGTATCGCATTCTTGAGTTCTAGGAGACGTCTATCATCCCCATAGTTCCGAATGTGAATCGCCTTAAGATGACCCTCCTGCTGCTCAAGGTCATAGTCAAGTATGTTATCTGGCAAGATCACCCCCTTTGATGCTCCTTCCCTATCCTTCACCTGCATCTGTTCGAGCACTTTGCCCACGAGGAAAGCTCGCAATGGAGCGGATTCGGAATCGAGTATGACATCCGGCTCCGGGATGACATGAAGCGTCCCTTGCTCGATCAGAATTGAGGCTATTCTCACCCCATCTGTCGTCAGGATAGGAATATTGTCTGAAGCAACTCGCGCTGCAAGCTTGGGACGAGGAAGAGTTACGACTGGGGCCGCAATCTCAACCTGTTTGAAGCTTCTCTCGGCAAGGAGTGAATCTATGACCTCCAAGAATGAGCGGAGAGAGTTGACTTCTTCCTCTTGCTGCCTGATCCTTCGCTCTAGAAAGGACTTCATATCGGCAAGCTTCTTGGTCAACTGTTGGTCGGATGTTGCCAAAACTCCAGCCCAATATGCAGGACATTGCTTCGTAATTAAATAGTTGATTGGAAGGTTCTATGGTGTGAGACTTTGGAGTTCTCGTACTCTGGTATCCGCGTGCGGAATCTACAACGGTCACTACGGTTCTACACCCGAGTTATGGGCATGAAACAGATCCTCACGGGAAAAATGAAGCATGGCGGAATCTTTGTGCATCTCCGAAGTCCCCACTCGACACAGAGGCTAGAATTGAATTACTACCCTCCTCGAAGTAGCTTCCATGAGAAGTATCGCATTGGCAGTGAACTAGATCATTTGGGGTTCTGGACGACGGACGTTGACCGACTCTACCGAACTCTCTTGGCAAAGGGAGCTAGGAAAGCCATAGAACCTTTCTCAGAGGGAAAGTACAGACTGGCTTTTGTCAAAGATCCGGATGGAATTTGGATTGAGCTCATTGGAGTAGGTAGGCGCAGGTGAAGCGTCAGCAAGAGTGACGCTACTTCATTTACTAGCTTCCCAGCCTGTAAGCGCCTTGGCTAGAGTCATCTCGTTATCGGGGGCCTGAATGAAAGCCGGAACGTTCTTTCTTCGAGTAGCCTTGTAGGAGACGAAGAGCCATTGACCGGTTTCAAGATCCAATGTCTTGTCAAGTAGGTCATAGCTTATCGCAAACGCATCTGCAATCGTGATCCGGTCATAGATGCGCGGAAGCACATTGATGAAGTAACTGTGAACCTGCTGTAGGGCATTCACATTTAGGTGCGCGACTCGCTGTGTGCCCAACCAGCAGTGTGCTCTGTACTTTCGTCCTTGGCGGAGAAGCTCCTCCACCGCTATGTTTGAGATATCAGTGTGGTCCTCGCTCTTAGTTCTGTCTGGAATATACTCTTGGGCCTCATCTAGGACAATCAGGGTCTTCTCTTTCGCCTTTCCAGCAGTCTTCTTCAAATGGAGTAGCCTCCTAATGAACTGCGACACTACTAGGCGCGCGTCGTTTGGTTCCGGAACGTACACTACATCTACCCTTCCTCCAGCCTCTTCAAGGACTGTCTTGGCCAAGTCGGAGGCAGTAATCAGTTTCTCGACATCAGATTCATGCTCAGCCTCCAAGTAGCCGCTGATAGCAATCATGTCGCCCCTCAAACCTGACCGCTCGGGTGCATTTGCGGCGGCCTCCTCCACGAGCGACTTGATTTCCTCACGGACTTTACCCTTCAGAGCAGTAATGGCTGTGTCAGCCCTCACCTTTTCCCGCGCAAGAATGGATCTGAGCTTCTCCAACGTGATAGCGGCTTGCACTGCACCGGCTCTGTCTCTAACGCCTTCAAGCGTGCGAATGACGAACCCGATTGTCAGAGATGTTGATTCGCCAGTGTCGATATGTCGTAGCCTTCTCTCATTTATGACCCTGCCGATGATTCTTTCGATTCGCTGAGACCTGCCAATCTTCTCTTCAAGAGTCTCAGGCATTACTTGCGAGTCAAGAAACTGTTCGATGCTTTCGAAGCGTTCCGTTGAATAGACCATACCGGTTTTCTCGAACAGGTCGGCGAGATGTATGAAATACTCGCCTGCTATGTCGAAAATCACAACGCGCAGGTCCGGTTGATCATCTAGGGCTTGACGGATGAGATTCGATGTAAAGTTCGACTTCCCTGAACCAGTAAAACCGAGGCATGCGGAATGATATCGCACGAGATTCTCCAAGCTTACTTTGAGTGGAAGATCAAAGCCTAGCAATCCTCCTATTGAAACTCCATCCTTCATTGAAAGGAGTTCTTCTATCGCCTCGCGAGAGAGGACGTGTGCCCTTGCGCCGACCAAGCCTCCGAGGCGCGTCTTCTTGAAATCAACACTGCCCCTGGTTATATCCAGTCTATGCTGAGTAGGGATAGCAATAATGTCAATCCAACTCTCATCGCTTCTTCCCCAACTCTCATCGATGGTTTGCAGCATCTCACGTCTAATGATGGTTGGCGTTGCCGTAGTCATACCGAGCTCTTGGAAATGAGTTGGCTTCGGGGCGACCGCCTCGTAGATGAGATAGGTCAATCCGTCCGATGTCTGCCGTTCTACGGCGAGGAAGACTGGGTTTGACAGCATATCTAATAGGGCTAGCTTGAATCTGGCATCAATCACTGCAATAGAACTGGTAACTGAAATCTCTTCGCCGCGAGCTCGCGCCGAACGGGTGATCAGAGTCTGTTGCCGGAGGCGTGCGTCCCACCCTTCAGGGTCGCTAAATACATTCATCGGGTCCGAACCTCACTCGATTGAGCACTCTGCCGACGTGCCGATTCGCTTTCTGCCCTCAAGTCTCGGAACCTCCTTGCTATTGAGAACACTTTTTCTCTTCTAGCGAGCGGGGTGAGCTCGAGATCAACGACTCCCCTGAGTAATCCCTTCATGAGCTGAACCTCACCCTTGACTAATTTGTCCGCTAGATACAGAAGTTGATTGTGGCCATAGGCCTCCAAGACTTCAGGATTGTCGCACGCAGACAAGATGAGTAGAACCAGGTCGTCTAGCTGACTGCGCTTTTCCTCGGTTTCAAGGAAGATATGTAGCTTGACCTTCCTCTTGTACTCGACAGCCATGACATCTTGCTCAAAGCCATTGTCATGATCTGACTGGAAGAGACGATCGTAAAGGAATACGGGTGCACGAATCTCAGGATCATGCTGGAAACTTCGCAGTTGGAAGTAGCATCTGACGAAAAGCTTCTCTCGGGTAATCGTCTTCCGCGCTGCCCTTAACTTAGTCTTTTCGTCAGGAGTAGCGATCAGCGTAGCCATACATCCATCGTAAGCGAATGTACGCCAAGGCGTCGGAAGAGATACTGAGTTGGCGGTGCTTACGATCGTGAGTAGCGCCTTATCCGACTTGAGTCCCGGCAAGGCGACTTTATCGTCCCTAAGAGTGAATGAAGTGGGCAACGCGGCTCGCGTAAAATCTGTGGCTGTCGTATCCTTCGCAATTCCTACGACTAACACTTGATGTTTGAGCGCTTCTTCAATAAGCGCCTCAAGTAAGAAAAGGTTCAGCGCATTCAGTTCCCTGACTGAGAGCCACCTTCCGTTGTCCATAATCAGCGGATGATTCCATTCATCGTTGGGATTGAAGATCCGTTCCGCAATCCCCAGCGCGAGAGCACGCACCTTTCGCCATGAAGCACTGAGGCGCTCAGAGGAGATCTCAATGGATTCTACATCTTCCCTGAGGATGAGTCGCCTGCCAGCTTTCTCGTCGAGGTCTTGAAGCCGTTTCATTAACGAGTTGAATCTCTTCGGAGTCAAAGCGAATGATTCAGCCAATTCCTTTTTGGGGACGTTTGGATTGCGTATCATGAAACGAAGCGCGGCGTAAGGGAGATAGAATCCGCGAGGCGGGACGTACGTTAAGCTTGACCCGAAAACAGATGCAGAGTGCAAATCAAACCTCTCAACAGGACCTTGAGGAGTACTCAACCCCTCTAGAGCCACGGTTCGGCCTCTCAACATCAATGCCGCATCGCGGTAAAGTGATGGATAGGTCCCTGAGAAGGGCCTGTCCAAGAACAGAATTCGAATCTCGCCATTTGCTGTGACCTTCCAAGCTAGATACAGTTCGGCCATAGTCATTAGGGCGAAAGGGATTCGCTCCATGGTTGCCCGGAAGTCCACTTCCGTTTCGATCTGTTCCGATGTTTGCACAAGGTTTAGGAGGTCTTCTTCCCAGAGCGGAACTGCCGCTGAAGCGAACAACTCCTCGGTACGCTCAGAGTTCAATAAGTCAAAGTCCACGCGATCTTCGTCAACTGTAAACCTGCATCTGTAGCCGCCTGCAGCTACGTAGAACAGCAGCATTTCGAGGACCTCATCGTAATCCATACTTCCGTCGATTCCCACTGCCACGCGAGGTTCAGGGAGAACCTTAGCGATATCGAGCAGGCTCGCGGTGCGGATGGGGCACAGCTTTCTCACAATATCTGTACGATTCCTGAGCATATCCATTCTGGTCTGAAATAGACGAGCTAATTCGGCGGTACTTCGCCGTAGACCTCCCGCCAATGAAGACAACAACCGCTCACAGTACGCCAATGCTGTCAGGTTCTAATTTAGATAAGCGCGGGAGGCAGGTGCGGTGTTGGAGAGGAGACAGTAGCCATCACCTGTAAGTGGCCAACTAGAACCAGTCGTTTATTTTAAATCGACTTATATACACAAAACTCAATCATCCGGTCAGTAGGTCCCTGATCATTGGGTGGACGCTTTAACGCCGAGACCAGCTCGCCTTAGCGAGTCTCAAGAAGGTTTCCACCGAACGGCACCGCGACTTTTCGTAGGAGAGTAGAGGAATGGTAAGTTACCCCACCATAGCAGAGATTTTCACGGGAAAACTGGATGAACGCCAAGTAGCCCTGAGGGGATGGTTGCATCACACCCGAACAGGAGGCGGGATACTGTTCCTCCAGCTACGCGATGGCACAGGGATCATCCAATGCACCTTGAAGAAGGACCGGACAGGTCCCGACGAGTTCAAGGAGCTAGGCGAGATACCAATTGAGAGTACGATTGAGGTCACAGGGACGGTGAGGAAAGACCCACGTGCTCCACGTGGATATGAGATCGCGGGAGACAAAGTCACGATTCTCTATCGAGCAGAGGAAGGATTCCCCATCGCCAAGAAGTATCATGGTCCAGATTTTCTGTTGGATCATAGGCACTTGTTCATCCGTAGCCCGAAGCTTCAGGCAATTATGCGTCTACGCGCGAAACTCATAGACGAGACACGCAGATGGCTTATCGATCATGGTTACTTGGAGGTTCAGGTTCCGATCCTCGTGACAGCCGCCGTTGAAGGGGGGTCGACTCTCTTTGAGGTTAAGTACTTTGACGAGAAAGCCTACCTTACCCAAAGCTGGCAACTCTACGCTGAAGCCATGATTTCTTCCGTAGGCAAAATCTTCACTCTCGCTCCCTCGTTTCGGGCCGAGAAGTCTCGTACTCGACGGCACCTAACGGAATATTGGCATTTGGAAGTTGAAGAACCCTGGTTGGACCTTGATGGCCTCATGCGCATGGAAGAACAGCTCGCCACACACATCTGCCAGCGCATCCGACAGCAAATGCCTGAAGAATTGAAGATGCTTGGACGCGTCCCTGAGCAACTTGCAAAGATCAAGCCACCGTTTCCAAGAATTACATACGACAAGGCAGTGACATTGATCCAAGAATCAAGGCCTTCCTTCAAATGGGGAGATGACTTGGGGTGGGAAGATGAGAAAGCGCTCACAGAGCACTTCGACCTCCCCTTCTTCGTAGCTCGTTACCCGAAAGGTGTGAAAGCCTTCTACCATATGCCTGACCCGCAGAACCCGAAAATGACGTTATCCGTTGACCTCCTCGCTCCTGAGGGATACGGAGAGATAACCGGCGGTGGCCAGAGAATTCACGATTTGAAACAACTTTTGGATAGAATCAAGGAGGAAGGGTTGAATCGGGAAGCGTACAAGTGGTACATCGACCTACGACGCTATGGAACAGTCCCGCACTCCGGATTCGGGATGGGAGTGGAACGCACTTTGGCCTGGATCTGCAAACTCCAACACATTAGAGACTCAATCGCGTTTCCAAGACTGATAAACAGAGTTTATCCCTAGCTGAAAACGGACATGGGAAGAATTGCTTCAGATCAAACGGATGCAAGGTAGCGATATACCATTTGCCATCAAGCTTTCCAACCAAGAGAAATGGGGGACAACCCGCATAGACTTTGAACGGTTGCTGAACCTTAGTCCGAGGGGATGTTTCATAGCGTACCACGGAAGGCGGAAAGTGGGGTTGACCACCACAACGCGATACGGCAAGAGACTTGCGTGGATAGGAAATGTGGTCGTGGACAAGGATTTTCGTGGAAAAAACGTCGGCCACCAGCTAGTCGAACACGCCATAGCGTACCTTCAGAAATTGAGGGTTGAACATATCGGTCTATACTGTTTTAAACGTAACGTCTCTTTCTACGAAGACCTCGGATTCGCGGAAGACACTCAGTTTCTGCGACTCCACCGCAAACCGAAAAGGATTACATTTCGAACAGTCCCACCCGACTTAGGACCTGCAATTTCGCTCAAGAGATTACTTTGGGCAGACCGGAGGGCATTCGGCGCGGACAGATCAAGGCTGATACGCTTGGTGCTCTCAACCGGAGCTGGGTGGCATGTTGGATCCGCTCAGAACTCCACGGGTATCTCGTACCTTCTTGTCAAGGACTATCATGACATGTACGAATATGGCCCTTGGGTGAATATTCGGACCCGGCGCGATTTGCCCACCAAAATTCTTCTTCAGATCCTCGCCAAGACCCAAAGCAAACCGATTGAAGTTACTTGCCTGCGTGACAATGCGCAAGCCGTAACTCTTTTCAAAGCTCATGACTTTCGAGTGATGGAAGAAGGCT
This sequence comes from uncultured Candidatus Bathyarchaeia archaeon, assembly GCA_964598845.1. GTDB lineage: Archaea > Thermoproteota > Bathyarchaeia > 40CM-2-53-6 > 40CM-2-53-6 > FEN-987. The sequence goes on from CAZRDM010000003.1 coordinate 56,028, forward strand.
ACCGGATGTATTTCGGAAGGAAAGCGCATATCGCCGAAGACCGCGCTCAGTATGCGCTTGGATTCCTTGACAAGGGGTAGTCCGGTGGGGCTACCTCGCGTTAGGTGACTGCCTGCCGAAGAAGCGGCATCAGTTCAGGCGTTGGTTTGCCAAGTTTCCTGTCCAAAGCTGCTCTGATCAAGCCGTAGTATGGTGGGGAAGGCTTGCCGGGTCTCGATTTGAATTCACCGTGGAACTGGGTACCTAAGTAGTAATATTTGTCAGGAAGTTCGAAGATCTCCATCCTAGATCCATCAATGCTTCTACCTGAAAAGACACCTCCGCCCTTGACTATCGGCTCGATATAGTCAGGGTTCATCTCGTACCGATGCCTGTGTCGCTCAGAGATCACTTCGCGCCCATAGAGAGCACTTGCAATCGAGTTTGGAGTGATGCGTATCTCGTGGGCCCCCAACCTCATAGTAGCACCCTTGGAGTCAATGTTCCGTTGCTCTGGCATCAGATCGATTACAGGATGACGAGTATCAGGATCGATTTCGGTGCTGTTTGCTCCTGCAAATCCTAGGTGACGAGAGTATTCCACTACGGCTAGCTGGAATCCGAAACATATCCCCAACGTCGGGAAGTTATTTTCACGAGCGTATCTCAACGCAGCGATCTTGCCTTCTGTTCCTCTGGAACCAAATCCGCCTGGTACTAGCACCCCATCGTAGTGCGAAAGAATCGAGAGGTGGGGCGAGCTTTCTTCGAAGAGTTCAGTCTCAATCCAGTCGATCTCCACCCTAGCGTTGCACGCCGCACCAGCGTGCTTCAATGCCTCGTTGACGCTGACGTAGGAATCCGCAAGCTCAGCATACTTGCCACAGAGGCCGATCCGGACAACTTCTGTTGGATTTGCGATTCGATCGACTATTCGCTTCCAGTTGCTCCAGTCAACATTCCGTTTCTCAAGACTGTATCTCTCTGCCAAGAAATCACCCATACCTTGAGTATCCAGTTCGATGGGCGTTTGGTAGATGGTTGGCAGGTCTGGAGACGCGAAGACGGCACGTTCTTCAACATTGCAGAATAGTGCTATCTTCTTTCTGGGACCTGAGAGAAGTGGCCCTTTGCTCCTAGCAACTATCATGTCTGGTTGAATACCTATTCTCCTCAGTTCCTGTACGCTATGCTGAGTCGGCTTAGTCTTTTGCTCTCCAACGACATCCAATACCGGAACGAGTGTCACGTGTGCGAAGAGAACGTTCTGCTGCCCTTCCTCAAGCCTAAGCTGTCGGGCAGCCTCCAAATAGGGCAAGCTTTCAATGTCCCCGACGGTTCCACCTATCTCCACTAGGAGGACATCGAGTTGAACCCTTGCGGCTACACTCTTGACTACAACTTTGATCTCGTCAGTTATGTGCGGGATGATTTGGACGCACTGTCCGAGAAAATCGCCCCTTCGCTCCTTGTTGATAACGGATGTGTAGATTTGACCGGTTGTGGTGTTGTGGCTGCGAGTCAGATTGACATCCAAGAATCGCTCATACGTTCCCAAATCCATGTCGATTTCGCCGCCATCATCTGTAACGAAAACTTCTCCGTGGATCACTGGGTTCATTGTCCCTGCGTCAACGTTGAGGTATGGGTCGATCTTCATGGCAGAGACTTTGAAGCCTCTGACCTGCAAGAGTTTTGCGATTGAACCGGTGGTCACGCCCTTGCCAATTCCAGACATGACTCCGCCTGTGATGAAAAGAAATCTTGTGTCTGTCGGCATAGTCCACAGGAAGCATCAGTGCAACTTAAAGTTTCCCCGCTAGGCAAATCAAGAAAGTTGAGAACCCAAAGTAGCTGCGTAGTCGAGTATTGCGCTGAGTTTGTTACTTCTGCACTTGCCCTTTGAGTCTTCTAATCTCTTGGTTGATGAGATTCAACGCGACTCGTGCGGTGGATATAGCCTGTTCCAGTGACTGAGAACTCTCAGGTCCCCAGATCCTCGCTGCGCCCTGAGCTGTCTGTAGACCGACTTGGGAAAGGTAAACCACGCCCTCGCTCTCGAAGACAAAACCAGCGTTGACGAGGCCCTTCAGAGCCTCAGCTTCATGCTGAGAGAGCTCAAGTTCAGACCGTGGTTTCGCGTTTTCAGGAGCGTTGCAATTCGCCCTGAGCAACTTGATCAAGACGTTCGGCCCAGGAGGAACCCTATCTCCGAATTCCTTCTTAGCTGATTCTTCCAGCCTTCGCAATTGCTCTATTTTAGCGACAGCGTCAGTAATCGTCGTCAGACTCTTAGTGATACTAAGGAAGGACTGAACCACCGGACTTTGCGGATTCATCTTGTAAAGGGTTACTGCGCCCACATGTCTTGAAGGGGCAATTGCTTTCATTCTCTCAAGATCGTTCCATACTCTGTATAGGGTTGTCCTACCAATACCTGCTCGCTGTGCGATCTCAGTCTTGGTAAGCTCCTCGTTGGGACGCTGAGCTAGGATGGTCAGAACTTTCATCTGAGGGCTTTTTGATAGGATTTCCATGAATGCGCTGGCTTCGTCTGCCGCCATAGACTATCCCCAATCCATATGGAAAACAGTATGGTATATTAATGTTCGCATTGCCAAACACCGGAGTTTCACGCGGATGGATAAATCGGGGGCCGGATAATCATCCCAACCATGCCGTCTTCAGAGATGCTTTCAGAGCTGGAAGAGAAAATCCTGCTTGCCGTTTGGAAACTAAAAGGAATAGGAAAGAATATGGTAATGGAGGAAGCGGTCAAGGCCGATCTCGCAGAAGAAGGGGCCTATCATGAGTGGAGCAAATGGATTGCTAACCTGCGAAGGCAGGAATTTCTTGAAACCTCCAATCTCGACGGGCGGACTGCGTTCTCTCTAACATCTCTAGGACTATCGATACTTAGGCGGCTCGAAGAAGATCGCTTGCAGGAAATCGGGTGACTTTAGACCCGAACAGCTTGTCTCTTTAATCGGCAGAATGAGGCACACCTCAATTCTCTGCAATAAGTTCTCTTTCTAGCCTAACACAAAAATACCAGCACTACATCTCCACCTATTGATGATGAATCCTTTAAGTTCAGAGCGCTCTCAGCCGGCGCGGTGATGGCACTCGACGGGCAGACTGAATCTCTGTCTCCCGTCGAACCAACAGTTGCTCCAACATACAGATAGAGTGTTCTTCTAGTCAACCTTAAATTTGCCATGCGGCCCCCATGAGGGGGACACTTAGTGGCGTGCACTGTAGTAGTCGGCGGCTTTTTCGGTGACGAAGGAAAAGGAAAGATTGTCGCCTACCTTGCTTTGAAAGATAAACCGTCAATTGTAGCTCGCGCGGGCGTTGGGCCGAACGCGGGACATACAGTTGAACATGCTGGAAGGCGATACTCCCTTAGACTTGTGCCAAGCGGTTTCGTATACGAGAAAGCTAGACTTCTGATTGGTCCGGGAGTCGCTGTTAATTCTAAGGTACTTCTAGATGAGATTGAACAGACATCATGCAGATCCCGCTTTGGGCTTGACCCGCAGTGCGCGGTTATCGAGCAGACGCATATCGACGAGGAAACCAAGTCACAGCACTTGACTAGGACAGTTGGCACGACTAAGAGCGGAGTCGGAGCCTGCAACGCGGCTAGGGCCCTTCGTATGGTGAAACTGGCGAGAGATTTTCCTGAACTCTCACCATATCTCAAGGATGTTGGAGCCGAGATCCACTCGGCACTCTCAAGCGATGATCTCGTGCTGGTTGAGGGAACACAGGGGACTTTTCTTTCACTCTATCACGGCACATATCCGTTCTGCACATCCAAAGATACGACTGCATCCGCTGCCTGCGCCGACATAGGAGTGGGTCCGACTATGGTAACTGATGTCGTGGCGGTCTTCAAAGCCTTCGTGACAAGGGTGGGGACCGGCCCTTTGGATGGAGAGTTGTCGAGCGAGGAGACTCGAAAGAGAGGTTGGCAGGAATTCGGAACTGTGACTGGAAGAGAAAGGAGAGCTGCACCGTTCAATTTCGAACTTGCGAAACTGGCGGTCCGACTTAACGGGGTAACACAGGCTGCCATTACTAAACTCGACATCGTATTCCCTGAATCAAAAGGAGTCAAGGAATACAACGATCTTCCAATACCAGCGAAGGATTTCATTGATAGGGTTGAGAAAAACCTAGGAGTTGCGGTCACACTGATCGGAACAGGACCCTCAACTGATGAGGTTATCGAGAGACGAGAAGAGTAGGACCGGCATCAGACTCAGGAGCGTAGATTTCGTGCCAGCCAAGCCTCAATGGACGTAATGTGCTTGAAGGAGTTCGAGATTGGAGGCACGATTAGACCAGCAGGTATGGCTGCGACAAGAAGGTTCACCAGATTGTACAACGCGGTGAAGAGAAGAGTATAGGTCAACACTGCGACATCATCTGCGAACTGCCATCCAGTCGATCTCTCAAGAGTGAATCTAGCATAAGACAGGTAGTCAGCCCCAAAGAAGACGGGTGCAACGTATACCAACACAGCATAGTTCACAGCAGTCATGGTTGCGATCCGCAATAGAATACCGCCGCCGAGCATCATGGATAATGCGAGACTTGGATGAATCTTGCTCCCCTTCACATGACGATAGAGTCCGTTCCCGACCCAGAAACCCACCAACGTCGAAATGACGGCCACGAACTTTAGCATAGGACCGAGCGGTGCGTCACTGCCTTGGAAATTGAGAAAAAGCCATTGTATGATCGCGGAGATCGCCGCGGCAGGCGGTCCAAACAGGAAGAATGCGATGAGAATTGGGATCTCTGCGAAGTCGATTTTGAGGTATGGAATGAGGGGAAAGGGTATCTCCGCTTTGGCCAAAGTCAACAGTGCTGCGACTGCAGCAAAAACGCCTGCTCCAGTCAGCGTCACAGTTGTTCTCTGCGCCGAGAAGGATTGAGTCATCCTTCGTCGGCGCAACACTAGCTACCTACTTATAATAGAGTTTCTACTCATTTTCTAGTATCGCTGCAATACATCTTGTCACCGCCCGAATATGCCTTCCGCGGAACAAAGACAGCTACACGTAAAGCCCTGTAAACTCGTTTCGAATCTGACAGGATCAACGACTGAGCCTCTCCCAAAAGTCGATGCGCAGTCTTCAGCGGGTCATCCGATCGGTCATCGTTGCTTCCTTGCTCCGGGTCATAGTCGCCGAATCCGTGCAGGATCGATATCTGAAATGCGCCGTATTCTGCTTCTGCAGCGGACTTCCAGAGCAGAAGTGAATAGGAGTCTTTATCGTTGGCGGTCCGAACCATCCGTAACCTTAGAGGCCTTGGGTGCCGTAGGATTGCCAGACTCTTGGGCATTTCAAAGTCTCAAGTGTACAGGCAAGTTAAGGCTCTAGGTCTCAATAGACCAGAAGCTAAGTTAGTACGATCTCGCTATCGGGAAGTTCGGGAAGAAGAATACATCCCAGAGTTAGCTCCTTTTGTCAAATGGGACGGTCCGGTCCGCTTCTCTGCTTCTTCGACTAGCGCAGGGGCCTTCGCAAGAGCATTCATGATCAGTTGGTCTCGCTCCCCCATTCATCGGCGCCTAATTGCGGGAAGCTTGCGGTTATGCCAGTAGACTTGTCCCTGATCATCAGTGCACTGTAACTGATTTTGCCAAGTTCCGCGGAAAATCTGGGTCGTAACCTTTCTGGACAGCCATGTGGTATGCAAAGAGTTGAAGCGGGACAACGTAAACTATGGGAGTCAAGAATGAAGGAATACCTGTGGGCACCGTTGTCGTGTCGTCTGAAAGTTCGGAGACTTCCGTGTCTTGCTCGTCAACGACACTAATTATCCGGGCTCCTCTTGCCTTCATCTCCATAACGTTTCCGATAATCTTCGAATACGCCTCGTCTCTCGGTGCGATGAAAAATACGGGGTATCCAGCTTCCACCACTGATATGAAGCCATGCTTCGACTCACCGGCTGGGTAAGCGATAGCTGGAAGATACGATAGTTCAAGCAGTTTTAGTCGTCCTTCGAGAGCTGTTGAAACATTAATACCTCTTCCAAGGAAACAGAAGCTGGAGCGGCCAGAGTACTCTTGCACGATTCGCTTCACCCGCACTTCCTGCGTCGAGAGGACCCTTGAGACCCATTCGGGCAACTGATGGAAAGCTGCCTCCAAGGCGTCCTCCTCTCCCTTCTTGAGGACACCCCTGTTCCTAGCCAGCGAAACCGCGAGTTTGACAAGGACGGAGAGCTGTGCCGTGAAGGTCTTCGTGGCAGCCACACCGATTTCTGGCCCTGAATTTTGACCAATGTAGACATCCGATAGTCTGGTAAGCGTGGATCCCATTACATTGCTGATTCCAAGTATTGTTGCTCCCCTGTCCTTGGCGCCTCTAACTGCGCTTAGGGTGTCAGCAGTTTCTCCCGATTGACTTATGGCGAGAATGACTGTATCCGAGTCCAACAAAGCGGCATAGCTGTCAACAAACTCTGACGCGGCAACGGGAGTGACTGCAACTTTGGCAAGGTTTGAAAAGACGTAGCTGGCGGCCAGACAGGCGTGATAGGATGTGCCGCATGCGACCAAGAAAATTCTCTTTGCCCGGTTGATCGCCGATGCCATCAGGTCCAGATATATAGGGTGGGTTCGAAGAGCGTTTCGAATAGCTGTCGGTTGTTCATGAATTTCTTTCAACATGAAATGAGGAAAACCCGCCTTTAGAGCGGTCTCAGGGTTCCAGTCAACTGTGAACGGCTTCCTCTCGAGTTCTTGGCCATCCTCTATCCGGAGTATTGTGATGCGATCGATCGTCAGTACCGCCATTTCATTGTCTTCGAGAAGCAGTGCCTGCTTGGTCCGGGATAGGAAGGCCGGGATATCTGATGCGCAGTAGTTTCCGTCAATTCCAATCCCAATTACTAGCGGACTCTCTTTCCTTACGCAAACAATCTTGTCGGGTTCCCTTAAGCATATGAGCGCAAGAGCGTAAGCCCCAGCCAATCTTTTTGCGGCTAGGCGTACAGCTTCTAGGAACCCCATTGTGGACTTGAGATGTTCTTCCACAAGATGAGCTAAGACTTCGGTGTCTGTTCTAGATCTAAAGCGGTGCCCTGAGGCTTCTAATTCCTGTCTCAGTTGCATGAAATTCTCGATTATTCCGTTGTGAACGACGGCTAGAGTGTTCAAACAGTCGGTGTGGGGGTGTGCGTTCTCTTGGGATGGTGCTCCGTGAGTTGCCCATCGAGTATGGCCTATCCCAATCGAACCTTTCAGGTCGCTGATTCGAAGTTTCCTCTCAACCTCCTCAATTTTTCCTTTGTCCTTCTTCACCACAATCATTCCATCAGTGATCGAGGCTTCTCCTACAGAGTCGTAGCCTCGGTACTCAAGTCGTTTGAGACAGTCGTACAAAACTGGGCCGACTTCTCCGTATTTCAGAACGCTAGCAGCGATTCCACACATCATGCTCGCCGGGGGGTTGGAATTTAACCACCGTTCCGGTCAGGCATGATAAGCATTCCTTCGGATGACGTTTGACGAATTGATCTCGATTTGACGTTCTTGCCAACAATATGAATGGGGAATGGTAAAAATTGACTTGATTAATCAAAAACGTTTATGACTATATGCCGACCTTTCGACAATTAAAGGGTTGGTGCGCCCCGAATGTCGTACCTTGTGCTCAAAGAGAGGCAGACAAGTCAACTCGTACCTGCGCGAATATTCTCTGATCCAAAGCTTGCTCAGTCTGTTCTTCAGCCAATGCGATGGAAGATTCTCACCGAGCTTACAACTGCCGAGAAATGCGCGAAGGATCTCTCAAAGGCGCTCGACACAAGCGAACAAGTGATCTGCTACCATTTGCGCGAACTCGAGAAAGCAGGATTTGTCAGGCTCGAGAGAACGGTCAAGAGGAGAGGAGCAATGGCGAAGTATTACAAAGCCGAGCAGAAGGCTATCGCAGTCGTCCCTATGCCCACCAAATTAACCAAAGGCACGCAAAGTCAACTGCAACAATCCCTCACCGAGTCCTCCTCTAAGCTCCTGGACCCATTCATCTCTCAAGGTAGGTTCAACGGCCATATCGTTCTCGGAAGCCCGGACACGCATGGGATCTTTCGGAGCCGTGCCAGGTGTGGTGATAGAGCTACAGACCTCGCGCTATTCCTCGGCTCTCTTCTACCCTTGACAAGGGAAAGTGTTGTGCGTTTGGACACAGAGATCTCGCAGCAGGAATTGCAGCGTAATCTCACACTTGTTGGCGGACCGAGAGTGAACACCGTAACGATGATGATGAACGAGTGGCTGCCGATAACCTACGAATTGACAGGACATAACATGATGATGTCGCGGATTACGGGGAAGAGCTATTCGGGTGAGGACGAAGGCGCGATTCAGATGATTGTAAACCCGATGAATCAGGAATCGCGAGTCATAGTCATCGCAGGAAACAGTTACCTTGGCACACGGTCTGCGGTGCTAGCGTTCATAAAATACACAGACGAAATTGCCAAGGGAAACGCCATGAACAGCAACGTTATCGCTCGAGTTGTGAGCGGGCTTGATATGAACAGTGACGGATTGGTCGACGATGTTGAATTCCTCGAGTAGAGGGAGGTTGCCTACTTACCGGCGATCTCTGCTAGACGTTTCTTCAGTCTGTCGGTGACAATCTTTGGTTCTATGGAACCTCTGACCTCCGACATTATGGACCCCATCAATGATGAGAACGCGGCTGACCCTTTCTCATTGATAAGTTTCTTGTTTTTCTCGATATGGCGCTCAAGAACTTGTTCCAGCTCTTGTTCGGTCAGCATCCTGAGACCGAGTTCTCTCACGCCATCCTTGGAATCTAAGCTTGGATTCTTTGCCTGCCACTTCAGAAGATCCGCGATGGCTTCCTTGGTTACCACACCTAGATCAACTAGTCTGAATATCGCTTCAATCTTCGTGTTTGGTAACGACTCCACAGGGTATCCTTCTCGTTCGAGACTCTTGCAAGTCTCAGTGAGAACTGTCGCGACGAACGATCTCTGAACGTTGGAAGTCGTCGCGATCTGTTCAAAAAGTTCCAGATAATCTGAGTCGACTAGCTGTTCTGCTAGTTTTTGGTTCAATGAATACTGTTGCATGAGACGCTTAACTGCATTCTCAGGGTTTTCAGGAAGACTGGCTTTGAGTTTGGCGATCCAGTCCTCTGTGACTGGCGTAGGAGGTACATCGGTTTCCGGATACATGCGGGCGGCTCCTGGCCTCGGCCGCATGTATCGGGTTGTACCATCGGTCATGGCGGTCCGCGTTTCTTCGGGTACACCCTCAAGTGCTTCCTGCGCACGGTCTACTACGGCGTTCAACGCTTCCTCAGCATTGTTTCTCTCGTCGGCGACCAAGACGAATGCATCCTGTGAGTCCAAACCTAGACGTGTTCTCACAAGCCGGGTTTCATCTTCACTGATCCCATACCCAGGCAGTTCATCTGAATGGAATATGCCTCCAACACCGCCCCAGAAGGCTGCACGGTTGGACATTTCAGTCCCAAGCCGTAACCCAGGAGCTAGCTCTTTCCCTAGTAGGCCGCTAAATCTTGGCAGTCTTAAGCCAAGCACTACTCCGTTCTTAGTCAGGGCTTCTCTTATCACACGAGACTTCGATTGCGAGAAGAGGTCTGAGAGATCTATGTACTGGCGCTCGATTTCTTGTGTCGCCACTCCCCGATGATTCAGCTCGTCTCTAATCTGGAGCAACGTCTGCTGTCTGCCGACTTCATATTCGACGACTTTGCCGAGTAATTCGAGCTCCTGCACTCCTTTGATCTCTACGAGCGCCCCTCCTGGAATGGAGATGTTGAGATCTTGTCTTACGCTCCCTAATCCACGTTTGACTTTTCTGGTTGCTCTGAGAACCGTGCCTATCGCATATGCGACCCTCTCAACTTCACGAGGAGATTCAAGGACCGGTCCTGTGGTCACCTCGATCAGCGGCACACCAAGCCGATCAATCCTGTAGCCAACCGTTTCGCATGTCTGACCGGTTTTGCGTGCAGCATCTTCCTCAAGAGAAATCTGCTGGATCGGAATATTCTTTCCATCAACCTTCAGTATGCCATCTAACGCGATTACACATGTTCTCTGGAAGCCAGTCGTGTTCGAGCCATCGATTACGATCTTACGCATCACATGGATTTCATCAACCGACTGGGAATTCATCAGCAAAGCTACCGTCAGGCAGATTTCAATGGCCTCGGGGTTCAGACGGCCGGGCGGCTCTTCATCCATCTCGACAAGACAGGCGGTCTGAGTGTCAGTCTCGTACATTATGCTCCTACCGCGGTGGAATTCAAACAATGCAGCTTGGTCTACTTGACCCAGCTCACTTTGAGTCGGTCTGAGGCGCCGAAGAAATTTTGTCTCCGGCTGGGATTCCAAGAAATCCGTCGGGCAGGCGCAAAACAGCTTATCAATCGTATCGAGCTGCCGATGGATTTCAAGCCCAACCTTGACCCATGAAGAGCCCTGTGCTTCCTCCTTGGTCATCGTGATTTCATCGTCTCTTCAATGCGTCTATCGGAGATTTCATTTGCAATATTCATATTCATGATCTTCTTGACGTTCTCGGGATCTTTCTCTTGACCGAACGCCCACATCATTTTCACCAAGGCGGTTTCGGGAAGCATGTCCTCCAGTTGTACAACACCTATTCCTAAGAGATCCCTGCCTGTCGAGTATACGTTCATATGCACTCGACCCCAGACGCATTGAGAACACATCGCGACTACAACTCCAGCTTTGACCGCTCTTTCGACCGCGGGGTACAGCGCCTCGCTGACATGTCCCAGTCCGGAGCCTTCGAGGACTATACCCTTGTACCCGGTCGCCGAAGCCCAGTCGATGATTCCCACAGAGATTCCGGGGTGGAACTTTATGAGCGCAACATTCGGGTCAAACTTCGAATGAACCGTCCAATCTGCCTGTTTTCTCCTCTTAGCGTACCTATCGTCGTTGAGTTCCAAGGATTTCTTTGTGAGGTCGTAGTATGCCAGAGGCCTTGCATTAACGCTCTTGAACGCGTCTCTTCTGCTCGTATGACACTTCCTCACCTTCGTACCTCTATGGATGGTCACACGTTCATCCGAAATCCACTCGTGCATCGCTACGACAACCTCCGCGAAAGGTGCGTGGCCAGCGACCGTGGTTGACGCCAGTAAATTAGTGGCCGCGTCGGAGCTCGGTCGATCTGAAGAGCGTTGAGAGCCGACGAGTACTACAGGAACTGGTAGCTCCCTCAATGCGAAACTTAGAGCTGCTGCCGTGTAGCCTAAGGTATCGGTGCCGTGAGCTATTACTACGCCATCTGCGCCTGCGCGTACTTGTTCGGCGACCGAATCAGCAATTCTCGCCCACTGTGGTGGCCCAATGTTTTCGCTGAAGATGTTGAAGAGAATCTCGGCCTTAATATCTGCCACATCTGCGAGCTCCGGCACAACGCTGTACAGATCCTCAGCGTCCAATGCAGACTTCACAGCACCCGTTCTATAGTCAACCTTGCTAACAATAGTACCACCTGTGCTGATGATCGAAACCTTTGGAAGACCAGGCCGCTGCTTGGGCAGAGCTGGCCGCGTGAAATGCGGCTCCGCACCCTTTCCAAGTGGGCTAACACTTGTACTGGAATTGATTCTTACGCCAACGTTGTATCCAGTCCTCAACTTCAAGACGACATAATCTTCGTCACGACCTGTGAGGAAGCGAGGCATGAGAAGACCTTCAACGACCTTCTCTTCCGCGCCATCTCTGATGCCCAGGCGAATTCTGTCCCCTATGTGAGCCCCCGCGCGGTGAAGGAGCTCTCGCGAGAGACCCGAATACCCTGACAGATCCTCTTCTGGCAACTCTATCTCCTAATAGCTTGAGAGAGTAGGGCGGCGGGTGACTTAATACGTTAGTTGTCTCGCCGAATGTGTTTAGCTCAGCGCCTTTCCCATGTACAGACCGTTGTAATCGTATCCGTAGCGTCTGTAGTAGCCCTTTGTTCCCAAAGCGCTCATGACGAGAATTTTGCTCGCGCCTCGATCTCTTGCGACCCTCTCTGCCTCTTTCAGAAGACTTAGACCAAAACCTGCATGCTGCCAGGCATCAGGATACCTGAGACCTATAGGAACCTCAGGTCCGTAAATATGCAACTCGCGTATGATCGCGGTAGACGATTCAACCTCCAGCCTATGGGCCTTTTGGGACGGAAATCTCAGTCGGAGATAGCCGATCAAGGCCTCCTTCTCAGGCGCTTCCAAGGCGATGAAAACCTCCTTTCCTTCAGAAGCCTCGTACTCGCTTGCGATGGGTCGAACGCTCTCTGGACTAACCGCAATCCTTTCCTTCAAAGTCCTGTGTCCGACTTCCCGGCAACGTATGCACCGACATCTCTTGCCTCCCTGACGAAGGCGCTGGAGGGCGAGCTCACGTAGGTTTCCACTCTTGACTCCGGCGGCGATGCGATGAATTGGGAATTCCCTGTGAACCCGCATTATTCTAACCCAAGGCGGAACCATTTCCTTAACGCGAGCGACTAACTCAATGGCGTCCTCAGTTTCCAGAGGATCGTAGAGACCTCTCTTCCACCATTCGTACAGCTCGGTTCCCTCAACAACTAGGCATGGGTATATTTTCAACATGTCAGGGCGAAAACGTGTATCCTCAAAGAGAATTTTGAAGGACGCTAGGTCTTTTTCGTAGCTTGAGCCAGGTAGACCGGGCATCATGTGAGCTACTATCTTGAAGCCTGAATCTCTGGATATCTGAAACGCTTCAATTACGTCACGAACGCTATGGCCGCGATTCGTGAGCGCGTACACGTGGTCGTCTATCATTTGGACGCCAATCTCTACTCGCGTCGCTCCCAGCTTCAGCATCTGGTCAACGTGAGCGTGCTTGCACCAATCCGGCTTCGTTTCTACAGTTAGACCTACGTTGCGCACTTCGCTGAACTCGGCAAGTTTCTTGGCCTCCTCCAACGACGACGCTTCAACCCCGTTGATCGCGTCCAAGCATCTCTTCACGAAATGCAGCTGATAGCTGATAGGTGCCGCCAAGAACGTTCCTCCTTGGATTACCAGTTCAACCTTCGAGGGCTCATGTCCAATCGCTCTGAGTTGGTCCAACCTGCTTGTGATTTGCTTGAAGGGATCGAATCCGAACTGGTAACCTCTCATGGCTGCGGGTTCACCTGAGATGTAGCTCATCGGGAACCCTTTCTCCATTGGACAGAAGACGCAGCGACCGTGTGGACAGCCACGGGGTGAACTCATCACACCTATCACGTTGATACCAGAAATGCTCCGCACCTTCTTCAGGCGAAGAGTCGGTTTGAGTTTCTCCCTCAGTCCCGGCGGAAGGGCATTGAGGATGTCCGAATTTCTAGGCATCGAGTCGAGTTCGTGCTCTTGACAGAAATCGAGCTTGACTTTATTGAGGGTGTCAGCGTCGATAACACCCATTCCTGCTATCCTCGAAGCGAGCTCCGCAAGGAGTGAAGGCTCGAGTTCGCAGTCGACTAGGACGCCCATGGATCGCACCGCAGCAAAGTCAGAAGCTAGAGAATTCCGGCGTGCGACGCGGTAGCTAGCCTTGTTGCTTGGCAGCGTCCACGCATATGTAGAGGATATTGCTACCGCGCAGAATCACGTTTCCATAATTGGCTGTCGGGGAATTCCCTCGGTATTCGGTTGCGCCTTCGAGAATTATGTTCATGTGGCTGTCTGCATCGATCATGCGGCCGCGGTATTCGACATCATTCTTTAGCCGAACGCTGACTTCTCCGTTAAGTTTCTTCACGAGCAGATTCAGTGGTTTTCTGGAAGGTTCCAAGTCAATCCCTTTCTAACTGTGCAGGCTTCTTTCTACTTTAAATAACCTTGCGCCCCGAGTCGAAAACTGCTATCTCTCTCCGACGAGGAATTGACTGAGCTTCATGTCCCTTTGACTCTTGAGAATCTCGAAGCATTTTTCCGGTGCCAGACGAACGTATTCAAGCCTGAGACTGCTGAGCAATGGCTGGGCGTTCATACGCAGCTCGGGCCCGACGACGATCCCTCTCAGCGGTCTATCGATTTTCCCGCGCAAGCTTTCCAGGTAGCGTTGAAGCTGGATAAGGGCATCTCTAGACGCGGGATTTCTCTTTATCTCGATTACTACTAGGTTACCTTCTCTGTCTTCTGCGTAAATGTCTGTAAACCCTGCTGCACCTAGACTCTTCTCCTGTTGAAGAGGTTTCAGACCTTCCTCCACCAGCGCAGGGACAGTCAATATGGCCTGTTTCATTTGCTCCTCAGTGACGTGAAGGGCGAAGTCACCGCGATCATCCAGCTTGCCCGTTACGGTGAACATTATTTTGCGGAATTCAATAGAGACCATCTCCCTCGGCTGAGCACGAGTAGCATTCACAATTAGCGATCCCGAGTCTTCTGTCCAGACCTTGAGAAGACATTTGGGAGGCTGCCAATTCACAGGCTCGTATCCGATGGGTCTGTGCACCAAGAGTGAGCCGTCCTGTTTTATCACGACAATCCGTTCTCCCCACTCAAGGGTTGAAGAGGCTCTTCCTTCATAGTCGACGCGACAGTCCCCAGCCACTAGAGCGAAACTTCTAGAGCGGAAGGCAGTCTGAAGAGTCTCATTCGCCTCACGAATTGAAGGATTAATCTTTACAGAGACTCCCAAGGAAGAACCTCCGGATTCCGACTGTTCATGTCGCCATTTCTCACCTGTACTTTCATCTAACTCTCCCTGTTATATTGAACTGGGTCGATAAGAAAAGTACTCAATCTTGAAATAAGTAGAGTGCGATTGTTGGCCTCGACGCAAGTCATGCAAGAGACTGAAGAGTCCTCCGCAGAGCAAGAAGCGGAAGCAGTCGTAGAGAAGCGCAAGAAGTACGAGTTCATAGAAGATATTCCAGGGGTTGGCCCGGCAACAGCTGAGAAGCTCAGGGAAATGGGATTCCACACAGTCGAGTCTTTGGCGACTGCTACAATCAAGGAACTAACTCAAGCCGGGGTGGGTGAGAAACAAGCCGCAAAGATCATCGCAGAGGCTAGGGATAGTCTAGCACTCAGTTTCATCCGTGCCGATGAACTCATCAAGATGAGGCAAAGCATCAAGCGGCTTTCGACCGGGAGTAAAGCGCTCGACGAACTACTAGGTGGAGGACTCGAAACTCAGACGATAACTGAGTTTTACGGGGAGTATGGAGTAGGCAAGAGCATCCTCTGCCACCAATTGGCGGTCAACGTACAGCTACCTGAAGAGAAGGGTGGCCTGAATGGGTCCGCGGTCTATCTTGACACTGAGAATACCTTCCGTGCAGAATGGATAGTCCGAATGTCCAGGGCGCTCGGACTCGATCCCGTTCAAACTGCAAAGAACATCATTTACTGCGAAGCTTTCAACTCAGATCATCAAATACTAATCCTTGAGAAAGCCGATAAGGTCATCCAAGAGAACAATGTCAAACTCATAATAGTCGACTCCCTCACGTCCCACTTCCGGAGTGAGTACCTGGGCCGTGAAATGTTAGCTGAGCGACAGCAAAAGCTCAACAGCCATCTGCACCGCCTTGTCAGGCTTTCACGCGCATTCAATGCCTGCGCCGTAGTGACGAATCAAGTGATGGCCAAACCAGATCAATTCTTCGCAATGGCAGTGGAGGCTGTGGGTGGACACATAG
Organism: uncultured Candidatus Bathyarchaeia archaeon; assembly: GCA_964598845.1. Lineage (GTDB taxonomy): Archaea > Thermoproteota > Bathyarchaeia > 40CM-2-53-6 > 40CM-2-53-6 > FEN-987. The sequence continues at coordinate 71,722 of CAZRDM010000003.1, forward strand.
TGTCGCATACCAGTCACACTAGGATCTTCTTGAGAAGAACCGCCGGCGGTCCGGTAAGAATAGGTAGGCTTGTATCTAGCCCGTACCTACCCGAAGGAGAACGCATATTCAAGATAACTGAGGAAGGTATCAAGGATATTAGCGAAGAAGACGAAGTTAAACGCCGCCGATGAGGCTACTCAGACACCTAACGTTGATTCTGAGAAGTTCTTTCAAGCGGTTATCGACAGAAGAATCAGCGACGCTGAGAAGGAGCTCGACTCCATAAGAACGACCATCCCAGGGACCGAAGCAGCAAGGGGATACCTGAAAGCCCTCGAAGGTTTGCTGCTAACTGCAAAATCAAACAACGACAAGTACCTCTACCTATCAAAGATCGAGAATACACCTAGGAAGCTCAAGGAATTACGAAAAGAGTTCGCCGTTCACACTACTAACAAGTTGCACACGGAGTATGATCGCGGTTACTTTGCGGCTCTCGAGAGTTACGTAAGGAAACTTGAACGCTGTGATGTCGTGAAGGAACCTCAGAGAGAATCCACGGAAGAAGCAAAGAGAAGCTAGCCTGCAAGCGTGTTAGCCAGCACAGCCACCATGATCCACACAACGATGAATGTACCGCCGCCTAGCGTTATGTACCTGTGCTTTCCCTTGAGCTCATTCTCCCCGTAGTGGAGTAGATGTCGGACTATGACGACTGAGAGAACGTAGAAAACGACACCTAGTCCGATACCAGCAAACATTGCAAGTTCGCCCAATGTGGTTTCCCCGATCTGCAGGAAATGGTTGATGAGTCCTGCGGCGACAGCGAGTAGAAGCCGCAGCCAATAAACCATAGAGGCAGGCCTAATTCGTCCATGAGTTAGACTTCTTTGAGTCGCACTCAAGCTGATCTAGCCATCCACCCAACCAAGCAGTACCGCGCAAGATACGATAGGTCTCTAGATAATGCTTGCTCGCGCCCCTTGTCACCTCAGCCAGTCCCGTAAAGCCCTTAAGGCCTTGCAAACCTCTCCAGCATGAGCATCGTTGACAGTTCGTAGTGCTGCTCCCGAAGTCAAAGTAGAAGATGTAATGTCAAGTCCGGTCATCACAATAAAGGAAACTGACTCAGTTCTGTCTGCGAGCAAGCTGATGAAAAAGCATGACATTGGCTCCGTCGTGGTCGTGGAGAAGTCTGGGAAGCCACGCGGTATGATAACCGAGCGAGATGTTGTTCGTCGCGTTGCTGCTTTGGATTTACTTCCTAGCAAAGTTCAGGCGGGCAAATCGATGACGAAACCCCCCGCCACCATAGATCCATCGGCAAACGTGACAGAAGCTGCGAAGAAGATGCGAGAGCTCAAGATTCGCCGGCTTGTGGTAGTCGAGGACGGCAAATTGAAGGGTATCATAACCAGCAATGACATCGTCGACATCACACCTGCATTGATCGATGTGATAGCCGAAAAATCTCAGATTGCGCCTGTCGAGAGACCTCGGGAGACTGCACCGCTCTCCGGTTATTGTGACAGATGCGGCTCTTGGGCGGATGAGCTGAAGACTCACGACGGTCAATTTCTATGTGAAGACTGTCTAGCCGACCTTGAAGAACCGGAAGAGTGAAGCTATCTCGTCCTCCCGGTTGCTCAAGGTTGTCAGCGGTCGGTGTGAGCAAGCATTTGCCTTCAATCCTAATTGAGTCAGCGAGGATTCCTCAAGATGATGAATTGACAACAGCTTCCATCCTCCTAGAAGACGGCATAATAAAACGAATCTCGAAATTTCCCCCGAGCAAAACTGCCGATCTGAGGATCGATGCAAGAGGGCTAATTGCCATGCCTGGAATGATCGATGCTCACGTACATCTTCGCGATCTAGAGTTATCATATAAGGAAACGTTCGAATCCGGAACTCAAGCGGCGGCAGTGGGTGGATTCACCACGGTGGTCGACATGCCAAACACAAGGCCGCCCACCATCAGTGCCATGAATCTAACTGAAAAGATATCGCAGGCCGAAGGAAAACTGTTCTCTAATGTCGCGCTTCAGGGAGCACTTGTCAAGGATTCCTCAGAAATCAAGAGGATGAGTGAAGTTGGGGCTGTAGCTTTCAAACTGTATCTTAACAAGGCGCTCGAAACCTTCAATTCTGAAGACGAAAACGAACTCAGCGCCTCACTACGAGCCGCAAAAGAAAACGACGTGCTAGTCAGCATACACGCGGAAGATGCGGCAATCATTGAGAAGACCAAGCAGAAATGCCTAGCAGAAGAAAAGACATCGATCAGAGATTTCCTTCGTGCACACAGACCTGAGGCGGAAGTGGCCGCGGTCAGAAGAATCCTAGACCTAAGTATGAGAATGTATCTCCGCGTTCACATATGCCACATAAGCATTCCGTCCGCCGTCAAACTCGTTAAGAACACTACGAATGCAACTTGCGAAGCTACAGCCCACCATCTCCTCCTAAATGACTCGGTTTTCAGAAAACACGGGACATTGGCCATTTGTGTTCCACCAATAAGGAGCGAATGCCATAGGCTTGGACTTTGGCAACGATTTTCTTCGGGCCAGATTGATATCCTTGCTAGCGATCACGCACCCCACACTCTCGAGGACAAGGACTCTGATAATGCTTGGAAGGTTTCTCCTGGCCTGCCTGGCCTAGAGACATCATTGCCCATGATGTTTACCCAAGTCTCGAGGGGTAAGCTAAGACTACAGAGACTCATCGAAGCCACGGCCACTCTACCTGCGAAGATTTTCGGATTTTCGCGAAAGGGACTACTCCTAGAAGGGTTTGACGCCGACATAGTGCTCGTAGACCCTAAGGCCAAGACCAGGATTGAACCAGAGAAGTTCTTGAGCAAAGCGAAATATTCACCCTTCAAAGGAATGCAGTGTATTGGAAAGCCGGCCTATACAATCGTCAATGGCACGTTAATCGCTGAGAGAAGTGCGATCGTAGGCCCACCTGTAGGCAAGGTTGCGAAGAGCGATAAAGTATGCACTTCCTCCTAGACGGAATGCTGGGTAAGCTTGTTCGATGGCTGCGAATGATCGGTTGCGAAGCCACCTACATGAATGACAGTCCCGACCGCGATCTTCTCTCCCTGGCTAAGCGCGACTCCCTTGTTCTGCTTACTTCAGATGAAGAGCTGTATCGGACGGCGATCTCAAGAGGGATTGAGTCCTTTTTAGTGGAAGGACGAACAGAACCGGAGAGATTGGCCGATCTCGCGGAGCGATATCGCCTGAGCCTTAGAATTGATACCGCGGTCTCGAGATGCCCCATGTGTGGGTACATCATTAGAGAAACCAAGAAGCAGGAGGTGAAAGATCACGTTCCTCCAACAACGTTTAAAGTGTACCGAGGTTTTTGGGTCTGCACTAACCCCGCATGTGGTAAGATATACTGGAAAGGTAGCCATTGGAAGAGAATAGAGCAGACACTTGAAAGAGCGAGGAAGATCCTTGAAAGCAGACGAAGTACAGGATCACCAAAAGAGGCAAGACCAACACCTAAACCTCAACGAAGGCAAGGCACTAGTTCAATTGGCACGTCGTGCCATAGCGAGTTACCTCGAAACAAATCAGTTTATCACGGCTCCCGGGGAACTATCTGAGAGCTTCCAAAGAAAATCCGGCGTCTTTGTTACGCTAAAGACGACGGGACCCGAGCAGGAACTTCGTGGTTGTATTGGATTTCCATACCCGGATCAGCGCTTGGTGGATGCCACCATAAAGGCGGCCGTCTACGCTGCCACTGAAGACCCAAGATTTCCGCGTGTGTCGCTCAGCGAGTTGAAAAGTTCGATCATCATGGAAATAACAGTTCTAACCGTTCCTCACATTCTGAAGACGAAGGATCGGAAGAACCTCCCGGAGCTTATTGAGGTAGGTCGACATGGACTCATTGTTCAGGGACATGGATCCTCAGGCATTCTTCTGCCACAGGTCGCGACAGAATGGAAGTGGGATGCCTCGGAATTTCTACTCAACTGCTGTCTCAAAGCGGGGCTTCCACCTGATTCCTGGCTCCTCGATGATGTCGAGGTGAAGGTCTTTGAAGGCGAAATCTTCGAGGAAGTGGAGCCTGAAGGCGAGGTTAGCAGAAAGACGATCGGTGACGCGTGACGTTGCGCGTCTACGTCGCACCTTGCGGAATTGGTTTAGGTCACATAGCAAGGGCTAAGCCGATAGCTGATGAGTTGAATCGTCGCGGAATTGAAACTGTCTTCTCAACCTACCTTGACGGGCTCGATTTCGCGAGGCATAATCACCTACCTACCTTTGAGGCTGTGCCGATAAACTTCAACGTAGCAAGCGACGGCACAATCGACTTCAAAATGACTGCTGCTACAAGCGGCTTTTCACTCGGGGTCAGAAGATTTCTGCGTCAAGTAGTCCGGGAGATTCGCTATCTGAAAAGATTTAGGGCAGATGTTGTTTTCTCCGATTCCCGCGCGTCATCGCTAGTCGCAGCCAAACTAATGAGAATACCTGTAGCCCTAATGCTGAACCAATTCCGAGTTGAAATAATAAGGCGTCCTTCTGGCCGACGACTTTCGCTTCTCGATCGACTATTCTTCTTCATAGCGAATATCGGATGGCTCTTCATCCGGACAGCCATCGAATTGGTGTGGATCAGGAGCGAGATTCTCCTCATTCCAGACCTGCCTCCACCATTCACGATATGCCTCGGAAACCTAGCGATCCCAAGACGCTATAACCGAAAAGTGAAGCTAATCGGACCAATAGTAGAGAAGCGCGGGACGGCTGAGGACGAGCCAGCCAGAATCAAACACAAACTCGGATTTGATTCCGAGAAACCACTGATATATGCGGCAGTAAGCGGTCCGAAGATTGAACGAGAAACCTTGGTGAGGGCTCTCCTCGATTCGATGCGGATGTTTTCGAACGAATACAATGTTGTACTTTCACGCGGTGAACCTAAAGGTATGCGTAGTCCTAGTTCATTGAATGGAATCATTGTCTATGATTGGATCGAGAACCAAGATGATTTCATCATGGCATCTGATTTGGTAGTGTCCAGAGCGGGTCATGGAACCATCATGAAATCGCTTGTATATGGTAAACCCATGATCCTGATTCCTATACCCGATCATACTGAACAATACGGCAACGCCCGGCGCGCCGTAACTCTGCGCGTGGCTCGGATGATAGATCAGAAGAAGCTGAATCCCGAGACCTTGAATTCTGCAATCCAAGAGATATTGGCAGCCAAAGATTATCATACGAACTCATTTGAAGTCACAAGAAAAGCGACATCCATGGGGGCCGTCAGGACAGCCTGTGACGTAATCTCCAATCTGGCGAGTCGAAGCTAGAGCAGAACTCGTTCTGTTTTCATTTCACTAAGATCGATGCTTGTGAGAGGGACTTTGGTTTTGTTTTCACTCAGCTCACGGTTGAGCTGGGAGAATAGCTCTTCTTCTGGAATACCAAGTAACCCGCACATTTCAATTAACTCCTCTATGTCCAGTCCGATCAGCGGGTGGAAGATGGGCAAATTGACACTGGCGTCCCCCGTCACAAACGGAAACTCAAGAGACTGTCCGCTGACTTGAGAAGACACCAAGCCCTTGTACCTTTTCTGCTCAGCAAACTTGGCACCTGCAACACGCACCAATTGTCTGATCTCACCATACCCGAGTGAGAGGCGTTCGATTTTCTCTTGAATCAACCCGTTGACATCAAGGGCGTAGGCTCTATAGTTCGCGCGCGTGACCGAAAGGCGGAGTCTCCGCGCAAGGCTAAGCTGATAGTCTCTCGCGAAAAGGGCGAAGATATCAGAGAGCGGAATAAGCAATTCCACAAGACATCCCCTTCGCATCATTGCGTATGATGCGAGTATTGTGAGCGGTCCCGAATCAAGTACAGCTAGCAGTCTCCATTGGGACGACAGCGGTAACCCGCTCGGTCCCGGAAGGCGAACCGCATACACATAGGCTCTATCTCCCGCTAGGTCAACAAAGATGGTGGTGTCAGGTTCTTTCAGATTGACCTTGATCGACCTGCCGTTTAGTGCCTTAAGGACCTCTGATCCTCCATGGGTTTCAATTTGGCATCGTGAAAGCGAGGATGGCGCTGAACGACGAGCTCGAATGGCAAAAGACTGCCCAGGCCGAAGATTTTCCTCGGCTAGTTGGACTATGCTCCTTGTGACATGCTCTATGGTCGAGGGAACTAGGATGCCTGGTGCTGCTGATGCGACTCCGAAAACCCTTGCGCAGCACCGGGCTGCATTCAATGGATCCGTTATCCCGCGTATTACGATTCT
>CAZRDM010000003.1:78106-130997 GCA_964598845.1 uncultured Candidatus Bathyarchaeia archaeon
TTGCGCAGCACCGGGCTGCATTCAATGGATCCGTTATCCCGCGTATTACGATTCTCGCGGCATGCTTCTCAGAAGAGAAACCGGCAAATCCGGCCTTCGATAGCGCAGTTCTTAGATCATGCATCAACCGTTGCTCTAGAATCCGTCTGACTGGACTACTCTTCAGGGTAATCTCGGCGGAGGAAACGAGTACTACAGGCTCCCGACTCAAGATCAACGCCCGACCAACTGGGCAGGTTATTGGAATGTGGGCGCGCCTACTTAGGCTGGGCGTGGAATCCGAGAAAACTACAAAGGAAAAAATGGGGATGGGCTTAGAACTCTTCAGGGCCAGGCGTTGGTGGCTTCGGTTCTCTGCCCTCCTTGGTTGTTCCCTTGGCCGCTACGACATCGTCGATGCGCAGTATCATTGAGGCTGCCTCAGTTGCCGACTTCACGACCTGCAGTTTGACACGGAGGGGCTCTAGGACATTAAGACTCCAAGCGTCCGTGATCTCTCCTGAGAAGACATCGACGCCGTACCAGCGGTTCTTTGCCTCCTCATGCTTTGCCCGGAGCTGAACCATTATGTCGATTGGATCTAGTCCCGCGTTCTCCGCAAGGGCCAGCGGGATGCTCTCCAAGGAATCGGCGAAAGCTTCGATGGCAAGTTGCTCGCGCCCTCCCACCTTAACCGCATATTCGCGCAACTGCTTTGAAGCCTCGGCTTCAGGTGCCCCGCCGCCGCCCACGATCTTTCCGTCCTCGATGCTATCGCGTACCACGCAGAGGGCATCATGCAATGACCTTTCAGCTTCGTCAACTACGTGCTCGGTTCCTCCGCGTAGAACAACAGTAACAGCTTGTGGATTCTTGGCGTCTCTGACGTAGACAAGTTTGTCTTCCCCGATCTTGGTTTCTTCGATCAGCCTTGCTTCACCCAGCGACGCCGAGGTCAGATCCTTGACGCTCGCAACAACCTTGCCGCCCGCAGCCTTCGCAAGCTTCTCCATATCACCGCTGCTCACGTTCTTTACAGCAGCGATTCCTTTCTTTGCGAGGAAGTGCAGCGCTATGTCGTCAATGGATTTCTCGCAGAACACGAAATTTGCACCGCTCTCCGCGATCTTGTCCACCATCTCCTTGAGCATACGCTCTTCTTCATCGAGAAAGAGCTTCATCTGCTCCGGGTTGTTGATGTTGATCTTCGCGTCGAACTCGGTCTTTTCTATTTCGAGTTTCGCATTGAGAAGCGCGATCCGCACATTCTCGACTCTCTTAGGCATCTGCGGGTGTGCAATTTCCTTGTCCACCACTATCCCGCGGACCAGCTCGGTCTCTTCGAGGCTCTTGCCATGCTTCTTTAACACCTTCACGAGATCGATGTCCACTTTCGTCTTCCCGTCCCTTGCTTCCTTGACTTGAAGAGCAGCGTCGACAGCGATCTTCGCCAAGTAGTCTTTGGCTGCGGAGACACCCTTAGTACCCATCGCGGTTATGGCGATCTTTCGAAGAGTCTCGCCGTCGTTGGGATCGATCTTCTCAGCTAGCGACTCAAATATATCCTTAGACTTCTCAGCTGCCTTCTTGTAGCCCTCAACGATGACAGTGGGGTGAACATCCTTATCGAGCAGTCTTTCGGCTTTCTCGAGTAATTCGCCGGTCATTACTACAGCGGTGGTTGTTCCGTCACCCACCTCGTTGTCTACGGTCTTCGCCACTTCCACAAGCATCTTTGCTGCTGGGTGTTGGACATCGAGCTCCTTCATGATAGTGGCACCGTCGTTGGTGATGACGACATCGCCGATGCTGCTCACAAGCATCTTGTCCATTCCGCGTGGGCCGAGCGTAGTTCGAACAGTCTCGGCAACCACTTTAGCGGCTAGGATGTTGTTGCGCTGTGCATCTCTACCTGTCGTTCTCTGGGTTCCCTCTTTCATTATAACAACGGGTATAGCTTGAGCAGACATTCTTAGGTCACCAAATTGTTACCTGAGGTAAAAAAGGGGCTATATAAATTTTACTAAAGGTAACTGTCCCCTGAAATCCGGAAGAGTTCGATTGGCTGCCAATGCGTTTCTATCGCTGTCCTTATCTTCGTTGGTCCGCTTTCCACGAATCTCATCGAGTAATACAAGGGCTTCACCCAATGGTATGTTCAGTTGTATAGCAAGCTCCTCGGATGAGATGTCAGGTCTCTCTTTGATCATCACATCCTCCACGTACCGTTTATGACTTTTGTACATGGGCAGAGCGTGAACTGTATTCACCAGGATCCTCCATAGATCGTCCCTGTTTAACGCAGTCCGTGAATCGGACATTAAACAATACCTGCCAAAAATACTGGAGCTTTGCCGCTTCCGGGAAGGCACCTGAACTCGCATAGGGCACCGACGCTACGGCTCATCTCTTCTTTTCCAGCTATTGATGTGCGAAGTACACAGTCACCTCATCGGGGGCTACACTATCAATTCGCCCGAATCCGAAACGGACAAATTGAATCACTGAACCAACGGGCTCAGCCCTCAAGCCGATCTCACCAACACCCTTCTTTATCGTAGCGTCAGGCATTACCAATTCAACATGGACGTTCTCATCTGAAGGCACCCACTGCATGATCGGCATTTTCTCTGCGTCGCTCACAACCTCCCCTAGAAACTCGCCACTAACCTCGGCATCCGAGACACTCACTGGCCTAAAGTTGAACAAGCCCATCAAGCGTACAGCTTTTTCTGAAGACAAAAGCGATTTGTCGGACTTCGACACGTAGACGGTTGCATATCCGTCCACAGCACTCACCCTCAGTGTTCGGTTTCCCATCTCGGGATGTTGAGGATGAAGCGGAACACGGACGACATATTCCCGAGGAACACCGGCAACTTTCGTCAAGACAGGATCTGCCACGAAGTAGTAGCGGTGCGAGGTGGGGTCTATGATCTTGCGATTTAACGCGTTAACGTTATCCCAGCTAATCGTCACTTCTACGGGTTTCGGTCCAATATCCCACATGAGCCTTCGTATAGTGTCTGGATTGAAGCCACGTCGTCTAAGAGCAGCAAGCGTGCCCAGCCTCGGATCGTCAACACCCTTGTATTCCCCAGTCTCTAGGGCTTTCATAAGCTTGGACTTGCTGAGATTCATTCCTTCGACCTTGAGACGACCGTAGTGAACTGCTTCGGGGTAGATCCAACCCATATGCTTGTACATGTAGAATTGACGCTGCATGTTCGTCAAATGCTCCTTTCCACGTATCACATGTGTTATGTCAAGCGCGTGATCATCGACACCTGAAGCCATGTTGTACAACGGCCAGACTCGGAACGTTGAACCTACCCGAGGATGCGGATTCTTGGTAGTGTCGATTACTCGGAAAGCGGGCCAGTCTCTTACTGCTGGATTCGGATGCGAAAGATCTGTCTTAACACGAAACACCGCCGAACCTTCATCATAACCTCCATCAAGCATTCTCTCCCAACGCTTACTATTCTCTTGGGGCGCGAGATCTCGATCCGGACAGGCCTTTCTCGCACTGATGAATTTGCGAAATTGTTCTGGGTCGCATTCGCAGATGTAAGCTGCTGCCTTTGCGACGAGAGAGCTCCCTACTTCATAGTAGTAAGAAATGCGGTCGCTCTGGATGAATTCATCATCCCATTCGCAACCCAACCACCTGAGGTCTTCTCGTATCATGTCATAGTATCTCAGCTGCGCTTTCTTCAGTCTCGGGTCCGTGTCTTCGAACCTTACGATGAATTTGCCTTTGTACATTCTGGCATAGTCATGGCTCAAGATCGCTGCCCTTGCATTTCCGATATGTAGAACAAAATCTGGATTCGGAGCGATTCGAGTTACTATGACGCGATATTTCTGAGCGTTTGGAAGAGGCGGTAGTTCCCTCTTCTCCTCCATTCGTTCCTTGGTCAACTCCTCGCGCCATCTTTCGTTCACAATTTCCATGAGTCGTTCCGCAGGCGTGGAATTGACCTCTTCCACAACCTGCTCTACCACATTCACCAGCTCCCGAGCCCGACTTCGGAGTTCAGGGTTGTCTCCGAGCAAGTTTCCGAGAACCGCCTTTGCGTCTGCCTTCCCGTCATGCCTAACGGCATTTAGTATAGCTGCCTTTCGGACTTTTTCGACTATGTCCTTTGACATGCCAGATTGCTCTTTGAAGAAGTGATTCTTCATGCTCTAAAAGAGATGTTCTTCAACCATGTGAGCTGGTCCGGCCACACCGCTCTTGAGAACACTTACTCCTACGTTAGCTTCGATATCGCGACATATGACGTCAACGAACTCAGAACGAGTGTTCAGGTAAACTGAAGGCCCTGTGTCCAAGGAGTACCAGACCGGTACATGCTCCCTTTCACGCAGCGTCAGCACGCGTTCTATGACATGCAGTGCTTCTGGAGCCATGAGTATCAGGCCGCTCTTACCCGTCATTGTCACGGCATGGAGGCTCCGTGTGTCCGCCTCGGCGAGCCTCCCAATTGCATCAACGTCTTGCCTACGTATTGCACTCAGCATCTCCCGGAGCCTCCCCTTCACCTCTCTTAATCTAGCCTGAAAGAACGCAGAGCTTTCGGACTCCTCGTGGGCCCTGTCAGTTTTCACTTGCGAAGGAATCGGGACTATGACCATCGCCAAACTTAGATCCTCGCCGGAGGCGAGTTGCCTCGCATAGGACCGTCCATCCCTTTGGGCGTACCAGATCGAGAAACCGCCGACTACGCTTCTGCTAGCAGACCCAGCGCCAAGACGTGCAATCTCACTTAACCCTTCAAGTGTCAGCTCAAGGCCGACCGCTTTGCTTGAGGCAAGCGATATCGCAGCGAAAGCTGCTGCGGAGAAACCGAGACCCTTCCCCTCGGTTAAGCTATTGATGCTTAAGAGTTTGAAGTGCTTTTTACTTTTCGCAATTGATCTAATATGAGAGACAACCGCGAGGACGCGCGTTGCTTCCAACTCGGTGGCGGGTTTTCCGTTTATCTCGATGATATCTTGAGAATAGTCTTGGTCAAATTCCACCGTTGCCTTGGTGGTCAGCGCCTCCGCACACACGGATATGCTGTCATGAAATGGTATTCGTCGTCTCTTGTCTTTGAGACCGTGATACTTCACTAAACCCTGTATTGCGTATGCTACCGCCGTAGCCTTTGGCATATCAATGATCCTCACAAATCGCTCTAATCGATTACGCCCGTGACTGAAGAAACCCGCTGTGCAGCCTCCTTTGTGAGGCCGCTCTCCCCAAGGATCGTGTACCTTTCCGGGCGAATAGAGTGTGCTTTCGTCAATGCCTCGACAATATATTCGGGGTCGGTACCGAGCTCCTTGGCCGTCGTCGGCGCACCTATTCTATGAAGCACATCCTTAATCAACTCCCAGTTCGCACCGTGCAAATACGCGCACATTACCGTACCAACGCCACATTGCTCTCCATGCATCGCAGGCTTAGGCGCAATCATGGAAAGCGCGTGACTAAACAAGTGTTCTGCGCCGCTGCAAGGTCGGCTAGTACCAGCGATGCTCATCGCAACTCCACAACTGATCAAGGCCTCGACCAACGTTCGGACCCCTGATTCCGACATCGCCCTAATACTATTCGCGTTCTTCATAACGAGGCGTGAACTCATAAGCGCAAGCTCGGCTGCATAATCGCCATAGTACTCATTCTTGATCCTGTGGGCTAACTTCCAATCTCTAACCGCGGTATACTTCGCGACCACATCGCCACATCCACTTGCAACTAATCTGTAAGGCGACTTGGCAATTATCGATATGTCGGCAACGATGGCGATTGGGGAATGAGCTGCATAAGAATAGGGCCGATTCATCCCCTTCATCGAGACCAAGGGGCTTGCAATTCCATCATGAGATGCCGCAGTTGGCACACTGAGGAAACTCTTCCCGCTCTTCATACTACTCAACTTCGCCACATCGATATCCTTGCCACCGCCCACACCCACAACTATCTCAGGTTTGGCACGGCGAATTTCCCGCTGAACCTTAAGCACCTGAGCTGTGGTCGCGCTTTCAGCAATCATACTCGATGCGCGAAAACCTGCACTCTGCAATGAATCAAGGACAATGTCCGCCGCGATCCATCTTACTTTGGGGCCCGTTACGACCAGTGCTTGATGCCTAAAACCGAGGCGTGCCAGAGTTTCGCCGACCAGAGAAGCAACGTCCTTTCCGATCAGAACCTCGCGAGGTAGTTGCATGTAATGGGAACCGCGTGGAACCACACGCATGGAGAATCACACCAAGAACAGCAGAGAGAATGCGGTGGCCGCGAGGACCACTGGAAAGAGTGTTAGGGCCGTCAACCTTGAGACTCTATGCACCAGATTCATGACGCGCTTCAATGATTTTGAGCCAAGGGTGGTGACGGGGATTTGTCCATTGATTACACCTACTTCGCAGGGTTGAAGATCCGCGATCGCCTCACGACAAAGCGCGCACACCTCATGGAGGAGCAGGGTCTTGGAGCCGACCTCTCCAATCATATGGTAGCCCAGCCTTGCTGGAACAACCCCATTCACCATATGCGTGTCAGTGGTCATGACTTCTCCGTCGTCGAATCCGGCTTGTTTAGCTTCGTTGAGAATCCGCTCCCGCAATCCTCGAATCATGTTGTTTCCATCGATGTTGATGTAAGCGAAGCGTTGTTGATCGACTTCGATTCCTATGACTGAGATCCCTCCAGGACCATACCCGTCTTTCAGGGTGAATCCTGCTGGCGTTCTCTGAGCAACTCCCACCTTGAAGATGTTTCCGGGTTGTTCGGCGGAGACTTGAAGCGAGGAGAGGGTGGCCTCTTGTAGGGCACCCATCTTATCCGGCGTCATTGTGCTCGGGCCTGTCAGGCAGTTGTGGGCATCTATCAGCGCAACATGGCGGAACCTACCATGAGTGAGGCCTCCGATTCGATTCGCTATATCTGAAGGAACATCCTCCATGTCGTAGGGTGCGGTCGTCATGGTTACGAGTGCGCAATTGTCGAAAATCTGGCTCGTAGCTGTAGCAATTCCATTGCTGGCCCTCGTGACAGCAGTCGCTTCGCTATCATATCGAACGCTTTCTTGCTTCAGCAAGATCCATTCGATGATACGCATGTTTTGCTCTTGGGAAACCAAGTTAAATTCATGCCCAGAGACTCCGTGGGGAACAATACTCACTGCGTTGAACCTTCTCTTCATCAAGGCTTGGAACAGAAAGGGAAGCACGCTACTTCCAATGTTCAAGAATGGTCCTGGATGAAAGTTGGAAACCAGTATCGTCCCCTTGATCCTAGCCGTATCTGAACGCCTAAAGAGAAATGCCGCAACATCAATCTCGGTCTCCACACCAAGCTCGTTGAGATAAGATTCGAGGTCACTGTTCTGACCCTCCAACCAATCTGTGAGGAACGCCCTGAACATGCGGATCGGCGAGAAACCGATGGCTTGTCGACCGAAATTCTCAACGACAAGTATCAAAGCGAATGCGAAGGCGAGCCCGATCAGGGAGGATAAGGCAAGCGCACTCAAGGTGCTGTTAACTGCGACCCCAAGAACTAGAACAGATGTAAGGGCTGTCAAGCTCGGTTCCGTCAGGGTGAAAATAATCCTCTTCAGAAAACTGGTTCTTGACATTGAGAAGACTGCGACCGCTCGCAGGGGTATGACTGCGAAAAGCCCAGCTATGATGGCTGATCCGGGAAACACGAATCTAGAGAGAACAAAGCTCAAAACCGAGCCGATTAGAAAGACAGCAACCCAACTTGTTATTGTGAACAAGGAGAATGCCAGACATCGCCGAGGATAGAAAAGCGGATCTTCTCTGACTATTGTTAGAAATAGGAAGAGATTCGATAGGAGAGCCGGTACGCCGAGAACCACAACACCGCCGGTGACCCCAAGAATGAATGACTTTGCTGTATGTTCGACCACCAAGAATGATAAGCCGACGCCGAACGTTACCAAGAGTATTGATGAAATGGCTATTGCTCTCGTAGAGGGAAAAGCTACGCGTCTGATGAGATTGTAGTAGGGAGTCGTTCCGCTGATACCCTTCGAGAAGGACAAAGCCAAGTAGTGCTCCTCAAGTTGGAGCTATCGGATCGCTTGGATTATTTCACGCAACGTTCGCGCCGACGCTTTCTCCGATATTGTTCCGGTTACGATCAGGTGTGCTCCTGCATCTACCAAAGACCTTGCCTGTGATGAAGTTCGAATGCCGCCACCGACTACTACGTGAATTCGACAGGATTCCTTAACCGTTTTGACCATTTCAGGAGGAACAGTGCGTCTTGCTCCTGAACCTGCCTCCAAATAGACGAAGCGCATTCCGAGATATTCTGCAGCAAGAGCATAGATTGCTGCCAACTCGGGTTTATTGTAGGGAATTGGATTCGCGTTTCCCACGAAACCCGCGGCGCCAGCATGACCGCCGATAATCAAGTAACCTAGCGGTATCGGCTCAAGACGATAGCGTTTCACCAACGGAGCTCCCAGCGCCTGTGCCCCGGAAAGGTAGTACGGGTTCAACGAATTCAGCAGGGACATGAAGAAGACAGCGTCCGCGTACTGGCTTAGACCAGTTACATCATTCGGGAACAGGATGACCGGTAGCCCAGACGACTTGATCGCCTTCACGATCGCATCGAGTTGATAAACTGATGTTGCAGTCGACCCACCTACCATAGCTGCTGATGAGCCAGCCTTCTTTACTTCAAGTGCTAACCTCCTAGCATCTATCGGCCTTAGCTTCTCGGGATCAAAGAGCGTAAGATGAGCGGCGCCATCCTCTCTGACTACCTCTTCCAAATGACTTTCTACTTTTCCAATTCTAATGCCGGTCAAAGGATAAGCCACTCATCGACCTAGCAAATCAAGCGCCGCGAACCTTGCCAGAAACTGAGCGCATACTATTAAAACTGCTTGTGGCTAGGACAGATTTCGAAGATGAAAATTCCCAAGGCGCAGCACGTTGCCTAAACCCTATTCCATTGACAAGCGAATCTTCGGATTGCTTACGATGATTCGTCTGCCAAACTGCATTATGATGGGCTTCGCTGTCATCGTCGGCGAGACCATCGCGTCGCAAACAGTTCCTGCTCAAGCAGCCTCTTACGGTTTCATGACCGGTTTTCTTCTGCTGGCTGCCTCAATGGTCCTGAACGACTACTTCGACCGTGAGATCGATGCCATCAACGAACCGAAACGTCCTCTTCCGGCAGGCGTCGTTAGACCTTCCGAAGCCATTTCCTTTGCTGTAATTCTGGCATCGTTTGGACTGCTGTTTGCTTCATATTCTGGTGTTTGGACACTGCTTATCGCGGTCGCAAGTGTCCTCATCGCAATCTTGTACAACGCCCGGATCAAGAAGTTCGGGCTCCTGGGAAACGCGATGGTGAGCACCAATGTGGCGATCCCATTCATCTACGGTGGATTTGCTGTCGGGAGCCCAACATGGTCTCTCCTAATTTTCGCCATTCTCGCCTTTCTATCAAGCATGGGACGGGAGATCATCAAAGGGATTGTTGATGTGTCAGGGGACACGGCCAGAGGAGTGAGATCGGTCGCTGCTACTATGGGCAACGCCAACGCAGCAAGGAAAGGTGCAGTGCTCTTTGTTGCAGCAGTGGTTCTGAGCATGATACCGATCGCGCTCGGCTTGGTTTCAGAATATTACTTTCCACTGGTTATGATATGTGACATAGGTTTCTTGCTTACGACCTACTCCATCATATCCAATCCAAGTCCGAATAACGCTAAGAGGAACAAGGATTATGCACTCGTATGGATGACGTTTGGTTTGCTGGCTTTTGTAATTGGCACACTATGAAGTTCTTCACGGGAGTCTCTTGAACAGGAAGAAGGGATGCTCAAAACGTTTTTATGACATCAAAACCGTATCGCCATCATCGGAAGGTTGCTTTTTGCGAGTAAGTAGCACGAAATTGAGAGGATTGGAATCTCGCGGCAAGAGGAAACTCTCGAAAGAAGCTTTGACAAGTTTTCCTAGGGAGATCATAGGAACCTTCGCACACCTTCCCAAAGTCTTCAAGAAGGTCGACATTGATCGATTAATGGGCGACAAGATCTCTCGAAGCATGAAATGGCGTTACATCAGGCGAATGGAAAAGCTTGGAATAGTGAAACACGCTACGAAGAAATACTACAGAAAGGTCTATGACACAATCTCAGACTGGATGGAAAAAGATGCAATCCCAAGAATCCGCCGTATGGAATCGCTCGTGGAAGTTGAAACGCCTGCATACTAGACTTTGGTGAATTTCTGCAGTAGATCTCTTGCTCTGTCTATCCTAATTTTGCCTTCCAGTACCATTTGTTCGGAAACTCTGTCTACGAGATCACCGGTTGCACCTGCATTTATTGCGATATTCCGCGCATGCAGCCTCATATGGCCGCGCTGAATCCCTTCAGCCGCTAAGGCTCTTAATGCAGCCAGATTTTGGGCAAGGCCAACTGATACGATGACCTCAGCTAGTTCCTTTGCGCTCTTCACTCCAACCATTCTAATCACCAGTTTGGCTATCGGATTCGATACCGTCGCTCCTCCTACGATTCCGACAGCCATGGGCATCTCCAACGTTCCAACCAGGTCGCCGTCGCTATTCTTCTCCCAGGTGGTTAGGGACGTGTAATGGCCTGATCTTGCAGCGTAAGCATGAGCCCCTGCTTCGATAGCTCTTGTATCATTTCCACTTGCCAGTACGACAGCAGTCACCCCGTTCATTATTCCCTTGTTATGAGTGGCGCAACGAAACGGGTCAGCAACAGCAAATGCATATGCTTTGAGAATACCATCGACAACTTCTCCTCCGCCTAACGCTTCCCTCTCAAAAATAGCCTTGGCTCGTGCAAGGCGCTTAACAGCCAGATTAGAGATTATCCGCAAGTAAACGCGTCCGCCCGAAACTTTTTCGATGAGGGGTGCCACTGCCTCTACCATAGTATTGACTGCGTTTGCTCCCATAGCATCCCTACAATCAACTTGCAACTCCGCGATGATCATCTTGCCCAGGAAGGTATCGATAATACGTACGTCCAAGTCTCGCGCACCGCCTCCGAGAGATACTAATACAGGGTCTTGTTCGTTTGCCTGCTTCAGAATCTGTTCTCTATGAGTTAGAATCTCGAATCTGGCTCGATACGCATCTTGAACTCCCACAACCTGAACCTGCCCGATCATTATGGGGTCGGTTGTCGTAGCGTGAAAGCCTCCTCTTGCCCTAGCCATTTTGGCAGCGTTGCTGGCAGCGGCAACGACTGATGGTTCTTCGATTGCCATTGGAACGATGACTTCCCTTCCGTTGATAACGAAGTTCACAGCCACCCCGAGTGGAACGGGCATAATTCCTATCACATTCTCGATCATTCGATCAGCTACGTCAAAACTGAGCGAACTGGCCTTTAGGAGAAGAGTTGCCTCTTCGTCCGTTAGACCCGCAAACTCTTTGACTGCCTTAACTCGTTCGGTGATGGACAGCCTATAGAAACCAGAATACTCAGAACTTTTCGCCATGGAATATCCCTCGACTAGATGGATAGATTCTCACGATGGTTTAGCTGGCACGTACAGGCGATAAGTCTTCTTCTGAGTAAGATCTGCTTGCGTACACGGTTGGGTCAAATCCACGTTGGATAATCCACTGGTAGGTTGAACCCGTTATCACTAGTGGCGCCTGACGGAGCTGCTCTAGGTTACGAGAACCCGTTAGGAACATGGCATTCTTGAGCTCCTCGATAACAGTGGTAAGGCGTTCAACGGCGACAGCTTCGCCCGAGGACGCTGATTTCAGCAGAGGAAGAGCGAGACCTCCGTAGTGCGCGCCTAGGGCGATGGCCTTGGCTACATGTAGCCCGTTTCTGACTCCACCTGAAGCAAACACCTTCAATCTTGTGGAGTTCGTCACCTCAATGATGCTTGGTACTGTGGGTGTTCCCCAGTCCCAGAAAGTCAGGCCGAGCTCCATTTGGAGTTTGTAGCGCTTCGCACGCGCTCGGTAGTACTCAACTCCGGCCCAACTCGTTCCCCCCAAGCCAGATACGTTTATTCCGCTTACTTTCGCGCGCTCCAGCGCCTGAGCGGTTTCCTTGGATACGCCCGCGCCAGTTTCTTTCACAAGAACTGGAACTGAGAGCGCGCTCGCCAGCTCACTAATTCGACGCAACATGTTGCGAAAATCGGTTTCACCCTCGTACTGAACGGATTCTTGGAGGGCGTTAAGATGTATGAATAGCCCTGATGCATGAATCATATCCACCGCTCTCTTCGCGCAATCCACAGCATCCCCGTGGACCAGTTGGGGGCAACCCAAGTTCGCAAAAAGTGGTATCGAAGGGGCGGCTTCTCGCGCAATTCTATACGTATACGCTAGGCTTGCGTCCTCTATGGCTGCCCTCTGACTGCCTACGCCCATCGCGATGCCAAGCTTCTGCGCGACCTTTGCTAGTCTTTGGTTGATCCTTGCGGCATCGGGAGTACCACCCGTCATGGATTCGATCACAATGGGCGCGTTCAGTTTGTATCCGAAAATAGGAGTTGAGAGATCAACTTCCTGGCGGTCAATCTCAGGAAGGGCCTTGTGAATCAATCGGACATCCTCAAACCCGGTTGGTACATGCGATTGGACTTGTTCATGAAGGGTCGTCTGAATGTGACTCAGTTTCCGCCGTGTTGTCTGGACTTTGGGCAATCTCGAATCATTCCTCTTCTATGAAGGTCACGACACCACGGGGGACAAAAGTGCCGGGAAGCACCTGTCCGCCTGCTTCTTCGATTTGTCTCGCAACATTCTTAGAAGCTGTCTCGTCCACGAGAGCTATCATGCAACCTCCACCGCCACCACCCGTGAGCTTGGCACCGAGAGCCCCTGCAGACCTTGCGGCGGATATTAGTTTCTCCAGATAGGGCGAAGAGACTCCAATTAACTCAAGGAAATGTTGATTCTCATTCATGAGCTCACCTAGCGCCTCTGCATGGCCATATCTCAGTGCGTCCGCGGCCTTTTCCGAAATAATCTGGGCTTGCGAGGCTATTCTCCTGTATTCCTGAGGATCTTTCTCTCTTAGCATGGTGACCTTCCCCACAAACTCGCCAGTCGATCTTCGTATTCCTGTGTTCCCAATAACAAGTAAGGGCGGCTTCTTGGGATCTATCCTCGCCTCAACTGTCTCATTTCTGTAGCAGATTAGCCCGCCGTACGTGACTGCGGCTTGATCTACGCCGGATGGGTGACCGTGGACGATCCTTTCTAAGGAGTAAGCTGCTTCGAAAACGTCCTGTTTGCTCAGGTGATAACCGAAAATTCTTGCTGTGGCCGAAACTGTGCCGACAGCGGTCGCGGCCGAGGAGCCAAGACCCATGCCGACAGGAAAGTTCGATCTCACAGTAATTCTCAAGCCCTCCCCAATGCGGTTGAGTCTCCTGAGCGTGAAGCTTGCCGCTTCAAATACAGGTCTCAGAATCGCCTCGGCATTATTTCCAAAGGCTCGCAATAGTGTTCCGTCAGACAAGAAGACAGCTTCGACACCCAAATCTTCCGATTTGATTTGAATAGCTCCGTTACTGGAGGGCTCCACTACCACCTTCGTCTGCAGGTCTAAGCTCATGGCTATTGCCGTATTTCCGCTTACAACGAAGTGTTCTCCGAAGAGTATCACCTTTGCGGGCGAAACAGCAACTGCTCTCAACTAGCGTCCTCGATGGTCTCAATCTCGGGTGAATTGAATTGAAGCATATCCAACAACTGAATCCCTATCACCAGATACATCGCCGCTAGTCTTGTAGGTCAAGAGTTCAGCTTTGACTCCGCCAATCATTTTCGCGGCCGCGATGAGCGTAGTGATGGGTCCATATCCACACATCGTAACCTTCTGACTCTCCCCGAGTCCATTCAGCGTTCGGTCGTCGAGATTCGTGATGGCGTCTATTGCTGTCTTGTCCTTCTTGCTCGCAACATCGTGCGGCTCGTAGTGGGTGAAGTCGCTTGAAGCTACTATAACGATGTCCTTACTTCTAGTCTGCTCGACGATGCTTTTCGCAATCTCACGGCAGGTTTCCAGGTCCTGCATCATCATGCAAATCGGAATGAACGCCACCGAATCCTTGAAGATGAACTGCAGGAATGGCAGTTGCACTTCGATCGAGTGTTCGTATGAGTGGGCGGTTTCGTCGATATCTAAGAGATTACTCGCCTTCTGGACCTGTTTCGCTAGCTGGCTATCTATGGTGGAAAGCCCTAGAGGCGTCTCCCAACTGCCTTCGACCATGATCGATACTCCGCTTCCGTAGCCTGTGTGATTCGGGCCCAGAATTATCAAAACCTCAGGCAATCCGTCCCTTGCGAGCATGCCGTATCCATGTGCGGCAACGGGACCTGAGTACACGTAGCCGGCATGCGGTGAGACGATCCCTACAATTTTTCTAGGACCATCTTTGGCGGGCTCAGGAACTCTACCTGGGCCGAAGCGGTGGGTAAAGCACTCCACCATTTGCTGTGTCAGTTCAGATTTGGTTCCTGCGTAGAATGCGTTGGCTACATGGGGCTTCCTGACTTTCAAAGTTCGCTCGCTCTTGGGGCGATCGCCGCAAGCTTGGTTTCGAAGTCGTCAACAGTCAGCGCAATCGTCCCATCTTGGGAAAGCTCCCCTCTTTCCCTCAAGACCTGTCGTGCGAGCAACCAATAGACCATAGCCAAAGCGCGGCGGCCCTTGTTGTTTACTGGAATCGCGAAATCCACACCGCTGAATGCATTGTCCGTATCACACAGGGCAACTACCGGTACTCCTGCGCTTGACGCTTCCTTAATAGATTGCCAATCTGCTCTAGGATCTGTGACCATCACGACCTGCGGATCGGCGTGGTAGGGTTGCAATGGGTTCGATATCAGTCCCGGCATGAAACGCCCGACTATGGGAATGGTCTTCGTCATTTCGCATAGTTTTTCGACAGGCGTTTTTCCATAGAGTCTTGATGAGATTATCAGGACGCGATCCGGTTCGAATCGCGCAATGAATCGGGCTGCGATTCGTACCTTCTCGTCGGTCTTGCCAATGTTCAGTATGAAGAGTCCGTCGGGCCTTACCCGGTAGATATAGGATTCCATGTCTCCAGTCTTGATTCTAGTGCCAATGTGCAGACCTGCAGCTAGCAGCTCCTCCAATGGAAGTAAGAGATCTTCTGACTTCGGCATTCCTTCTCTTTCTTCAGCTTCAGACATGCCTTCACTCACTTCGATTACTCAAACTGCGCGCGTCTTTTCGCTGCGACCTCCGCGTATCTCAGAAGATCGTCCAAGACATCGACCTGTGAGATGAACATTCGACGACAGCAATATCGGGTCATTCCAATGTCGTCGAGAACCTTCTTGGGTCTCTCCCCCGCTTTCACTCGCCGAGCGAACTCTTCCCATCGATCGGCGATCAGTCTTCCGCAGGTGAAACATCTTACAGGAACAATCATACGGTCGTCCTCTCTTCTATCTGTATGATTTCTGCTCGCGTCTCCTTGCACCGGGTCCTCCGAACTTCTTGGGCTCCTTTCTACGAGGATCCCCAGCGAGCATTGTCCGGTCGTAGTTTATGAACGTCTTCCTAAGCTCAGAGCTTCGCGTCCAATTCAGGAGCGCTCTGGCAATAGCCATTCTGGCCGCTTCCGCCTGGCCCATAAAGCCTCCCCCAACCACACTCACACTGAAGTCCAGCCCTTTCCAACGTCCACCCGACAGAATCAGCGGCTCAGTAATTTTCACCCTTGCAATCTCTGGGTTGAAGTTGGCCAGGGGCATACCATTGATTACAACGCTCCCGGAGCCAGGTTTGACTAGAGCACGCGCAATGGCAGCCTTTCTCTTTCCAGTCACAAGAATCACTCTTTTCTTTTCGGCTTTCTCAGGTTTCTCGATCTTCTGGACTGCTTCACTCAAATGCGCTCACCCTCCAATCTCCTTTGCAAGTTCCTCCAACGTGACATACGGCGACTGTAGCTTTGAAGCGTCAGCTCCGGGGACCTTAACAGAGGTCTTCTTCGAGTATTCCTCCGGGACACCGATGAACACTCTTACCCTATGAAATGCAGCTTTTCCTCTCGCCTTCTTCCAAGGTAACATTCCCCTTACAACGCGGCGAAAGAAAAGGTCAGGTCGTCGTTGATGTACAGGTGCTGTGGACTGCGAGGCAAGTGTTCTTGTTCTTAGTCGGCGTTTTGCTTCCTCGATTATGCTGCGTCGCTTCCCTGAAACTACTGCTTTCTCCGCGTTCAGAACTACTACCGTCTCACCACTTAGGGCGCGTTTCGCGGCAAAACTGGCCAGTCGGCCAAGAATTTGGTTCTTTGCATCGAGCAGAAGTTCGTTTGACATTGTGCTACCTCATGATCCGGACATTCGATCCATGCGGGTATCGGTTTACAAACTCCTTGATGCCCAAACATTTCCCGCCAGCGCGTTCAATCTTCGTCCTGGCACTGCCAGAGAAGTCGAAAGCGCCCACAACAACCGAGTGGCTGATTGATCCAGAACCCAGGACTTTCCCAGGAACAAGAATCAGCGAATCCGCTGATGTCGCGCGCGCCAAATGATTCAAGTCAAGAACGGATCTGGTTCTCTTGGAATGCGACAAATGTTTCGCCGCTACTTCCCAAATCTTCGCTTCGTTTTCCCGGGCCTTCACCTTAAGGTATCGGATTGTTTCAAGCAGCTCGGGATTTGTGATCGCTCTCCGCAACTAACATTCCTGCCTATTCAAAATGCTTATTCGCCAAGTCCGTGAGGAAGATTGCCTTCTTGTCGATAATCTTGGCTGCTTCGCTCACTATTTTCTTCGGTGCCAGTCCTCCTGTCGATTCCACATAGAAGACGAAAGCTGTTTCGTCACCTTCGATTTTGACTGGGAACGGCTTCCTAGAATCAACCGCAACAGCCCTCTCCACACAGCCCATGCACAACGTGCACGCCATTTCATCGCGCACGAGAATTTTGCTGTCAGGATCATGCGCGTAAACTCGAGTGGGACACACCCTGATAACCTCTTCTGGATTTGATAGGTTATCTGGGTTTATGCTTACTTTGGGGAAATACTTGTAGACGCATGCGGAGACTGGTTGCCACTTGGCGTGTTGAAGACCTCGACCGAGCTTCGCGTATGCTTCAAGCCGTAATTTCTGCGACGAACCGAGCTTCACAATCGGAATGTTACCGCTAACCGGAGTGATTTCGCTTTCAGGTTTCAGCTCGGAGGAGTATACGATAACAGGGTCTTCGCCTGCCTCCACTTCTAGTGTGAAGGAAGCAGTACATTTGTTGCAGCCCAACTCGCTCTTACAATCGCACTCCTCGGGCAGAACATATGCCTCTAGATCTGTCTTAAGAGGGATCAGGCCCAATCTGTGAGCGATTATTTCGTCGTACAGAACAGACGTGTTTTCAACTATGATGACATCCTCGATCGCCATAACTGGAACTTCGGCTATCATAGCTCTCCGGAGAGCATTCGCGAAACTGTGGTCAGTTCCCTTGAGAAGGAATCGGAGGACAGTTTCCTTGTCTTCAAGAATCTTAACGTCCAAGGGTCACGGACCACCTATGAAAGGAGAAAAATCTCGCGGGCTAAGTGCCGCCCTAGGCGAGCGTGGATTGCGCTGGCTCGGTCCGAAGCTCACGATGATTTCACTTCAATGCAAAGAGCTTTCGGAGCTAGCCTCCGCGGGGCTTATAAAGTATTACGAGTTACGGCGAATGTTTTACTTCGGACTTGTCCTCGAAGGATTAAAGTTTACGAGCCCTTCGAAATTCTATAGGATGTCCGAGTTTGGTGGATGTTTCGATCAGTAGCATCGGATTCACCGTGCTCATCCTAGGAATCATCTTGGCCTTCGTCGCAGTAATCCTCATTGCAGCTAGAGCTGTTAGCAGCCCGGGAAGAACTCGAGGCGGAGGAGTTCTGCTTATCGGCCCATTTCCTATTGTCTTCGGTACTGATCGCGAGTCTGCTAAGATTCTGATGGTTCTTGCGATAATCTTGATTGCTGTAGTCCTATTTTTTATGGTCCTTCCCCTATTCATACTAAATCAGTGATCTCAATGGCCGCTCCTCTATGTGTACTATGTGGGAAGCGAGCGGCGACCTACGTTTGTCAGGATTGTGGAAGAGCCGTCTGCAATAACTGCTTCGACCCAGTTCACTGGTCGTGCTCTGATTGCCAAACCAGAATTAAACCGACCACAACCATTGGCTATCGCGAGGTGAGACAGTCTTCGGCGGCAATGTGGCTCTTCTTCATTGCCTTTGCCATGATCTTCATCGGCATATTGCTCATGACCCTAGGTTCACTTTCAAACATAGAGAGCATCAGCGGTGGCGCAGTCATACTCATTGGACCGATCCCGATCGTTTTCGGAACCGGCCCATACTCGGTTGCGTTGATTGCGTTGGCAGCAGTGCTGACAATATTCGCTGTAATCTTCTTCTATTTCTTCGCTAGAAGAAAGACCCGTTAGGATTCGCTACTATGAGGAGCACTATTCCGCTGCCGCTTGGCCAGCCGCGGCAGCTGCTACGATCTTCCTTAATGGATGATCGCTCTTTGCGACTGGGCTATGCGAAAAGTATCTGATCTTCTGTTCTTCATCGCGACTCACGACATAGCCTGGAACCGTGACAACCCTTCCTGCAACAGATATGTGGCCGTGCGAAACCAACTGCCGCGCTTGATGTGGAGTCTTTGCTAAGCCACGTCTAAGCACTATTGTCTGTAATCGACGCTCGAGGAGGTCTCGGATCTCTAGGTCCAAGATATCGTCAATGGAAGCAGACTCCGAAAGAACGCCGGTTCGGGTCAATTTCGAAAGGTACTCGCGCTCCTCATTCGCTCTCTCCGTTTCTGTCTTTCCAAGAAGTGTCCTTGCTATGCCTCTGACCTCAGATAACATAGTCTTGTATCGCCAAAGCTCACGTTTGTTCCGCAGGCCGTATTCCCCCACGAGATGCAGCTCAACATCGAGCTGATCGCGCCGCCAAGGATGCCTAGGAGTCTCGTAGCTCTTTCGTTGTTTCTTCGGATCACCCATCGCTCATTCACACTACTTTTTCTCTTCTTTCTCTCTTTCCGCCCTTGCAGCCTCCAAGACGGCTTTCTTCGCTACACCAACAGCTCTTCCCTTACGACCCGTTGTGCGGGTTCGCTGCCCGCGCACCTTCAATCCTAACGAATGCCTAACACCTTTCCACGTCCTAATATCTCTCATGAAATCGATATCATTCTTGACCGCCAAAGCAAGGTCGGGACCTATCCAGTGAAGATCACGTCCATCCCCGGGGCTCTTTCTTCTATTGAACAAGTGGGATGGCAGCCCGTATCTTATTGGGTCCCGCATTATGTCTTCAAGCTTCTGAACTTCTCCTTCGGTAAGTTCTCCCACTCTCGTCTCAGGTCTCAACTCCGCAGCTCTGACTATTGCAGCTGCATAGCTTGGACCGATTCCTATGATTCTGGTGAGACCGTAGACTATCTTCTTCGTCCCGTCAAGATCGGTCCCTGCTACTCGGAGTATGTGCCTAAACTCCCTTGACATGGATAGCACCAAGTTCCGGTAGCCGAAAAGAGAGAAGCGTATTAAAGTCTTGCCGGGTCCATTGAGAGTCGCTACTCATCTGCCCGATGACAATTGCGGTGGCTGACTACGACACTGTGATGGGCTTTGGCAAATTACTGCAGTCCCGGAATTCCTAGAGATTGCGTAGTCAAGTTAAGGTGCTGGTGAAGACCATTTCTCTTTCGTTGCTCGAGTTTTCGGATCTACAGAACGGACATTTTGTCCTGATGTCTGAGAGACGGCTTTGATCCCTTTGGAGCGTTTCCCAGTCGAGCAGGATCCCAGATTGGTATATGGCGCCGCATTTTCGGCACCTGATGAGGAGCTGGCCCAACCATATCACGGTGAGAACTCTTACAGTTCTATTACTGGTTCATTGTCTTACCAAGGAGAAAAGGATTAGAAACAGCGTTGTGCTTCCGGGTGGTTGGCTTTCGCTCTGGTTGAGCAATGTTGTGTAAATCATACCAGGGGCGCCGGAAACTACTGTTTCTGCTTGGGAAGGATCTTCGCCAAGTATTCCGAGAATTGGTCGTCCGTCAGACCTTTCTCTTTGGCTGTTCTAGCGAGCTCTTGATATTCCTTACCAGAGATCCAAATCCTCTTGCTTGACATCTGCTTCCTTTCGGTATTCGGTGGTAACTTCGATTTGGATTTCAAACCTATCCACCGAGGGTTGCGAGTATCAACTCCGGGGCGCGATAGTTATGCTTGCCCCAGAAGAGGTGCGGTGGTGCGTAGCGGCTTTTAGATATTCGGCTTCAGCTAGATTATGACAATTGTTATATTCTGATTGCTAAACCTATGATGGGTCCACTTTGTCAACCTTGATGTGCGAAGCTTGTGGGAAAGCTCCAGCAAGGAGTCACGACATACTATGCATGGATTGCTCACGAGCCTACCTAATGTTGCTAGACCTAATTCAGGAACATCCGCGCTTGGCTGAAGACGATATTGCCCGCCTCAAAGAATTGTTCAAATGGCGAACCAAAAAAGAGCAGGAGTGGCTAAAGACAATCCTGGCCAAGTAGCGGGTAGAACTGACTCCGGCTAGTAAGAAATTGCAGTATTCTTAGCGCAGACTTGTGGCGGAAGCGTTTTCACCGGACGTCCGCATTCACCGTTCTTGAAAGGCGAGCTCTTCGCTAAGCGCCTAATCCTTGATTACGTTCTGGTTTCTGGCAAGAAAGGTCATCGTATCCGTCCCGCATGGAAAAGAGCCTGCCTCGAAGGAATCGTGAGCCAAGAGTGGATTTTCCAGGACTCTCCGTCCATAGTTCTATGGAATGACAGACCCGCGATTGATGAAGCCAGGCCGCCTGGAGCATTCTACTGTGGTTTCATAACGCCTTTCTGTTTGACCGTCTGAAACGGCTCAGCCCTCGGCACGTCGAGTTTGTCGAAGTGCTTGTCGAAGCTTACGATCGTCCGCTGTCAGTCTCTTTGCAGCATAGTACTAGAGAGCGTCGTCAAAATCGAGTGATCCTCTCGGCCAACGCAGCTGACATCTCTTCAGCGATACCATACGTGATCGTTGCCAACACACTGTTGGGGACGCGATCACTTCCATATCGTTCCCGGAGACGAAGCCTGAGCTCTTGGCTCGGACACATTCCTGAACCTAAGGTTTGGCGCCGGGAGAGGGAGCTGAACTAAAGGTTCAAGATCCCTACATTCTGGGACTCCTTGACACCCCTTACGAAGAGACTGCGAAGCGAGCTGGCCAGTTCAACTCTGGTTGCCCGCAACACCACACGACTAAAGCCTGAATGACGACCGTTCGATTTTGTGGGTAGCACGAATACACCAACACACAAAAGGTAAGTTACACCTGCCCAAAACACCTGAGTCTTTCCACAAGGAATTTTGCCGAGATAAAGCGTAATATCTTGCGCCTGATGCCATAATGGCTTTGCGTGAACGCGTGTCCATTCCGCTGCTCGAGACCTTGATCCCGGGTGGCGTTAGGCCAGGCACAATGTTCTTGGTCGAATTTGACCCAGCTTCTCAATGGTTGACGATTGCGACAAGCCTCGCTGCACGATTCCTGAGGGACGGCGGACGAGTTACTTATGTCGCTTGCAATCGACCACCCGAAGATGTTCGATCCAGTCTCGAAGCTCTTGGGGTGGATGCGAAGCGTGAATTCGAAGAGAGAAAACTTGTGATAGATGATTGGTATTCAGCGGGACTCAGCGGAGGACGCCTCGCATCTTCCGACGGTCAGTACGGTTGGGAACCCATCGAGGGCGGAGGGCGTATGCGCTCACTGAAAGTCAGTGACCTCAGTGTTGAATGGCTCAAGATGATGAAACAGGCCTTTCAACCCGATGATGTCGCTGAGTCTTGGCCTCCTGGAGCTTTGGGAATTCATGAATCTCTCTCGGAAGCTCTTCGCTTCAACGAAGAGAACGCCTTCGCGGAATGGATGGCAAGCAGAGCCATTCCAAACGAACGTAGAGCCAAGAGAATAACGTTGCATGGTGTCGCTACAGGAATTCACAGCGAATCTTTCTACAGGCGTATGGAAAGCGCGACAGACGGCCTAATTGAGGTGAGAGTTCTGGAGCGCGAGAACGAGGCTCGGGATTGTCTTCGAGTGAAAAGTCTAAAGGGTCAACCTCGCGACTCTCGTTGGTGTGAAATTGAAATCAAACCAAACGGCGAAGCCGTCTTAACGACACGAAAACGTACATGAACACGTCGCAAGCTTATTGGTGGGTTTTTCATCTATAGTTCTAATGGTGCGAACGACCTAGTTTGAATCGTCGTCCTTCAGCCTTTGATCGTATGCGTGCACCGTTAAGCCCTAGGATGGCGCCGGGAGAGGGATTTGAACCCTCGCGGCCTATGAAGGCCACAGGCTTACGGTTGCTTGACTCCAGGCTTGGGCTTCTTGGAATCTGCCCCTTAC
Source organism: uncultured Candidatus Bathyarchaeia archaeon (assembly GCA_964598845.1). Lineage (GTDB taxonomy): Archaea > Thermoproteota > Bathyarchaeia > 40CM-2-53-6 > 40CM-2-53-6 > FEN-987. The sequence continues at coordinate 100,606 of CAZRDM010000003.1, forward strand.
CAGACTAGGGAACCCCGGCGCATGAAGTCCAGATTCGTTTGGCTCATTTAAGTCTGTACGAGCCCTGCAGGCTTAGTGCTTCCATAGAGGTGGGTATGTGCCCCTCTCCATGAGAACCCTCTCCGTCTTTACCGCGATTCCGGATTCTCGATCTAGAACCTCCTGCGTCGTCATTAGAGTTCGTCCAAGTGCAACTGCTTCACCCTTCAGCGTCAGCAACGCGACTGGTCTGTTCTGCTCAATAGAGGAATCAAGTTTCACTATGCCTGGTACAGCCAAATTGGCACCATGGCAGACTGAGTCAACTGCAGAGTCCCGGATAACGATTTGTGGAATTGAACTTAGCGCGAGCTCCATCGGCTTGATTATTGCGCGAAGCGGCCCTTCGTTACCGGCTTCGAACTCGCTGTTTGCAACACTGATTTCATGTAATGTTACCGAGCCGCCATCTTCGGTGAAGGGCCCGGCACATGTTCTTCTCAGCTCGCGCATGTGAGCACCGCAACCCAGCACCTCACCGATGTCGGAGCACAGTTTTCGAATGTATGTTCCTGCTTGACAGGAGCAGGAGAACAGAACTCTTCGACCTTCAATTTCGTGTAAATTCAGTTGATAGATGAATCGCTTTCTCGGCTCCCGCTTGACTGAAGCTCTGAGAGGTGGTTTCTGGTAGATCTCCCCCACAAACTCGGTCATGACTTCACGGAGAGTACTTTCTGGAACATCGTCATGGATCTCCATTACGCAGACGTACTCTTTACCAGAGAAGAGAAAACTCTGAACGACCTTCGTTGCGTCTTCCAAAGCTACGGGTAGAACACCGGTTACTTTTGGATCTCCCCGACTAAGAGGTCTCTAGGGTTCCCCCGTGACCGGCGTGGGATAACTTCATCATCCGCTTGATCCAAGCTACCACCTCGTGACTGGACGGTCCAGCAGGCTTGTCCACATTGACGATACCGTATCTCACGTGAAGCGGCATCGGTCTGTTTTCAGGTTGACATCCGTATTTAGGATCAGTTACGTCCTCAGCCTTCGTGAAAACCTCTCTCTGGACCGCCCAAGGTACTACCGCCTGCAAATGATTCACCTCTGCACCTCGTTAGAGGCTCGACGGTAATAAGGAGGAGTGAATGCTCCGGCGGTATCAGAGAAACTGTGGAAAATCAGTTCACAAACACAAGGAAAAACATCAGCGGTCGCTTACCGAATATCACGCTGCTGCAGCTCTTAGCACTGGCAAGGCCTGCTGTTTCATAAACTCCCCTTTCTTAGCTCTCTTCAACGCCCTCTCGACTTCCTCGTCGGTTGCACCTTTCTTTATCTCGATGCTTTCAGCCATCGGTTCCAAATGGTCAACGTTTGTTCGCCTTCGTCTAACCCCATTCAGACCTTTGGGACCAGTAACAAGTACGAAGTTCTTGTCGATGACATCCACTACCACGCACTTCTTCCCTGTTTCACGTCCGGCGAGTTTCACGCATATCCTTCCAACTTCGAAACTGGACATCCTTCATCACGTGCTTGGGTTTCTAGCCGTACAATCTTGAGCTATACATAAGTCTAACCGACTAGGGGCCGCCTGATTTCTTCTTGTTGAAGTAGTTTCGAACGGTTTCGATTACCATCGACTTTGTCTTCTCGATCGGGTGAAGGCTAGTGTCTATTCTGAGGTCGTAAACGCTAAGATCATCCACATCGATGCCATAGTATTTCTTGTATCGTTGTTTCTGAACGAGTTCGCGGCTAAGAGTTTGTTTTCTGGCTGATGGAATCGAGATACCCTCTCTTTCTGCAATTCTTCTCATCCTAACTTCGTCAGGTGCGGTTAGTAGGAGTTTCATGTCTGCGAGTTTCTTCACCATCCATGCTCCGAGCTGCGCATCGATGACAACTCCGCCTTTCTCTGCTTCTTCCTTTGTTCTTTCATCGATGATATGATCTATCGCTGGACCCTCGGCTGCGATCCTGCTGAACTCTTGTAGCCCCATCTTTCTTTCCTTTGCCAACTCTCGGAAAAGATCGCCGGCACAGACGTATCGCAGGTTAAGAGCTTCAGCAAGTGCTTTTGCGTAGGTTGATTTGCCTGTTCCATGGGGGCCACTTACCGTGATAACCGCCCCCGCCAAGACCTATCAGACCCTGACAGTTGAACGAGTTATTTCTCGGAGACAGATGTGGCAAACAACTCCGCCGAAGGGTCGCGTTGGTCGCCTCGAAGACTTTGCGATATTCCGAATCGAACCTGACGCAACACCTCGGAGCGGTAGCCCACATCGGATGCAGCTTGCTCCTGCGCGAATTGCCCTCCGGTAATGCGTGGATACTCGACCTCCTGGAAGTCTTAGGGACTCCCGTTTAGCAGTGCGGCTTCGACGAGTACGTTGCGGCATTCAGCTATTCACTCATTCCTATGCCGAATAGTCTCATGATTGGCAGGTTGACTGCGAAGGAACTGAGGAAGTACCAAGAGATGAAGTTCAAATCTGTGCCGACGAATGGAAGTGGGAATGGCGCATAGGCTACGATTTCATATCCGAACACCGCGCTCAAAAGATACCAGAGCAGTAGGAACGGCACAAATGTTACCGCTGTGACCTTGAATTGTTCCATGCTTGCCCGGGCCTGAAGCTTGGTCATGGCTTGTTGCTTCTTCATCAGTTTCGATAGGGTTTGGGTGTCATTTGCCTTCCTGGCCTTGGTTACCTCCTTCTGCCAAGCTTGGAATTCTCTCATCGATTTCCTGACCATGTCATAGTCAACAAGGAGCTTTGCTGCTGATGCGGAGGCTAGGCCCAGAGCGATAGCAATACCAAGAGTGAAAATGGTGGAACTTGGAGTCTGTGGAGGTTGACCTATGTAGGGCGTCAAAGCTACTTTGACCCATGTCACTATATCGTCTATGAAGCTCAAGCATGTCCCTCCACTGCACGGCGGATGACTTCGAGGAGCTCCTGTGCCGCTTCCTTCTGCTTCCCATCGTCATTTCTTATAACCTTCACCGGTGCACCCGTCATCACTGCGGAAGCCGCTGCGATAGCTCTAGACCACGCGAGGTCGAACGCTATCTCCTCCGCCAAGGACCCCTCTCGTTTGCGATCGATGTCGCTTCGTCGCCTTGCAGCTATATGCTCAGGATTTGCCTCCACCAAGACCAGCAGTTGGGGACTTAGCCTTTCCAAGACTTTCTCGGGGAGACCCGCCCACATGCCTGAAGATGTCCGAATAAACATGTGAGTGTCGATAACAGCTGTGCCCTGTCCCGCACGACTAGCAATCTCGCTGGCTGCAAGCTCCTGTACTTTCTTCTGCATCTCCAAGTTTTGCCTCCTCATGTCGTCCCTGTGGAGATCTTTGCCCAAGTCACGCATTATCCCGTTCATGATTGTTCCAAAGTTGAGTACGGTGAGGTTGAACTTGTTCTGCTTCGCCAAGGCTACTAGTTCGTTGAGGACTGTGGTTTTTCCGACTCCAGGTATGCCCGTGACGACCACCATTCGCAGTGCCTACTCACCCAAGAATGCTCTGGCTGCAGGATAGATCTCTGTAATTCTTTCCCGGACAAATATCTGATAGTATTGCTCAATTATTCCAACCGTGAGCAAGATCCCTGTTCCTGATCCAAAAGCCCCCAAGAAGTCGGCCACCGCCGCAATCAAACCGATCAGCAAGCCACCCAAGATTGTGACTGTTGGAATATATCGCTGAAGAACCTGTCTGATGGGTACTTCGGATCTTCGGAACCCCTCGATCTGCATCCCAGAATCCAGTAGCTGCTTAGCTACCGTCCTTGCATCCATCCCTCCAACTTCAACCCAGGTGACAGCGAAGAAGATACATGCAGCTATGAGAAGAACTGCGTAAACAACGGCCCTGAGAGGATCCCCTATGGCTAACGAGAGGCTTCTTGGTGGAACCACATAGTAAACTAGGCCGCTAGACGGTTGATACTGGTTTCCTTGGATTGTAAACGTGCCGAGAAGGTTGAACCAGAAGTTGGTGTTTGAGCTATTGTATCTCTGCCATAGGATTTGGGTTATGAAGTAGATATTCCCGAAAAGGGCCGCTGCGAAGATCACAGGAATATTGGAAACATAGAAGAGCTTCAGGGGGAATTTTCCGCGAAATCCACGATACCTAGCATAGGAGACTGGAATTTGAACACGCATCCCGTTGAAGTAGACAATTATCGCGAATACTCCTATCGTGGTCAAGAATGCGACCATGTCTGGGAGACCCTGTTCTCTGTAGAAGATGCTCTTGATGTCCTGCCCGCTTACCACTCCCTGTGCGAAAGCCACTACTGCTCCTAGGTACTTGCCATCCGACATGGGACCCATCGGGGCGACTGAGTCCCACCAGATCGATGCTGCAACCCCTGCCGCGATGAAGAGGCTGATGCCGCTACCTAATCCCCAGCCTTTCTGGAGTAGCTCATCTAGCAGTAATACGATGATACCAGCCCCAATGAGTTGAAGCATTATCACAATTTCTGTTGCAACGCTCAGAACCCCGTATGTCCCTCCAATTATGTAGGCTGAGGCCTCGAATATCGTCATCACCACTGAGAGTATCTTGCTCGCGCTCGTGAAAAGCGAACGGTCCTCAGGATTGGTCATGTCCAAGTTTATCATCTTCGATCCTGCCAGAACCTGCAAGATCAATCCCGCAGTGACGATCGGCCCGATGCCTAATTCCATCAAGGTCCCGCGGTTTGAAGCGAAGATCACTCTCAAAGAACCGAGGGGGTCGCTAACGCCTCCCACGCCCACCCCATATAGAGGAACCTGTGACATTATGAAGTAGAGTATTAGAGCAATAGCCGTCCAGAATATCTTCTCGTTGAATGCGACTTTTCTATCAGGCGGCTTGATGTCTGGGAAGAATCGAGCGAGAGGCTTGAAGAGTTCTATGAAGCGTACCATTCAGAGTCACTTTGCTCGAACGCTGAGAAGGACTTCGCCTCCAGCATCTTTGATCTTTTGAGTAGCGCTTTCAGAACATCGGTCTACTTTCACTAGCAAAGGCTTGGAAACTGAGCCGGTCCCCAGAAGCTTTCTAATGCCTAGCTGACCTAAGTCGATCACAACTCTTTGATCCTGGATTTGAGCCTTCTTCTCGGACATCAGTTTCTCAACCATCTCAGAGAGCTGCCATAGGTTCACTACTTCTCCGCTTCTTCTTTTCTGAGGGACCGATACAAATCCGATCTTACCGATGAATTCCTTGTTCCTTATGACGCGCGACTTCTTATGCCTGAATCTTCCGGCTTGGCCGAAGCCCCCGCGCATCCCGCTGCCCCGATGCTGCCCAGAGGTGCCCCAACCATGGGTTCTTGACCCTCTGAGACGCCGCACTTTCCTGAATCTCGTGGCCAACGGAACTATGCCTTCGCTAGATTAAATCGATCGCATGCGAGGCTGTGAGGTTTGGGAGTGCCCAAAATAAACATTTCCGGAAAAGCGACAATGATGTTTCAGGACGTTGTGGCAAAGATTCCAAAGAAAACAATCCTCACCAAACAGTTCTGAGAACCCATTACGAACGACATCGAACTCTCAGTTTCCTGCGTCTGAAACTGAGCGGTACGTCTTATATGTCCAAGGCTGGGAGGCGTTTGCCCGAACGAACGAGGGTCTAAAATGCGGAGGAAGAGCATGAAGAGGATACTTGTCACTGGTGCTACCGGCCAGATCGGGTCTGAGCTGGCCCTAGAACTCCGAAAGAAATATGGCAATGAGAATGTTGTTGCGGCTGGACACAAACGAGCACCGAGCGAAAACCTGCTGAAATCGGGCCCCTTTGAGACTGTTGACACCACGATGAAAGACAATCTTGCCAGAGTTGTGAAGGAGTATGATATTGACACAGTGTACCATCTAGCAGCAATGCTCTCGGCCGTGGGCGAGCAGAATCCGCAAGCGGCCTGGCACGTGAACATGGACGGCCTCCATAACGTCCTAGAGATTGCGAGAGAATACGAGCTGGTGAGGATTTTCTGGCCGAGTTCTATCGCGGTCTTTGGACAGGAAGCACCACGCATTAACACACCTCAGTACTCGGTCCTAATTCCAAGCACGATGTATGGTGTCACCAAGGTCGCTGGAGAGCTCCTATGCAACTACTACTTCACTCGATTTGGTGTCGATGTTCGCAGCGTCCGTTATCCTGGGATCATAAGCAGCGAGACTCCGCCGGGCGGCGGGACAACGGACTACGCTGTGGAGATATTCTATGAAGCGATCAAGAAGAAGCGGTACATATGCTTTGTGAGGGAAGACACGGTTCTACCGATGATGTACATGCCCGACTGCATGAAGGCAGCAATTGATCTAATGGATGCTGACTCTTCAGCAATAGAATGCCGGACAAGCTACAATTTGACATCAATGAGCTTCTCAGCAGGAGAACTTGCGGCTGAAATTAGGAAGTACTATCCAGAATTCAAATGCGACTTCAAACCTGACTTCAGACAGCAGATTGCAGATTCATGGCCCATGTCGATAGATGACGGGAGAGCACGCAAAGATTGGGATTGGAAGCCCACATACGACCTCAGTGCAATGACAAAGGACATGATAGAAAAACTGACGCAAAAGCTTGAGATGAAAATCCTATCCAGCAAGAGTTGAGCAAGGGAGTAGAAGGATAAAGTAAAGAGGGTTACAGATTGCAAAACTCTACAGCCTTTCTACGAGAAGAATACGACGAATTGGTTAGGAACGAACTTGACTGGAAACTACGCGTTTTGCAGGGCCCGAGTACGCCTTGGTGCACGGTTGACGGAAGAAAGGTTTTGATGTTCTGCTCTAACAACTACCTTGGTTTGAGCAATCATCCGAAACTGAAGGAGGCAGCAGTAAGGGCCATTCAGAGTCATGGCGTTGGTTCGGGTTCCGTGCGTCCCATAGCGGGGAACATGGATCTGCACGTTGAACTTGAAAGACGCCTAGCAAAGTTCAAGCATGCAGAGGCCTCGCTAGTCTACCAGACAGGTTTTGCAGCCAATTCCGGCCTGATTCCACAACTTGCCGGGAAAGGCGACGTGATTGTAAGCGATGAACTGAACCATGGAAGCATAATCGACGGTGTTCGGCTGTCGTACGCGGAGAGAGCCGTTTACAAGCATACAGACACGCAGGATTTGAAGCGCGTCTTGGAGGAGACAGAAAAACACGATCCCCCGTATAGACGCATCCTCATAATTACCGATGGAGTCTTCTCAATGGACGGTGATATCGCCCCCTTGGACGAAATAGCGAAGCTGGGCGCAGAACACAATGCGATGGTTTACGTGGACGACGCCCACGGGGAAGGCGTGTTGGGCGAAGGTGGAAGAGGCATCGTCTCGCATTTCAAGCTCGACCGCGATAAGGTGCATGTTGAAATGGGCACCTTCTCCAAGGCGTTTGGTGTGGTGGGTGGACACATCTCAGGGTCAATAGATTTGATCAACTTCTCCTACAACAAGTCGCGGACATGGCTCCTTAGTGGCTCACATCCCCCCGGTGTTGCAGCTGCTTGCATAGCCGCGATCGATATTCTGGAAACGGAGCCATGGCATGTTCAGAATCTATGGGAGAATACCCGATACTTCAAGAAGACCATGAAAGATTTGGGATTCAACATAGGCAACAGCGCAACCCCGATCACGCCGATCATAGTTGGCGAAAGCGGCCTTGCGAAGAGATTGAGCGCAGGACTGTTTGAGAAAAGTGTCTTTGCCTTGCCAATAGTCTATCCGATGGTGGCCCGGGACAAGGCTCGAATAAGAACGATCATGAACGCCGCATTGACGAAGGACGACTTGAACTTCGCCATCGAGGCTTTCGAGAAGATCGCAAGGGAACTACACATAATTTAGGGCGTCTTTCCCCCTCAGCTGACCCAGTCCTTAGGGGTCACGATCCGGAAGGTGCTACGAAGGGCATCGTACACGGCATACGCCATCGATCCAAGGGTGCTCGTGGAACCAAAACTCCTACTCCAGCAATCCTTGACGCCTGCTAGTGTGAGAATAGTCTTGGGAATTTCTCCGCCGACCAGGCCCAATCCTCGAGGACCTGGGATTATCTCGATCCCTACACTGCCAGTTTTCCCTCTCACCTTGAATGGTATTGAGTGAGATTGGCCGCATCCGCATTCCCAGCTACCACATCCACGACGGATTGGAACGACGTTCACCTTAGCTGCGAGTGTGGCTTTGTCGATCGCGGTGCGTACCTGTTTTGCTTTGCCTCCTCCTAGGCCTAGGAATCCTGAGCCATTTCCCACTGCGACTATTGCTTTGAATCTCGACCTCTCGCCTGCGTCGGTCTGTTTCTGAACGAAACCTATTCCCAGAACTTCCTGTCTCAGACTTGGGAGGAGAAGATCCACAATTTCGGGTTCTTTGATCTTCAACCCCTGTGTGAAGATATCCTCCAGAGATACAATCTGACCGGCTTGGACCATCCTACCAAGTTTGGTTTTGGGAGCCCAGACTGCTTCAGCCTTGGCTGTTTCGCGCTTCCGAGTTTGCGCTGCGTGCATGTTACCTTACCTTCGCCTTGCCAGCTTGTGCGCTTCTATGTACTCATCCAAGTGGGCTGCGCTTCTGAAGGTCCCACCTTTAGCCATCAGTGAAAGCTTACGATAAGTCTGTGTCGTAATGAACCTCCTGTCGCGCAGGGTTAGGAGCCTTCTGCGTATCGATCTGATGCGGATTACCCAGCTCCTCTTTCCGTGTTGTCTACTCCCCTTCGCGCTGCCAGGACCCTTGTGCCGTCCAGCCTCTCGCTCCCTAGTTCGAGTTCTCTTCCTTCCCCTACTGATGCCAGTTGCAGGAAGCCTCCTAATGCTGCCTTCATGAATCAACTTTCTAATCTCGTCTCGAGTTATGGCGGATGATACTCTCTCTGTATCATCCGGATCTATCCAAATTCTACTCGCCCCCACTTTGAGCAGCTCTGCGGCCAGCCGTTTCTGGTTTACAAGGCTCATGTTATTCGACCTACTGTTGCTGTTCCCCAGCCTCGGAAGTCTCGGACTTGCTGTTCTCTTCCTCTTCTTTGTCAGAGGTTTCTGCCGGCTCTTGCTTCTCGGCCGAGGTCTCTTCATGCGTTGGTTCAGTGACGACCTCCGGTTCAGGGGCCTTCTTGGGACTTGGATTTACTATCGTGATATTCAGTTTCTTCGCCTGATCTAGGATGAGAACCCTCTTTCTTTCACCCACAGTGTGAGCGATCCGGGCAACCTGCGTTCTCGGGTCCAGTTTCTCAAGATCTTTGGGCCGCCGTATGACTACTTCCTTACGACCTGACGGATGAAGCCCCTTCTTCGCTTTCTGTCTTGAGTATCCTACTTTAACTATGGGTGGCCAGCCTTTCTTGCTCCGCCTCATCCGGCTGCTCTTCCCACGTGGAGCTCTCCAAGACTCCTTAACTCTCTTGTATCGCCAGCTTTCTTCCCGCACAAACCGTGGCTTGGTATATGATCTTGACATGTCACATTCCTTCCGATTTGTCGAAAACGTAGATTCCGTCCAAAAAGACCCGCTGATCCTTGTCCTTTATCTTCGTAGCTGCTTCGATGTTTGCGCCCGTTTGACTTACGTCCCTGAGGTTGTTGCCTTGCACATATATTTCGTCCCCAGCCACTTTGACCTTAGCGGATCCAACGATCCTCGCGATTCTAGGTGTCTTCTCTCCCGTGAAATTCTCTATCATGACCCTGCGCTCCTTTTCCTGAATCTTAATCGTCATGGGGAAATGTGCGTAGACGATCTTTAGTTTGCATGTATAGCCCGATGTGACGCCGCGTATCATGTTTCTGAGGTGAGCGAGAGCCGTTCCCACTAGGGCGACCTCACGTTTCCTAGCCCAAGGTCTGTAGACTCGTATTGCCCCACCCTCCAGAGCGAAGTACACAGGGAGGTGCGAAAAATCCTCTTCCAGCGTCCCACCAGGTCCCGTGACTCTGACCTTTCTACCGTCTATGGTCAGCTGAACACTTTCAGGAATAGTCATTGATTTCTGAGCTAACTCAACGAGAACCATGGTTCACACTCTACATGTATTTCTTGAAACCGAGATTTGGAGCCAATTCGCGGAAGCATTGGCGACACAGGTAGAGATCATACTTCCGTATTATGGGACCATACTGACCACATCTTCTGCAGGGCCGGCTGCCCTTGCCGAATTTCCTAACCTTCTTGGCCTTCTGCTTTGCCATTTTGCTAGGCCTCGCTTACTCGGACTCGGAAGTTTTGCGTAACGAACTTGAAGGCTTCTTCTCTTGTGACGCCGTGCGATCTGCCTACCGGCGCAGGTCTTATTCTTCTCCTCTTTATTCTGTAGCCCGGGCGTTCAAGTGTCCCAATAACATCCATTCCGAATATGCCCAGTTCTGGCACATACTTCGTCCCCGGGATCTCGATATGTTCCTTGATCCCGAAAGCGAAGTTCCCATTCTCATCGAAGTTGGAGCTCTCGAGAGCGTTTCCCACAGCCTCTAGACTGCGCTTCAGGAAAGCTTTAGCCCTCTCACCTCTGAGTGTTGTCATACAGGCGATGGGCTCGCCTTTTCGGATACCGAAGTCCTTCAGCGTTTTCTTAGCCTGTCTCGTACAGGGCTTCTGACCAGTTATTTCACCTAGAACCTTCTTCGCCTTCTCGAGAATCTCTCCAGACTTTCCAACACTAATGTGTACCGTGACCTTCGCAAGCCTGACTTCACGCATCGGGTTTTCGGGGAGAGACTCAGCGACTGTTTCCATCCCTAAGAAGCCTCCAGCTTGATCATGGGTTTCTCGGTTCCGACAGCGAACGTATAGTCAACCATCGTATCCAACGTGCTTCCCGTGGCATCTTCGATCGTAACCATGGCTGGCCTGGTCGCGGTGCCTCGTTTAAGTTCCACAATCTTGCCGCTTTTTCCTAGATTGCGACCGGCAACTACTAACGCGAAGTTGCCCTTCTCAAACTTGATATGGCTGAGAACTCTCTGTTGTGGAATACCGATCCTCAAGGTATCGTTGGTTGAGTAAGACCCAACCTCACGCTCATCCGAAGAGACAATGATATTCCGCCCATCGTGCGTTCCGAACTGTACCGCGCCCCTAGGGGTTGTTGTCTTGCGATAGACTTTGCAGAGTTTGAACTTGGCTTCATCCTTCGGTATCCTGACTAACGAGAGGCCTTTCCCTTCCAAGGGAAGAACCCTGTACGTTTGATTAGCATCCAAGATCTCTACTACATCCATCAAACCAACAGGGTAGTTCTTCTCGAGTCTCACTCTGCCATCAATCTTGATCTTGCCATGGGCTAGAATACTCGCAACCTCTCTTCGAGTTCTTGCTAGCCGGAGATCGTCGCGAATAATGAGCTCCAAGGGCAAAGAGGAAGATAACCTGTGTGGGCCCGGACTTGGCTTAGGAGCCCAGGTTGCTTCCTTTCGGTGAATTGGCCAGAACCAAGGTGATGGCAAGCGTTTGAGATGCCCAAGTCCGCCCTTCCGAGCCATTCCTAGGCCTCCACTTCAACCTCTGGCTTCGCCTCAGATGTCCTGATCGATTGTGCACGCCATTTGTCGTCAAGATTCAATCTGGTAATGACAACCTTAGAACTGTGGACAGATACGTTCGTTGAGGTACCCGAAACCTTCTCTCGAGTAACTCCCTCCACGAAGAGGCGTTGCCTTCTCGTTTCAACTCGTGTTACCTTGCCTTCAACACCCGCAAAGTCCCCCCGGATGATTTTTACCGTGTCCCCTTGGCGTACAGGGTAAGACCTCCTCCCCATGCTCGCCTTGAGTTCCTCGGAAAGGGGTGCGGACAGAAGCTTCCTGATCCTGTGCCCTGGACTCTCGTAAAGAAGTCTCCTTTGCCTTGACGGTTTCTTCACTGCGAGTGACATCGAGTCCACTTTCAGATTATTATGCTCGCCAGATTAGCGACCCGAGGCCACCGCTCCGCGGCCTCTTTAGCAACCGGCCCACGTATCTCCGTTCCCTTGAGCTCACCCTCTGGTGTCATGATGACGGCCGCATTATCATGGAAAGAAAGCCTCGTCCCGTCAGGTCTTCTGAATTGTCTAACCTGGCGCACAACAACAGCGGGAAACATCTGGCGTCTAAGGTCTGGTGTCCCTCTCGAGACTGAGACCATGACCATGTCCCCGACGCATGCCTCCGGTACTCTCCTAAGACGGCTGTGGAATCCCAAAACTTGAATCAGCTTCAACTCCTTTGCTCCGGTATTGTCAGCACAGTTGAGGCGGCTTCCGTTAGGGAGACCTCTCGCAATGTGCGGTCTGTACTCTACCATGCCTTTCGCGGAGACTGCGCGGGTCTTAGGAACTGGCACTGTAATCTCACGTAGGCCGCTGCAGAAGGCTCCTGCAACAAATTAAGGTTATGGACGTAGAAATTGCGACTCTTCGAGTCAAAGGATGAATGCCCGTCATGCTTGCATCCAGCCAACTAGCTGAATCGTCAAGAATTTCCATTAACAATGTGTCGGATAGATTGCCCGTTCACCGATTTGGCGGCGAACTGGCTTGTGGAAGAGTGCGACCACTCTTCTTGGCGGCATCCATCATGAGCTGACATTCCTCGGAGTTGAGGACCATTGGCTGCTCGACGAGTACGTTGCGACCGGATTCGAGTGCTAGCTCAGCGAGCTTTGCATGGGTTGAGGTGGGAGTTACTATGTCAACCAGATCCAAATCCAAGTCTAGCATTGATTCGTAATCTGTGAAGACGTGCTTGGCGCGGTATCTTCGAGCTTTCCTGTCGCAGACCGCGGTAAGACGAGGCTCTTCGCGCTGGAGTAGACTCCGAGATAGTTATCCGAATTCCAGCCGCAGCCAACGACTGCTACTGATAGACTTTTCAAGTCTGTTGTCGCAGTCGTGAACTGCGATTCTCAATTATGCTTTGCTGACAGTATTTCCCTAGGCTTTGAAATACGGAGTGACGAGGAGTGAGAGTGAGCCTCTGCAATGAGGGACAACATGTTGGTGCCCTATGAGGCAAGTCAGACATACGATGAAATACTCGTTGGGACCGGGGAAGCCACTAGGCGCTTTCACATGCCCTCAGGATGAAGGCGCTAGCTTTTCGACGACAACAAAGGCAACTTCCTTGCTTATCGGTCGGCACTCAGCGACCCTCACTCGGTCTCCCTCGCGAACTTCAAGACATGGTGGGTTGTGCGCCATTATTCGACTTCGACGTTTTTCATAACGCGCGTACTTGGGCACGTAATGTAAGTAGTCTCGTTCCACCGTCACGGTTTTGGCCATCTTGGCGCTCACGACTTTTCCATCAAGTATCTTGCGTCTTGCGGACAAGTGTCCGTGGAAGGGGCAATTTGTGTCATCACAGGTCTTCTTGGGAGTCTTCACGCCCAAACCAATGTCAGACATTACCACCGCCTCACCTTGGTTTTCAACCGGTTCTCGGGCCGACCAACCAGCCTTGCTCCATCAACTTCCACGACTGTTCCGTCGCCGAGCTTGACTCTGAAGGTGGCCACATCCTTCGGGACTCTTATCTTCCTCTCGCCGCTGACGACGATGAGCATATTTCTGGTTTCATCCACAATTCTTCCCCTCAAGCCCTTCATCGTCGGGTTTTTGGCATTCGCAACACGGACATTCAGTCCGATCAACTCATGTCGAAGGATATTTCGCGCTGTGATCTCAGTCACGTCTTTGACATCTCCGAAGGTCTCGTTTCATGGGCTGCAGTGAGGAGGCGTGCTATGGTTCGCCTGAGTTCCCGGATCCTACCAACGTTCTCGACATTGCCTCCAGCCTTAACGCTCGTTCTGAGTTTTGCGACTTCAGTCCGTAACTCAGCGAGTTTCTTCTCCCTCTCCTCCGGGAGCATCTGCCTTATCTCACGCTTTCTCAGTATCGGCAATCTGAGCTACCTCCTCAATTTCGCTCCCCTCGGGGACAACTTCTTCGACCGGGGGCGTCGGTATAGGCGCTGCTTCACCAAGCTCCTTGATAACGGGCTTATCCGGAAGCACCACGTTCGGGGGCATCAGCCTAACTCCTATGCCGAACAATCCCTGCTTAAGTTGAACATCAACAACTGCCCGACGAAGCATTTTGCTTATCGCTTCACCAACAGCCGGGAGGTATCCCGCGCGGTATTTTTCGTACCGTGCCCTATCGGTTGTCAGCTTACCTCGGATGGCGATCTCAACACCTAATGCCCCGGCCTCGACTGTTCTCTGAAGCGCCCAGTAAGCAGCTCGTCTAAAATGTATACCGCGCTGAAGAGCCATCGCAATCTGAGAAGCAACAACCTTAGGATCCAGCTCAGGAACCTCTATGGCCGCGACCGAGATCTGGGGGTTTTCGATTCCAAACTTCTCTTCAAGGTTTTTTGTCAGGTCACGGATACTTTGGCCACGACGGCCAATCACCAGTCCGGGTTTTGCAGCGTATATGACTACACGTGTGCCTAGAGGAGTCTTGGTCATCTCTACCCTGCTGTAGCCGGCCCGTTTCAATTCATTGCCGAGATACTCGTCAATCTCAACCTTACGGACATTTTCCTTCACGAAGTACTTGTGAATCGGCAATCTATTCTGCTACCTCATAACCCATGAGTTCCACGTGCACGAGCGTATTGTGGTACGGGGTGGCTCGTCCATGGGCTCGGGAAATAATCCGCTGCGTCTTTATCCCTCTTTGAGAGGCCGCGTGAACAATTCGCAATCGGTCAACATCCAAACCTTTGTACTCGGCGTTGGATTCCATCTCTCCAAGTAGAAATAGGAACGCCTTGGCGGCTTTCGCAGGATAGCGGCCTGCATACCAATCCTCATCCAAACTTCTGTGAGGCACTTCCTTGTCATATCGCCGGAACGCTATTGCACGTTTCTTCTTTGTGACGGCTTCCAAGAGCTCTTTAGCCGCATCGAGCCTCATCCCGCGAAGCTTTCTACAGATCTCGGTGGCCGCCTTTGGGGAGATCTTGAGTTCTCTGCCAGAGCATTTGACAGTCCGTTCTGGGTCAAACTCCTTGAGTGAGTATCCCCATTGAGGCATTGGTTCTGCACCGTGAACCCGTGCACTTGCGCGGTAGTACTAAAAAACGTTGTTTAGGCCGCGAACTCCCGAGAAAGGCGACTGGTAAGTTCTATCTAGCGCGTCTGTTCGTTTTTGTGACCAGATTGGAATGAACCCTGAGAACAGAAGTCTCTCCAAGGAAAGCGAGATTCACGGCACTACCTTGAGAGTCTATTGGCACCTCTTCAAGATGGCTCATCCGGTCGGAGTTCGTGAGACACAAAGGGCTCTTTCCTTGTCGAGCCCCAGCACTGCTCTCTATCATCTCGAGAAATTGCGCGAACTTGGGATTGCTGAAAAGGATGCGATGGGGCAGTACTCCCTAAAGGAGCATGTTCAGGTTGGAACACTCAAAGTCTTCCTGAAAGTCGGCCGCCTGATTCTACCTCGCTATCTATTCTATGCAATTTTCCTTACAACGGCGCTTGCAGCGTACACCATACAAGCAGTCATTCAATCTGGATATGTTGAACCCGCACCATTTGTATTCGGCGCCACAGGCGCGGCCATTTCTTGGTACGAGTGTGCCAGAATGTGGAGGGAACGAGTCCTCTAGGTCGGGGTGTTCGAAACTCTAGACTTAACCAACGTGAAACGACAGGTGAAGTAGATCTGACAATGAAGAACCTATGGTTGGCGGCCGTACTGGGGATCATTGTCGGGATAGCCTTGGCTTCCGGCCCGAGTCCTGTGACCACGCAGGCAGAGGATGAGATTCCTCAGCTTATGGCTTCGCAGCGCGAGGCCGTCAAGGCTGCCCCGCCTACTCAAGGCTCAGTGAGTTTGCAGTCCACCATGTTGGCGCTGTTCGTGGGAGTGCTGATGGGTACGCCTTTCTTTCTAGTGGCCAAGAAGCGTAGCGGCTAATTCCGACAGCCTACTTGAGTGGTACGTACATTGAGCTCCTAGAAGCGCCGATACCTGGGGTTCCGTGTACTACCTTCTTGTTTGTTATGATGAATTCCCCTAGGTAGTGTCCCACCATCTCAGGTTTGATTTCGACAGATGCAAACTCTTTTCCAGAGTGGACGAGCAGTGTGAGGCCGACCATCTCGGGCAATATGACCATGTCCCGGCAGTGGGTTTTGATCGGTTTAGCGTCCTTACCACGACTGCGTCTGAGACTACGAATGAGCTCCATCAGTACCCGTTGGTCTGCCGTTAAACCCCTACTGAGCGATCTTCTTTGCCTCGAGGGAAGGAGTCTGATGAATTCGTCCATGGACATCTGTTGTAATTCTTCGATCGTGTGTCCCCTGTAGCTGAATTGGTGAGGCATCCAGGATTCACAGTCTCTTGCTTTGGTCTTGTTCTAATTAATGTTGCCGCTTACGATCTTACTTGAAAGCTCAAAGTATTCCCAGGCGGACGGCGAGATCCGCGGCCTTGAAGTCCGGTGACAGTTTTACGAAAGCCTTCTTCTCGCCTTCCGGCGTTATTAGGGCGCTGACGTGATCAACGCGGACCTCATACAGTTCCTGAACTGCCCGTTTGATGTCGTGCTTGTCAGACCTGATATCGACAATGAACGTGATTTTGTTCTCCGACTCAATAAGGGTAACCGCATCCTCTGACAGTAGAGGATACTTGATCACCTCATTGGCGGCCAGTTTACTCATTGCGAAGCACCTGCAAATCGCACATTCAAGTCTTTGAACCCTGACTCTGTCCATATCGTCAGGCGGCCGGGATGAGCGCCTGGCGCAAGGTCATCAACATTCAAGCTTGCAACATCCACGACTTTGACCCCCTGGAGATTTCGGAACGCCCTCTCCGCGCCCTGTTTCTTCTTAACAACGAGTAGTGCGCTGATTCTATTCTTGAAAGGTCTGCCTCGAGCGCTACCTTTCCCGCTGCGAACTTTCCTGCGAGAGGCGCGTTCGACATCGTCCCAGATACCTAGATTCTTAAGTAGCTTCTCAGCCTGAGAGCTCTTGGCTATTTGTTCGATATCATCGGTAACTACTAATGGTAATTCTCGGTCGGTTCCTATTCGGTGACCTCTCGCTAGGACGAGTTCCTTGGAGGATGTGGCGGCCAAGGCGGAAAGTGTCGCGAGATGGAGTTCCTTCTTGTTAATCTTCTTCCGAATTCGCTTGCTTGAAAGGGGTGGAAAAGTCAGCCTGCCTTTCACGGTTCCGGGTGCGAAGGCCGCCTCGTTTGCCCTGGAATACCTGTCACCCTTCACTCTCGGGACGCGGGACATTGCGTGACCGACTCCTATTGATTCAGCTGTAGTCCTCTTTCCCGCCATGGGGTCGCGCCCCTGAGGCTGGAACATATGACTCTGTAGAGCTACAACCGCACGTTTAATGAGGTCTCGTCGGACGGGTGTCTCGAAAAATAGGGGAAGCTCCACTCTCCCAACCGATTTGCCTTCCAAATCGTAAACGTCAACACTCTTCGTCATTCGTGTCACCTTAGTCTCATTAAATTCAGCAGGCCCAGAGAGATCAGGATGGCCTCCTCAGTGCGCACCGTGGAAACCTTCTGGTCTGGGATGGTGTTGACGAAGAAGTCGAAGGCCTCCTCGGCTTTCCTATTTTCTTGTCCGAGTATTTCCCGAAGACCCATTCGCGGCGAACCAAACGCCACCAACGCTGACTTCATACTCCTAAGTGAACAACCGATCTCCGACCATAGGTCCACTATTCGCGCACCATAACGAGACGTACCGATCTTTAGATCGAACTCCTCCCTTTCTAACAGGCTTCCTAAGCTGAATTTCGACCGTCTAACTTTGTAGCCCCAATATATGCTTATCTTGGATTTGTCGACGACTTCACCCACTAGATTTCTCTCAAGGTTTTTCAGTACTATTGTTACGCGAATTCCGACTGGTAAGTCTCCATGACATTCAACCGAATGCTCCAGCCCGGCATCAACCAAGAGCGCGTCCCCTCGACGGCCCATTACAATACCCTCCCTCAAGTCGCCAACCTTGCAATCGCGGATGGAAGAGGCAACACTATGATGCGGAGTTTGCAGTGGAGGAAGAATGCCTACGAATCTAAGTTGAGGGTTAAGTCGATACAACCTTTTCCGAAGGTATTGTGGCGTCTCTATAAAGCCGAAAATCTGTTCACAAAACTCCAGCTCTCTCATTTGATTCTCCTGAATGTGGTCGGGATAGAGCAGGATTTCCTCGACGCCGAACATCGAGCAAGCTCGGGCAACCAATCCAAGTTTGGCCGTCTTCTCCCGCAGATGTGGCGTATCAGAAACCAATGACGCCGGGATAGCTGCAGAAAGCTTACCACCCCATCGAGTTGCACTTATCAACCTAGTTCCCTGTCACGAGCGAGCACATCTCCCGTCAAAGATGAATCTTATTGCGTAAGACGTCATTCTGTTCAGCGATTACTATGAGCTTGGACGATATGGCTGCGTTGCGCAGGGTAGATGGCTCCGACACTCTATCACTGATGGAGAAAGCTCCAGCACGTCTCTCTGTACCGCCCAATGCGCCGTTGACCTGTGGAACGTTCGCAAAGCCACGGGAGATTGTGATTGGTGGAGTTGGAGGTTCAGGAATAGTCGGCGACATCTTGGTCGACCAATGCAGAGATGCCATAGATGTACCGGTCTCGGTTTGCAGGGCCCTGACTCTACCATACTTCGTTGGAGAACAGACACTTTTCGTCGCGATAAGCTACTCCGGCGAAACCGAAGAAACCCTGGGCTTGTTGCGACAGGCGATACAACGGAAGGCAAGCGTGGTGACTATTACATCAGGCGGCAGACTTCTTTCCCTGTCACGAGAGGAAAGAATACGTCACGTACAGGTCCAACCTGGGATGCTTACTAGACTTGCCCTGCCCGAACTCGTTTCTGCTGCCATGTTCGTGCTCGGCGCCGCAGGGATCATCCAAGACGCTGATCGACTACTTTTGGAAACCGCTGATTCAGTGGCTGTTGAGATTGAGAGAGTGAAACCGACCGTACCTTCGCCCCGAAACCAAGCGAAGCAAATCGCTCAAGCATTGGTTGGCAAGCTACCGCTGCTTTTCGGTAGCGAGGAAAACGTAAGCGTGCTACGGCGTTTCAAGAATGAACTCAATGAGAACAGCAAGATCCCAGCCTTCTATTGTGCACTTCCAGAAGGTTATCATGACGATGTTGAAGGACTGCGAACGCTTGGTCAACTTACCCAAGTTCAGCCAATTATGGTGCGCAGCTTAACTGAGACGGATGGCCAGAAACGGACGAGGGAAAGACTCTATGCCGTACTGAATGAACTTCACTTCCCAACAGTACTCGAACTCAGTGGAAGCGGGCCGAACAGATTGAGTCAGCTGTTCACAGCCATAACCATCAGTGACTACGTCTCCGTCTACCTCGCTGTCCTAAGACGGGTCGACCCGACTGAATTAACGTTGATACCGGACTTCAGAAAGGCCATGCGCGGGATTTAGAGCGCAGAAACCTAGAGGTCCAGAATGAAGCGAACGATGACAACCGCCTTATTACGAATGACTTCCATCCTATGGTAGGTGACGGCTTTCACCTCAACCTTACCGCCATGCTTACGCTTATCGTACTTTTCACCTGAAATCCTAGAATGAGCACGGAAACCGTCTGATCGTCGCACCGAAACGACTTCGAAGCCAGCGTATACCTTGCCTTCGAGTTCAAATTTCAGTAGGAGTGATTCGAGCCAGCCGTAGAGGAGTGTGACCTCATCTGCACCCTGGACCTCAACCTCCTCAACGAATTCGAGAGAAATCGAGTTCACATCGCACATAGTATGGAAGAGGGCCCTTCCAGCGTTTTCAAGCGCCTCTTCGAATGTGGCACCAGTCGCTTGAATGTATGCATCAGTAGTGTGAGGCAGAAACTCGTACCCGAATCTTGGCACCACCCAAAGCCTCTTCGGCTGTTGCGGAACGGCAAATCATCTGGCAACTTAAATAGGAATCGGCTTCAGGCAATAGCTAGCCGGGATGGCCGAGTGGATTAACGCCACGTGGCGATCCAGAGGCGCAGGCCTTGAGTGATCTAAACAAAGGTAGCCTGTGGCCCTTATGGGCCTCGGGGGTTCGAATCCCTCTCCCGGCGCCAACCGAGTAAGTGAAGACCGCAAACGGTGGGAACACTGGAAAGGAGTCTGGCATGAGAAGGACCAGTGTCGCCGCAGTCCTTTTCGCGATGATCATCCTCGTATCTATTTCCGTCGCCCCACCCATACATGCAGCACCCACACTCTCGACGGATCAGGCTCTTTACACGCAAAGAGACAAGCAGGTTACACTCATGGGCTCTGGTTATACAATCAATCAACTCTATCATGTCTGGACGAAATCCCCAACAGAAACTGCTACACTCTTTTCTGGGACATCTTTCACGCCCGATGCTAACGGTCTCATTCCTCCTATTGTCACTCTGCCAATCAGTGCTGAGTCTCCATTAGGCACTCACCTTGTAAGTGTCTCAACTTCGTCATCCATTGATGACTCTCAAGCGATAGCCCATTACGGAATTTGGGGACCGGTAACTCCGCTTGTGCAGAGGACCTTGTCAGTTAGTATAATGGGCGGAGGCCTGTTTCCCGGGACTAGCTTTAAGCTGACAATTCGCAATCCCGCTGGCAATTTCGTATATGAAGCCACACTTGTTTCCGATCCCCGAGGCGATTTCAATCACACCTGGAGAATACCTGAGGATGCGATTACTGACGTATATACGATATTCGTGGATGGAACGGGGATTTTTGATGACGCGCAGAAGGAATATGTGTCAGTGTCAAAGTTCACCGTGACACAGGCTATTATCTCAGTCAACGTGGCCAAGCAGCCGAAATCATCCTACGAGCGCACCGAGACGGCGCATGCATCATTTGTTTTCAAATATCCTGACGAAAGCCCCGTGACAAAATCAATGGAGGACACTCTTCCAATTGTTCTTCTGCAGAACCAAACGTCAATAGAATCCGTTGCTCCTTCTCTAGTAGACGCAGTGAACGGTGTTTGGAAGGTTGAGAGCAAGATTCCCGTGAACGCGACTCTTAGCATGAGATATCGCTTTGAATTGCCAGCTATGTCCTTCGATGATAGCTACGGTAACAAGGGTGGTTCGGCAGATGTCTTTTCAGACTACTTCGAAGTGCGGAATGCGACTTTCCTTCTAACTACTGAGATAAATGGGACGGAGATCCAAGTCCCGTTCGGGCAAGTCAGCCTGATCTCGAAGGTAGCATATCCGGATGGAACGCTGCTACTGAATGGAACCGTGAGAGTTCTGGTTTCCTCCGCTACGTCCACTTCAGAACTCAGGCTAACCTACGACCCGGTTATCAGTGCTTGGCGCACTTCATACTCAACCACACTTTCAGACCTCTTCCGAATCGGAACTTGGAGATTGAGTCTCTATGCTTCCGATGCCTTCGGCAATTCAGGGACAGCGACCTATGAGGTATCCGCTCAACCTTACCTCTTCGCTGGTCTATTGGCGCTCTTGACTATTGCTGCTTTACTGGGTAGGTGGACGATTTCGCGATACGGAAGACGACTGTACTTCCGCATTCGCAAGCTGACACAGAAATTCCGACGCCGATCAGGGATAGTGGCTTTCTACTCGAAGGCGCCGCCGGTATAGCCGTGCACGCCGAGCTCCTTCCTTTGCCCATGCCACTCGAAAGTAAAGGAGTATACGGGCATCAAGTACTGAACCAAGTCCGTCACTTGGAATCTATTGCTAAGGATTCTAGAAAACGCCGCAGGCGGTCTTACTATCATCGCGTGAAGTCTACGCACCAAGTCTTCCTTAGAGACGTAGCTCGGCAGAACTTGAGCGCTCGGAAACCTCTCACCCAACTCCTTGAGACCCGCCCTTTCGAGCGGCACCTTTCCCTCAAAGAAGGCCTCAGCTTCAAGATGCCCCCTACCTTGGGCGTCGACGAAGAGGGAACCTTCCCTATACATGTAGGCTAGTTCCGTTACGTCATTTAGATGAAAGGATCTCGCAACGAAAGCATCACGCCTTCCGAGTAGGCGTCGCGTCAAGTTCGTTAGCCTCTGCGAATCGCTTGACTCCTGTCCTACGATGTCCCTGATTTTCCCCTCCACCTCTACTGCGATAACATCCTCTGGAAGATCAATTTTGTAGGAGTTCCCCCTGAAATAGAAACACTCGTGAAACCCTTTGATCTTCCAGAATGGGATGAGCTTGAGCTTCGGTTCTTCGATTGTATGTACTTCGCCGTCCTTGGGTTTCAAGAAAGAGAAGACTCGATGCCGAAAGAGGGACCGCTTCCGTCCTTCGGCTACCCTTAGAAGATCCTCCAACGGTTTCGGATGTAAATAGTAAACGTCCGGAACTAATTTCTCAGGGTACCAGCCATTTCCAACTCTTGAGTCCTCAAATCCTCCAGCTGACTGGAAGAGTGACTGAAATTCGCTTATTGTTGAATCAAGAAGTCGCTTAATCTCGTCAAATCGATCGTCAACAGTCAACCTTTGGCACTAGCCGCGGGAACAATACTCTCAAAGAAGACGCTACTTCTGAACATTGAGCCTCCCATAGCGTCCCACATTGAGTTGGGTTTCGCCTCGGAAGCTAGTAACATAGCCATTCTCGATAATCACTTGGTCGTTTGTAGCGACTTGGTCTATCTGTTCGTTCCACAAGGTCAATTTGACACTGCCAGAATCATCACTCAAGACAGCGGTAGCAACCCTTGACTGCTCGCCTGCTCTTGTTGTGACCTCTCTAGGCGCAGAGATCTCGAGAATTTTGCCCGCGAGGTCTACCCGTCTCATTCCCGGTTTCAGTTCAGATACTTTCATCGAAATCAAAGCGCTAGAACTATGATTGTGGTATTAAATGGTGTGGGTTTCTCGTGTTTGCTCCCGTTCTGTCCATTCATCCTGTTGCGTAGCACTATTCCATTCTACACGCGTTGGCACGGCTCTCTACTCCCCGTGCAGTGGGAATCGTTTGTCGCCGAGCTTGAGTTCAGCCCACGGAGGATCCCCCTCCTGTGTATGGGCCCATCAGCCGAAGCCCAAAGACTTTCTGAAGAACCTGAGACATTTATTGAAACTCGTACGAAGGAAATCTGCGAGTTCAGTCTAACTGACAAAACTAATTTCCCGTTCGTTGCTCGAGATCTATGCGCCTTGAATGCTTAAGAGGTACCGCGGCCCCACGCTCCCTTATCACGACTTCGTGGTCAATGAATGCATCCTCATCAAATCATTCCGAAATTGGGCTAGAATTTTCGGGATCTCCACTTCTATGGGATCTCGAAGAGTCAGCTTCTTCTCTTCCTTCGTTTTCCACACTTGACGATTGAAAGCCAACATGGCTTTAGTGTAGCGCGTATGAGATTTTGCCCAAGCGGGCTTTGGAAATCTCTCGAGATGGATACTTGTCTTTGAGTATAGTTGTCGCCAGATATGGTCCGCCATGAAGGGCGTGATAGGTGCTAGCAAGAGAAGTACGTTCCTTAGCACTGTATGAAGAGCGTAGCATGCGGCTTTCTGTTCTGCGATTGAGAATCCTTGGCCGTAGGCTCGAGGTTTGACCAATTCAACGTAGTGTGAGGCGAAGGTTTCCCAGACGAAGTCGCGAATCTCGGTAGCTGGGATGAAGAAGTTGAAATCTCGATAGCCCTTCATACACCGCTCAATGACGCCCGCCAGTTCCGAAAGTATCCACTTGTCGCTGCTTAACAGTCTCGCCTTTCTCGGTTGAGGAAAGGCGGAGATGAATCGAGAAATGTTCCAGAGTTTTGTGAGAAACTTGTGGGCTCCGGAGACACGCATCTCGGAGCAGCGGAAGTCAGAGCCTTGAGACGCCTCAGAGGCGTTCCAAAATCTGAATGAATCGGCACCGTATTTCTCGATAATCGGCTCAGGCTCTACCACATTGCCTTTACTCTTGTGCATCGCCTGTCCCTGCTCGTCCATCCCCAAACCGCCAATCCAAGCGTGCGTAAATGGAGCCTGCCCCGTCAGTTGGTAGCATCGCAAGATCGAGTAATGAAGCCAAGTTCTAACAATGTCCTTACCTTGAGGTCTGAGAGTTGTAGGGTATGCCCGCTTGAAGGACTTTACGTCGCGCCTATACTTGGTTATGAATAGCGCCGAGATGCTGGAGTCCATCCAAGTGTCGAAAGTTCTTGTCTCACCCTGGAATTGTAGGCAGCCGCAATCGTTACATTTCTTAATGGGGGGCGCGTCCTTCCATGGCCTGTAATATCTCCCACCTGCAGGCAAGAGTGGTTTTCCACAGTTCTTACAATACCACACTGGGATCTCTGTCGCGTAGAATCTTCGGCGCGAGATCGGCCAATCGATCGCTATTGAATTCACCCAGTCTAGGAGAATCTGCCTGTGAGTATCGGGATGGAAGACCATCTTCTTTGCAAGCTGTTTGAGCTTCGGCAGGAAGTCCAGTTGATTCAGGTAGTACTCCTTCATCGGGATGATTTCGATTGGCGTTTTACTTCTGGAGCAAATGGGCGTTCTATGACTGATATTCTCTATCTTGACTACGAGGTCCTGATACTCAAGGTCTCGAATAATCTTCGACCTCGCCTCTATGATGGGTAACCCTCGATACGAACCAGCTGCTTCTGTCAGTTTTCCATCCTGATCAGTGGCTACTATCTCGCGTAACCCGAATTCTCTGAAGAGAAGAACATCGGTATAGTCGCCGTAGCTGCAGATCATCACCGCTCCAGTTCCGAATTCAGGTTTGGCGCTCGAATGCGTTTTGATCTCTACCTGTCGCTCGTATATTGGGAGAACGGCATGTTTCCCATGAAGAGCGCTGTATCTAGCGTCAGAGGGATTCACAATCACAAGCTGACATGAGCAAATGAGTTCAGGTCTCGTTGTAGCTATTACTAGGGGCTCGCCGTCTTCCTTGATTCTGAATTTTACGTATACGAGCCGCGTTGGTAGTTCCTCGTATTCAACCTCAGCGTCCGCTATCGTTGTTCCACATTCATGGCAGTAATTGTTCGGTCGTGTGGCTTCGTAGACCAGCTCTCTATTCCAGAGTTCTATGAAAGTTGCTTGGGTGAGCTTCCTATACTGGTCGTCGTCCGTGCGATATTTTGATGCGAAATCTCCGCTCAGTCCGGTTCGCTTCATTATTGCGAGCATCTGATCCTCAAGGTCGTCGAGCGCGGTCTTGCACAGCTCAATGAATTTCTCTCTTGGAACATCGCGCATCTTGATGTTGTACCGTTTCTCTGTGTAGATCTCCACAGGCAGACCGTTGCGGTCAATCCCTATCGGAAAGAAGACTTGGTTTCCAAGCATACGTGCAGTTCTTGCGATCATATCGATCTGCGTGTACTGCGCCACCGCCCCAATATGCCATGTACCAGAGGGGTAGGGAGGAGGAGTGTCTATCACGAAGGGTCTCCTCACCTTCGCGAGCTTGAAGTCGTAGATCCCTTCTTTCTGCCAATCCTCGAATAGTCTCCGCTCGAGATCATGATCCCATCGTTTCTCGACAAGCTGTGGAGAAAATTCTTTGCCTGTCTCAGCTTTCCTCAGGCTCATTCTCCAAGTCACCGGAATCGATGTTGCGCGGAAAGTCTTGCTCATAAGAGAGAAGTTGCGCTACTAGTGTTGAACTTGGCGGTGATGCAAACTCCTGCACCTTGTTCGAAAGAAGCGGGCTTCCGTATAAGATTGTCGAATCAACCGCTTGTCTCACTGCCATGCAAACCGGCGACTCGGAGCGTCAGATAATCGGCTAACTTGTAGGCGGAAACCAAGAGGAATATCACCATAACGATCTGCCCCGCGGCTAAGTTCGTGTACTCAACAACATCCGAGAGGACGCGGAACGTTCCGCCATAGGTCGAGTTGGCCATGTCTAAGACTGTGAAGTAGTAGTTGAAGAACCAGTGTAACAGAATCGGTGCATAAGCTCCGTAAGACACAAACAATATTGCGAAGACCAACCCAGCCAGGAAGGCGGTCGTTATCTTCCCAACCTGCCACCCCCCACCTAACAGGTAGTGTGCTAATCCGAACGTCAGGGAGGTCAGGAGTATGAGGGCCCATTCCAGCGGACTTATTCCTTTAATGAAACCGTTTGAGCTGACATTTCTATAACCCATCTTGGCCTTGGCGCGTTCGGGGCTCAACATAGCAAGCAGAATCAACATCACTCTGTTTTTCCAATGCTGGACTCTCGAGTCGTAACGATGTGTGTAAACCAGAAAGACTCCAACCGGTATTCCAATAGAAGTGATCCTGAAGGCAAACTCTTCACGGAGAGGAGCAAAGGCCAAGTTAAGCAAAATAACATAGGGATTTGGTGGCAAAACTAAGCTACCCGTCTGGATTCCCTGTGTTTCCTGAAATTGCTGAAGCAGTATCGAAGCATACAACGAGGCGCTGGCCGCTAGGGGCATCATGAAGAGGAAGTTAGTCTTAGCCAAGGAAAGAGAGGGCATGAGAGCATTCTTCATCGTGTTGGGAAACCCATCACGACTGAACCAGGCGAGAATCAAACAGAGTGTGAAGACTGCCCAGATGGCGATGAAGAGGACACCGTAGCTTACCACCACTGGCACTGGGATCGTGATGGCCATGAAGAGATCTATCGGCAGTTCACTGACCATTCGTGATGCAGCCTCTAAACCGTCTGTCGTGAAGAAGAACAAAAATGGGCCGAGCGCTAATGAAACCAAATAACTGAACACGGAGAAGACGACTAGAAGCGACGCTAGTGCCTTACCAGCGATTTTCATTGCCGTCGCGATCGATTGCAGCTTGGACATTTTGCCTTGGGCCCTAATTCCACCTATTCGAACAATTCAAGCTTTGTTAAATGAACCTGATGCTGACGACTGATCTCAATATTCCTTGATTCAACGTACCGTTTGCTATTTGACAGTGGAACATGAAAAAGAGGGCATCGGGATTTGAGAGTAGTTAGAGATTTTTCTTTAGCTCATGGACCTTATCCGTTCTTTCCCACGTGAAATCCGGGTCATCCCTTCCGAAGTGACCGTAAACGGCCGTTTTCCTGTATATGGGCCTGAGAAGTCGTAGGTGTCCAATGATAGCCTTGGGTCTCATGTCGAAGGTCTTGATCACCGCCTCAGTGATTTTTTCATCGGATACCTTGCCGCCTCCGTATGTGTGTACCATCACTGAAACAGGGCGGGAAACGCCGATGGCGTATGCGATCTGAACATCGCACTTATCGGCGAGGCCGGCAGCGACTATGTTCTTGGCTATGTACCTGGCCATGTAGCTTCCCGATCTGTCTACCTTGGTTGGATCCTTCCCAGAGTAACATCCTCCACCGTGACTTCCGACACCACCGTACGTATCAACGATTATCTTTCTGCCAGTCAGACCGGTGTCGGCCAACGTCCCGCCTATCGTGAACCTTCCAGTTTCGTTTATGAAGTATTTCGTGTTCTCGTCCAACATGCTTGCAGGGATAACCGACTTAATCACCTTATCGATGATGTCCTTTTTCAATTGGTCGACGGCAACCAGTTCATTGTGCTGAGCTGCGAGTACCACCGCTTCCACTCGTTTCGGTCTGCTATTCGCGTACTCAACCGTCACCTGCGACTTCCCGTCCGGTCGCAAGTAATCAAGAAGCTTCTGCTTCCTCACCTCTGTGAGCCTTTTCACCAGTTTGTGCGCCAGAACGATCGGTAGAGGCATCAGTTCGGGAGTTTCATTGTTTGCATGGCCAAATACCATGCCTTGGTCGCCAGCGCCCATGTCCTCTTTATCGACACCCATCGCAATTTCCGGAGATTGCTCCTCTATTGATACGAGAACACCACATGCCTCCCAATCAATGCCCACCTTTGCATCATAGAACCCGATGTCACGTAGAACACCCCGGGCGATTTGAGGGATTTTCACATGCGCCGTTGTGGTAACTTGCCCAGTGACGATCACCGTCCCCTTCATTATCAGGGTTTCAACGTCAACCCTCGCGTTCGGATCTCTTGCAATGATCTCATCAAGTATGGCGTCAGAAATCTGGTCCGCCACCTTGTCGGGGTGGCCCTCCGTCACGCTCTCCGAGGTAAACAGGTACCTACTCGGCATGCGGCTGAGTGCAACGGCCGTCTCTTTTCGTTCACTCTCCAATGTGACATTCCTGGGGCTACTCATGCATGGATCAGCTGGGAAGTTGTTGGCGCAAGTCCAATATTCCTATAATATAAATCTGCGACAAGAAAATATTCCCCTAAGAATAACCTTCGGAAACAGGTTTCCCGGAAATGTTACCCCCTCTTGAAGAGATTGGACGTCGCCGCAGGCTTCTTGCCCTCAGCCAGAAAGAACTAGCGAAGTTGTCAGGCGTCAGTCAGTCTATGATCGCTAAAATAGAAAGCGGGAGAATCAGCCCCTCATATCTCAAGACCAAGGCAATTTTCGATACGCTGGAGAATCTAGAACGACGTAACGAAATGAAAGCTAGGGATATCAGTCATGCAAAAGTGATCGGAATTGAAGTGCAGGATCCTGTTGCGAAGGGAGTTCGCATAATGCGCGAAACTGGTTTTTCACAACTCCCCGTGTTCAACGGAAACCAGATTGTCGGCAGCCTCACCGAAAAGGGAATTCTTCAGAGGCTAATGTCTTCTCCGAGACCCGATGATATTTCCAAGCAGCCCGTTGAGAAGATCATGGAGGAGGCCTTTCCAATAGTCGGTGAGGAAACACCAGTCTCGGTGATATCGGCTTTGCTACAATATGAGCCAGCCGTCTTAGTCACTAAACTAGGGCATGTTAGGGGCATCATTACAAAGGCTGACTTGTTGAAGATGGTCGGGACGTAGTCCTACTCCTTCCCCCTTGTGGCTGCGACGATCTTGATCACATCACGATCCTTCAAACGATAGTCAGCTGGCAACCGAATCTTTGCCCGCGCGTCTATCGCGTAAATCATCGTCTTGGCAAGCTCCGAATGAATTTCCGTGGCTAGGTCACCAACCGAGGCATTCGACGGAACAAGGAAAACGTCGGGAAGTACATTGCCCTTCTTGTCAGAGAGACGTTCGGCATCTTCGACCGGATAGACGGCGTTCAGGCCCAGCAATTTGAAGGCGCATGTGTTGAGTGCGAACTGAACCCCAGTCTGGATCCATCTTGAGAAGACACGTTGCTCAACATACGTCAGAGCTTCGCGTTGTTCAGCCGTGAGCTTCTCCCTGCTTCTAACTCGGAAAGTTTCCTCGCCCGGAACGTATTCCACATATCCCTTCTGCTCAGCCCTTCGAAGCGCCAATTCTGCGTCGCTTGCCGCTGGTACCACAAAGGCGTGTCCGAATTCCTTGCTAAGCTTCTCAAAGTTCTTCTCAGCAGGCGCCAGATCCATCTTGTTGGCGACTATGATTGTGGGTTTCGAAATTTCACGCAGACCCCTCGCAAAGTTCCAGATATAGTTCTGCTTCCACTCATCGAGACCCTTCTCAGCTAACGAGTTCTTGTCCAATGCTTTCTTAACATGGTCGGGGGTGATCTTGAGACCAGCAAGGTCCTCGATGAGGCCCCGTTCAACGGACTGCGCCTTCTTGGGATGCTTCTTCAGTTTTCTGAAGGTCTTCTCGACAACCTTTACGAACCATCTCACCAGTTCTTCTTCTATATCGTAAACATCTGCAACGGGATTCCCCATCCCGGGTTTCGTGATCTTCCCATCCGCATCTATACTCCCTGAAGCGTCTACGATGTGGATTAGGGCATCCGCTTGCGCTGCCACACTAAGAAACTGTGTGCCGAGGCCTTTCCCCATCCATGACCCTTTAATCAAGCCTGGCAGATCGATGAGCTGTAATGGAACAAATCTGGCACCGTCTATACAGGAGGAGTTCCTTGGACTATCCAATACGCCGAACTCTTTGCACACGCAGACTGTCTTCACGTATGCTTGTCCAATGTTGGGTCGCTTCGTGGTGAAGGGGTAGGTAGATACAGCCGCCTTCAATAATGTAGCAGCGTTGAAGAAAGTGGTCTTTCCAGCATTGGTTTTCCCTATCAAGCCGATCTTAATCAAATGTGCTCGAACATAGTTTCTCTCTGCCCACTATTACAAGTTGACGGGAGGAACTCTGAGACCCAGGCAAAATCCATATAGGAACTGGTCACGCGTGACTTAGTGGGGCCGCCTGTCGCATTCCAAGTGGGGCCGTAGACACAATGAACCGATTGAGTGACGGTCTCTAGCCAGGTATGACGACAGGAAAGATCCCGCCAAGGGCTCCAGAAGACCAAACCTTAACGGGTTTGCGGACCGGATGGGATGACGAACTTCAGGAGCGAAGAAACCCGTAGACATGACAATATGGCGGAAGTCGAGGGTTCAAAATGGTCGAAT